>NZ_JBFAHB010000083.1:0-37683 GCF_040653975.1 Kribbella sp. NPDC050820
GGCGGGCCCTCTCCCTGGGTCCGGGCCCCGTTTTCACCAACCCCCCCCGCGGGCCGCCGGGGGGGCCCCCGTCGGCGGGGTATGAAAACAGCAGCCGGCTCCAGCCTCAGCGCCTCCTGCACCACGGGGGAGGGGGCCAGTGGCGACGCGCCTACTCGCCCCGTAGGGCGGGTTTAGCGGGGTAGGCGGTAGTGGGTGTTGGGGAGGGGTTCTACCAGGCCGTCGGCTACTAGGCCGTCCAGGGCGCGTTCGCGTTGGGAGTGGTCGGGCCAGCAGGCGTCCAGGGTTTGCTTGGGGACGGCGTCCGTCGCGGCGCGCAGTACGGCGAGCAGCCGGCCGCGGACCTGCCGATCGGTGCCTTCGTACGTCTGCCCCCGCCGAGGCGGCCCGTCGTACGGCGGACTCCCGGCAAGCACCCACGCACACCGCCCGCGAATCGGGCAGTCCTCGCACTTCGGCGTACGCGCCGTGCAGACCAGTGCGCCCAGCTCCATCGATGCGACCGCCCAGCGGGCTGCCGTCGGCTCGTCAGCGGGCAATGCGCTCACCGCAAGCCGCTGGTCAGCCGCAGTGGGGGAGATGGTCGGCTGCGCGACCCCAGTGAGGGCTCGCGCGAGCACCCGACGCACGTTGGTGTCCACGACCGCATGCCGCTGCCCGAACGCGAACGACGCGATCGCAGCCGCCGTGTATGTCCCCACCCCGGGCAGAGCGAGCAGTGCGTCGTGATCGTCCGGTACTTCGCCACCGTGCCGCTCCACAATCGCCTGAGCGGCCGCGTGCAGCCGCAGGGCACGTCTGGGGTACCCGAGCCGGTCCCAGGCCCGCACAGCCTCACCTGGCGGCTCTGCAGCCAGGTCCGCCGGCTTCGGCCACCGCTCCAGCCAGCTCCGGTACGCCGGTAGCACCCGGTTGACGGGTGTCTGCTGCAGCATGAACTCGCTCACCATCACTGCCCACGCACCGGCCCCCGGCTCGCGCCAGGGCAGCACGCGCGCGTTGGCGTCGTACCACTGCAGAACGGGCCCATGCAGCGCGGCAGCCGCGGGACTGCGCGGCGCGGCAGCTGTGGGCCTGAGCGGCGAGCCTGACTGGTCCAGCACAAAGCCGATCCTAAGATGCAGGCCATGAGCAGCCTGCTCCGTCCGGTCGGGCACCTGCCCGCCAGCGTGTACTGGTTCCGCCGGGGACTGGTACTTGCTGTCCTGGCGCTGCTGCTCTTCCTGGTCCTCCGGCTGTTCGGAGGCGGCGGCGAGGAGCCGAAGAACACGGCTGCGTCCGGCCCGCAGCAGGACCCGGCGACCGCCCCGGTGGTGACACCCAGCGGCACGCCGGCCACGAAGAAGACCGAGCAGCCGGCCAAGACCACCAGCGGCACCACGACGCCGCCGCGCGACACCAAGTGCGAAGGCTCCGACCTACGGGTCGAGGCGGTGCCGGCGAACCGGAAGATCGTGTCCGGCTCGGTGCTGAACTTCGTGGTCCGCCTCGAGGCGATCTCGGACGAGTGCAAGGCCTCGATCGACTCCGGCGCCCTGACCGTGACCGTTACCTCGGGCAACGACCTGATCTGGACCACGACGCACTGTGGGCAGACGATCCAGCGCGCCACCCTGGTGGTTGCCAAGGGCAAGCAGTCGGCCGTCACGGTGCCCTGGAACGGCCGCCGGTCCGGGCCCGGCTGCCTGCCCGGTCAGCCGGTCGCCAAGGCCGGAACCTATGTCGTCAAGGCGGTCTTCGACGGCCGTGCGTCAGCTCCGCAAGCCTTCCAGGTCGTCTGACCCGGCGGCCGGCGCCTGCTGCAGGTGCGTCGGCTTGACGAACATCAGCGCCGCGACCAGCCCGACCAGCAGCACCACAGCCGGCAGGATCAACGACTGCGCCATCGAGTCGCTGAAGCCCTGATGCATCAGCTCGGGCAACGTTCCGCCCGTTGCCATCCCCTCGCCGGCCGGCGCACCGCCAGGACCGGCAGGCAGGTTGTGCGCCAGTCGCGACTCCATCAGTACGGCGATGCCCGCACTACCGAGAACCGCGCCGACCTGACGTGTCGTGTTGTAGACGCCCGCACCGGCTCCGGCCTGGTGCAGTGGCAGGTTCCTGGTCGCCGTACTGCCGATCGGGGCCCACATGAAGCCGTTGGCCACGCCGAGCAGCGCGATCGGCAGCAGCAGTTGCCAGATCGGCACATCGGGCTCGATGACCTGGCTGAGCCAGAACAGCGCGACCGAGCAGCACAGCAGGCCGAAGCTCGCCAGGTACCGCGGGTGCGCCCGGTCCGTGAGCCTGCCGACGAACGGCGACAGCGCGCCGGTGATGACGGCCATCGGAACGAGCAGCAGCGCGGACCTGGTCGGGCTCAGGCCACGCACCGACTGCGCGTACAGCATCAGCGGGAACGTCATCGCGGTGATGGCGAAGCCGACGGTGGTGATCGCGGTGTTCGCCAGGGAGAAGTTCCGGTCCTTGAACAGGCCCAGCGGCAGCAGCGGTTCGCCGCGGTTGCGGGCCTGCCAGACCACGAAGGCCGCGAGCACCACCAGGCCGGCGATGATCAGCGACCAGACCGAGATCGGGCCCTTGATCGTGCCCCAGTCGTACTTCTGGCCCTCCTGGATGCCGAACACCAGCAGGAACAGCCCGACCGAGCTCAGCCCGACGCCGACCAGGTCGAACTTGTGCTCGTGGGTCGGCAGGTCCGGCACCAGTCGCAGCGCCAGCACGAAGGCGATCACGCCGACCGGCGCGTTCAGGAAGAAGATCCACTCCCAGCCGAGCCCGTCGACCAGTACGCCGCCGAGGATCGGGCCGACCAGCGTCGCCACGCCGGCGGTCGCGCCCCACAGGCTCATCGCGCGGCCGCGCTGGTCCGGCGGGAAGATCCGGGTGATCACCGCCATCGTCTGCGGCGTCATCATCGACGCGCCGAGCCCCTGGAAGACCCGGGCGACGATCAGCAGCTCGATCGACGTCGTCAGGCCGCACCACACCGACGCGGCAGTGAACAGCGCCAGGCCGGTCAAGTAGACCTTCTTGGGCCCGATCCGGTCGCCGAGTCGTCCGGTCACCAGCAGCGGTACGGCGTACGCCAGCAGGTAGGCGCTGGTCACCCAGATCACGTTGCCGACGTCGGTGCGCAGCTCGGTCATGATCGCCGGGGTCGCGACCGACACGATGGTCGAGTCGACCAGGATCATGAAGAAGCCGATCACCAGCGCCCAGAGCGCCGGCCACGGCCGGACCTCCGGCCTCACGTGGTGCGGGGTACCCATGGCAAGTCCTTGCTCTCGATCCGTTCGACGGTGGTGGCCAGCCAGTCGCGCTCGGCGGCGAGCTGGGCCCGGACGTAGGCGCCGCCCAGCCAGTACGGCTCGTGCACCCCTTCGGCGCGGGCGGTCGCGATCGCCTCGTCCAGCTCGGCGAGCCAGTCGTCCAGGTCGGCGACCCGGCGGCGGAACCGCAGCAGCGCGTCCTCGACGTCGAGGTTGTGCGCTTCACTCAGTACGACCGGGAACAGCGGATATTCGTAGACGTACTTCTCCAGCCCGGTCTCGACCCGGCGGCGCAGCGCCTCGTTGCCGTCCGGAGTGATCTCGTACGTCGTGCGTTCGGGGCGGTTGCCGGCGCGTTCGGTGCCGGTCGCGCGGACGTAGTTCTGGCCGGCCAGCCGCTCGACCGTGTGGTAGAGCGAGCCGGGCCTGACCTTGACGATCCGGTCGTTCTGCCGGGCGATCAGCAGTTGGTACATCTCGTAGGCGTGCATCGGGCGCTCGTTGAGCAGCGCCAGCACCGAGATCGCCAGCGGGGTCAGCTCAGCCATCATCCTCCGTACGGATTGTTCCGTGCGAAATGTTCCACCTGGAGTATTGCTCGCGCCGGACCCGGAACACAAGTCACCCCCGGCTCGCCGCCGCGAACCGGGGGTGGGTGCCGACGAGGCCGGATGCGATCCGGCGCCGGGTCAGACGTAGCGTTCGAGGATGCTCGACTCGGCCAGCCGGGACAGGCCCTCGCGGACCGTGCGGGCCCGGTTCTCGCCGACGCCCTCGACCGTCTGCAGGTCGTCGATGCTTGCCGCGAGCAACTTCTGCAGGTGGCCGAAGTGGTCGATCAAGCGATCGATCACCGCACCCGGAAGGCGCGGCACCTTGGCCAGCAGCCGGTAGCCGCGCGGCGTCACGGCCGCGTCCAGCTGCTCGGCTCCACCGAGCTGCAGCGCCCGCGCGACCTGGCCGATGTCCAGCAGGTCGGTCGGGCTGACCGCGTCCAGCTCGAGCAGCACGTCGTCGGCCGTCTTCGCCTTGCGGCCGGTGGCCGGCGGCAGGTAGTCGCGGACGACCAGCTCGCGTTCGCCGGCGACCCCGGCGACGAGCTCGTTGAGCTGCAGGGTGAGCAGCCGGCCGTCGGTGCCGAGCTCGACGACGTACCCGTCGATCTCGGTGGCGATCCGGCGGACCATCTCCAGCCGCTGGGCGACCGCGGCCACGTCGCGAACGGTGACCAGGTCCTCGATCTCCAGCGCGGACAGCGTGCCGGACACCTCGTCGAGGCGCAGCTTGTACCGCTCGAGGGTCGCCAGCGCCTGGTTGGCCCGGGACAGGATCGCGCCGGAGTCCTCCAGCACGTAGCGCTGGTCGTCGACGTACAGCGCGATGATGTGCATCGACTGCGAGACCGAGATCACCGGGAACCCGGTCTGCCGGGCGACCCGGTCGGCGGTGCGGTGCCGGGTGCCGGTCTCCTCGGTGAAGATCGACGGGTCCGGCATCAGGTGCACGGCGGCCCGGATCATCCGCGCGGCGTCGCGGTCGACGATGATCGCGCCGTCCATCTTGCTCAGCTCGCGCAGGCCGGTCGCGGAGAACTCGATGTCGATCTCGAACCCGCCGGTGGAGATCGACTCGACGGTCTTGTCGTGGCCGAGCACGATCAGCGCGCCGGTGCGACCGCGCAGAATCCGTTCCAGGCCTTCACGCAGTTCGGTCCCGGGTGCGACCGCCGCGAGGGTCGCGCGCATCCGGGCATCGGTGCTGTTCTTGTCGGAATTGGGGGCCACGAAAACTGAGTCTATGCGGTTCGCCCGCCGTCGTGGGGCGCAAGTCCCCGGCTACCGGTCAGTCGCCGGACAGCGGATCGGATGCCTTTGCACGTGCGCGTGCAAACGCCCGTGCACCTGATCCGTGCAACCCGATCTCCCGCGTGAATCGGACCGCCGTGAGGACGACGGATGCCCGGTCAGGGACAGCGGATGACCTGGCCGGCGTACGACAACCCGCCGCCGAATCCGAACAGCAGCACCGGCGCGCCGCTCGGGATCTCGCGGCGTTCCACCAGTTTCGACAGCGCGATCGGGATGCTCGCGGCCGAGGTGTTGCCGGACTCGACCACGTCCTTGGCGACCACCGCGTTGACCGCGCCGAGCCGCTTCGCGAGCGGCTCGATGATGCGCAGGTTGGCCTGGTGCAGGACGACGCCGCCGAGGTCCTCGGGTGCGATCCCGCTCTTCTCGCAGACCTGCTTGGCGATCACCGGGAGCTGGGTCGTGGTCCAGCGGAAGACGGCCTGGCCCTCCTGGGCGAACTTCGCGTCCTGGCCTTCGATCCGGACCGCGTCCGACATCTCCGGCACCGAACCCCAGACCACCGGGCCGATCTCCGGCTCCTCGCTCGCGACCAGCACGGCCGCGCCGGCGCCGTCGCCGATCAGCACGCAGGTGGTGCGGTCGGTCCAGTCGGTGAAGTCGCTGAGCTTCTCCACGCCGATGACGAGCGCCTTCGAGGCGGCGCCGGCCCGGATCGCGTGGTCGGCCGTCGCGATCGCGTGCGCGAAGCCGGAGCATGCCGTGTTCACGTCGATGGCGGCCGGGCTGCCGAGGCCGAGCCGGGCGGCGACCCGGGCGGCGATGTTCGGCGAACGGTCGATCGCCGTACAGGTGGCGACCACGACGTAGTCGATCTCGGCCTTGTCGATGCCGGCGTTCGCGACGGCCTTCTCGGCGGCCCGCCAGGCCATCTCGTCGACCTGCTCGTCCGGTGCCGCGATCCGGCGCTCGCGAATGCCCACCCGGCTCTGGATCCACTCGTCGTTGGTCTCCACCATGGTGGCGAGCTCGGCGTTGGTGAGCACTCGCTCGGGCTGGTAGTGGCCGAGCGCGACAACTCTGGATCCGGTCATCTGAGGGCTCCTGCGGTCATCCGGGCAGGCCGGCAAGCTGTCCAGGTTCCACGCTGAACCCGGCGGGGGGCCACCCCAGCGTACGTTCCCCACTGCACGCCCGTGGATCCCGCGTCTCACCGGCAGCCGTGGGGTGTGGCCGGAAACACAGGCCGGTCAGGTGAGGCCGGCGGCCAGCAGGGCGGAGGGGAGGTCCGGGGCGGCGAAGACCCGGAGGCCGTACTTGGCCTGCATGTCCATGGGTTTCAGGTCCTTGCCGCGGTTGGGGACGTCGGCCGGGACGATCGCCTTGGTGAAGCCCAGCCGGGCGGCTTCGGCGAGGCGTTTCTCCAGCCCGCCAACCCGGCGGACCTCGCCGGCCAGGCCGACCTCGCCGATCGCGATCAGGCCGGGGTGGATCGGCCGGTCCATCACGGACGACGCGACCGCGATCGCCACCGACAGGTCCGCCACCGGTTCGCCGATCTTCACGCCGCCGACGGTGGCGACGTACACCTCCTGGTCGGTCAGCTTCAGGCCGACCCGGTTCCCGAGCACGGCGAGCACCATCGACACCCGGGACGACTCCAGGCCCGAGGTGGTCCGGCGCGGCTGCGGCGCCGCGGACGGCCCGACCAGCGCCTGCACCTCGGCCAGCAGCGGCCGCCGGCCCTCCATCATCACCGTCACGCACGTCCCCGCGACGGGCTCGGCGTGCTCGGAGACGAACAGGCCGGTCGGGTCCGTCACCTCGACGATGCCGGTGTCGACCATGTCGAAGCACCCGACCTCGTCCGACGGGCCGAACCGGTTCTTGGTCGCCCGGACCATCCGGAACCCGGAGTGCCGATCGCCGTCGAAGGCCAGCACGACATCGACCAGGTGCTCGAGCATCCGCGGACCGGCGATCGCGCCGTCCTTCGTCACGTGGCCGACCAGCACGACCGCGATGTGCCGCTCCTTCGCGAGGCGCACGAGCGCGCCCGTCACCTCACGAACCTGGGTCACCCCACCAGGGGCGCCTTCCACCTCGGGATGCGCCATTGTCTGCACCGAGTCGATCACCAGGAACGACGGCTCGACCGCATCCACCTGACCGACCACCGCGGACAGATCCGTCTCGGCCGCGAGGTAGAGCTCGTCCACCAACGCATCGGTCCGCCCGGCGCGCAGCCGCACCTGCGCAGCCGACTCCTCACCCGACACGTACAACGTCCGCTGACCGCGCCGAGCCGACTGCGCGGCAACCTCGAGCAACAGCGTCGACTTCCCGACACCGGGTTCACCGGCGAGCAGGATCACCGCACCCGGTACGACGCCGCCGCCGAGCACTCGGTCGAGCTCGCCGATCCCGGTCGGGCGGGACTCGGCCTCGATCGCGGACACCTTGGCGATCGGCATCGCGGGTGACGACACCGGGCCGGCGGTGATCCGGGCGGCCTTGGGGGCGCCGACCTCGGCGACCGTCCCCCACGCCTGGCACTCTCCACAACGCCCGATCCAGCGCGCCGACGTCCACCCGCACTCCGAGCACGCGAACGCTGGTTTTCCTTTCGTGATCCCCGCTGCCTTCGCCATGCCGAACAACCTAGGCGAAGCTGCCGACAAATCCCGAGCGGCTGTCCACAGGCTCAGCGAAAGTGGTCACGCAACTGGACCAGACGGCGGCGGATCCACCCGCCGGTGAAGCGTGGAACGGGATCGGGTTCGACCTCCGGCAGCTGCCGGGTCTCCCGCGCAGCCTCGAGGTACGTCGACAACAGCTCGCTCTCGGACTGCCGCAGCGACGCGCTCCGCTCGAGGAGCTTCCGCCCTTCCTCGAGCCGACTTGAGACGACCGCCGCAGATCCCAGGTGCTGCAGACAGCGCGCCTGTCCCTCGCGCTCGCCGATCTCCGCGTAGAGGTGCTCGGCGTGCGTCCACCACCGCTTGGCCTCGTGCGGGCTGCGTTGCATCCAGGCCGCGACGCCATACAGTTCAAGCGCATGTGCATGCCCGCTGATGTCTCCGGCGGCAGTGGCACGAGCAGCCGCAATGCCGAGATGGTCCAGCGCGTTCTCCGGATCCTGCTGGTACAGGTGCACGATCGCGAGGTTGATCGAGATCGCCACCTCCGCAGCGAGGTCTGGACCCGGTCGGTTGAGCCGTGCGTCGTCCAGCCGGTCTCGTGCATTCAGCACGGCCTCGTCCCGGTCGTTCCCGGCCGGCGACTGCTCGGCTCGTTCAAGATGCAGCAGTGCTCGCTCCACCTGACGACGAGTAGTCAGCGCGGCCGCAGTACGGCTGTGGGTCGCCACGTTGTCCGAGATGCCGAGCCGTGTCGTCGCACTGTCCAGGTCACCCATCAGTCGGTACGCAGTCGCCGCACGGGCGGCTGCCAGCTCCGCAAGGTCGCGGCGTCCGCTCGTGTCCGCGACCGCGGCCAAGAAGTCACTGAGCGCCAGCAGCTGAAGGGGCTCGTACCTGCGCAGGTACCAGACCTCCAGCGCGTCACAGATCCGGGCGAGGTCGTCAGCGGTCTCCTCACGCGCCTTCTCCGTGTCCAGCAGGTCGCGCAGCCGCGGCTCGTTCAGGGCGAACCACTCGGCGGCGGCCATCCCGGCAGCACCCGAACCGAGCTGGAACATCCACGACTCTGCCTGCTCCGCAGCCGCGTGCAGGTCCGGAGCAGGTACGGCGGCCACACCGCCGCGTCGCCATCTCCGGTACGCCCGCAACGCGATCGGGATGTCGTAGTACGCCCAGATCAGCGCGCAGGCGATGGCCACGGTGAATCCCGCGACCCGGATCCAGCCACCACTGTTGAGGCTCTCCGACAGCCTGTCGCCGAGCAGTCCCGTCAGCAGCCCGGAGGCGAGCGCACTGCGACTGAAGAACCCACCTCGCCGTCGGCTCTGCTCCTCCTCGACCTTCGGAGCACTCGGCGCAGACGTCGTCACGGCCGGCCCCCGACCGTCAGCCCACGCACGACCCGCTGCCAGTTCGACAGCATCAGCACCACGGGTACGACGGAAGCCACCACACCGGCAGCGGCCACAGTCCCGGCGGACGCGGAGAACTGTCGCGCCTCACCCCACAACACCAGCGACAACGGCGTCGTACCCGGGCCGCTGATCAGGAAGCCCACGATGAAGTCGTTCCATACCAGGGCAAACTCCAGCACCGCCACAGCAACCAGCGCGGGCCGATACGTCCGCTGCACAGTCGCCAGTACGGAGCTCTGCCGCGCAGGCCCCTGCAATGCCTCAGACACCAACGCAGGTGGCGCAGACGCGAAGGCGGACCGCAGCAGCAGTACGGCGAACGGCAGACCGGCAGCCGCATGTACCAAGGCCAACGCGACCCGCGATCCGGCCAACCCCGCAGAACCAATCGCGTCCCGCAACGGAGCGGCGTACATCTGCACCGGCGTCACGGCCAGCACGACGAACATCGACGTCACCACTCGCCCCAACCACTGCGGCAGCCCACCCCACGCGACCAGATACGCCGTCGGTACGGCGATCACCAGCAGTACGGCGGTTGCCGCGCCGGCGATCAAAAGCGTCGACAGCAACGCACGGAACAACCCGACGTTCGCAGCAGCGGCGAAAGACGAGAACCCGAGCCCCGACGGCGACCACCAGCCCCGCAGACCTGCCTCGCCTGGTGAGTGCAATGCAGTGGCAACCAGCACCACCGCCGGCAGGATCCACACCAGGCTCACTGCGAAACCTGCGGTCCACCCGATCCGTCGTACTCGCTTGCTGGGCTTCGGTCGACCCACTGTGGGGTCTGGCGGCACCACCTGCACCGGCATCGCCCACCTGCGCCGCCGCAGCCCGCGCACGCCGACCACACCGACCGCAGCCACGATCGCGAACAGCACGACGCCCAGTGCCGCCGTGCGGCCCGGGTCGTCGCCTGTTGTCGTCGCACGCCACCAGTTCAGACCGAGTACGTCGGCAGAGCGCTGCATCGGCCCGGGTACGACGATCAGCACCAGGTCGAACACCCGGACGGCCGCGATGACGAGCGTCAGCGTGACCACACCGGTGATCGGCCGAAGCAGCGGGATCTCCAACGCGAACAGCCGGCGCCAGCCGGTGACGCCTTCGGCGGCGATCGTGCGGCCCACGTCGTCCGGGATGGCGTCCAGGCCGGCCCGGAACAACGAGACGACGTACCCGAGCCAGGTCCAGCCGAAGGCGGACACCAGGACCAGCCAGAACAGGCCCGGACCGAGCCAGACCGGGCTCGACCCGAACAGCTTCGTCCAGACCGCGGTCAGCGTGCCGCGCTCGGGGGCCGGGTCGAAGATCAGCCGGAACGTCGCCCCGGACACCAGCACCGACACCGCGAACGGGATCACCAGCGCGGGCTGCAGGAACGACGTCACCTCGGGCAGTCGGTAGCTCACCAGTGCGAGAAAGAACCCGACCACCACCAGCCCGAGCGCGACCGCGACCCAGGCAAGACTGTTGCCCACGGCACGCAATGCTTCGGGGTCGCCCATCACCGCGAAGTTGCCGAGCCCGAAACCGCTCGGTGTCTTGAAGGCGGCGACCACCGTGACCCCGATCGGGATGAGCAGCAGGCAGCTCAGCAACAACGCAGGCAAACCCAGCAGGTACGGCGCAGCCGGACGCCGCGGCTTGCCTGCGACCGGGCGACCACTCACCTCGCGGCCGGCGACTTCGAGCGACAGGCCGTTGCTCTGCAAGCCCATCAGCTCTCCACCTTCCGCAGTTCCGTCATCGCCGCGTCCACAGCGGCAGGCACGGACTCACTGCCGTGGTCACCGACCCGGACCAGGAAGTCGGTGAGCACTCGCCACAGCCCGTTGATGGCACCGAGTCGCCCCAGCCGGTCGGACAGGTCGAACTGCAGTTGCCCACCGGACTCCGACAGTTGCTTGGCGAGCCGGGTGAGCTCGGGGGAGTAGCCGGTGTCCCGTCCCTCGACCAGGAACCCGCCCTCCTTGACCCACGGGTCCACAGCGGTCGGTGCTGCGAGGCGCCGTACCAGATCGAGGGCGTCGTCTGAGGTCGGCTTCGGCAGCACCATCACGTCGCCGCCGACTACGACAGGCGGCGCAGTGCCGGGGGACAGCGCGGGAAAGGTGAAGAGACCGACGTCGTCGGGGTCTGCGGCGAACGAGCGTACGACGGGCTCGGCGAAATCGGACGCGAGCACCATGGCGGCTCTGCGGTGCCCGAAGACCTCGACCACTGCGTCCGGGAACTGCTGCACGAGCGACCGTTCGACTCCACCGGCCAGAGTGCCGCGAGCCGACCACATGGTGCCCAGCAGGCGAAGGGCGGCAGCGATCTGCGGCTGGTGCGACGGGTGCGGACGCTCGGCCGTCGCGAGTGCTGCGTAGACGCTGGGCGCTATGCCTAGCAGGACGTTCTCGAAGAAGTCGGTGAGCACCCAGCCGTCACCAGCAGCCAGCGACAGCGGCCGCAGTCCGGCGAGCGACAGCGACCTGTTGACGTCCAGCCACTCGGACCAGAGCCGTGGCGGTTCCAGACCGAACTCCCGGAAGACCGATGGGCGATACCAGACCGCAGACTTGTGCGCCGTCTTGAACGGAACGCCGTACGTCGTCCCGTCGTGCACCAGCAACTCGGCCCAGAGCCGGGCCCGCCCGCGATCGTCGACGTCGTCCGGGATCGGCTCGAGGTCATGCAGGTGGCGCGGGACCAGACCGGGCTGCGGCAGCATCACGATGTCCGGCCGACGGGTCGAGCGGGCGCCGAAGGCCGTGGAGATGTCGTCGCCGAGCGGTACGACCTCGACCGGGTAGTCCAGCTTGCCGATGCCGTCGAGGACGTCATGGAACGCCCGCAGTTCCTGTCCGCTCCAGCTCACCGCGACCCGCACGCTGCGACGCAGTCCGAGGACGTCACTCGAGCACCCTGTGACCAGCAGCGTCGCCGCCGCGCCCAGGAACGCCCGACGACTACGCTGCATCGCCGAATCCCGTCGTACGCTCCGGGTCGGTTGTGATGAGCAGCATGGCGGCTCGGCCGAGCTCGGGGTTGGATCTGAGACCCAGCAGCGATCCCCACGTCGGCAGACCGCCTGCGTCCTCCAGCACGATCACTCGCGGCTCTGCGCGGAGCGCCCGGGCCACACCGGCCAGTCGACGACGGCCTGGGGTAATCTCGTGCGGGTAGCGGTCCAGCACGTCTTCCAGGCCGCACCACTCAGCTGTCAGCCGGCTATGCTCCTCTGCTGCCTGACGTGTCACCCGGTGCGTGACGGTGTGCCCGTGTACGACGTTGCCGAGCACAGTCAGGTGGGGGAGCAGTCCACCTTCGGCAGGCACCAGCCGTACCGCGCCGCCGGTCTTGACCACTGCGTCGGTGGGCGGGTCCTCCAGGCCGATCACCAGGTCGGCCAGGCGGCGGGCTGCGGCGGCATTGGGCATCACCAGGGCTCGCTGCTCCCCGACCTCGATCAGGACTCGTTCCGGCAGATCGGGTATTCGTTCGAGCAGCAGTCCGTCCATCCCTGGCTGGCGCCTCCCCAGATGAGCCGTCGAGTGGTCCGTCAACCCTATTGGGGCCAAGGGCCCATTGCAGGGGGTAGCCGCGTGCCGTTTCAGAAGATGTTCAGAAGGTCCGGCTCCACAGGTTGATCGCGTAGTCGACCTCGGCGCCGGTGTGCTCGGCGATGATCCTGTCGGCGTCGGCCGCAGTGAACTCGATCCGGACCACCGCCTCGAAGTCGGCCCGGCTCTCGAACCGCCAGCCCATGTCCAACTGCGTCCGCTGCCAGCCGCGGGCGGCCCAGAACCGTTCCACCACAGGCGGTTTGATCGTCGGGTACGCCGCACTGAACCAGCGCCCGAACGTCGACCGGCTGCCGTCGTTGTCGATGACGAACGCGGTCCCGCCCCGCCGCATCACCCGGTCGAGCTCGGCCAGCCCCGGCTCGCAGCCCGGTCCGAAGAAGTACGCCCAGCGGGCGTGCATCACGTCGATCGACGAGTCCGGCACCGGCAGGCGCTGCGCCGTACCCTGCTTGACCTCGACGTTGGTCAGCGCCCGGGTCCGACGGCGAGCCGCCTTGGCCAGAGCGCCGTGCGGCTCGACGCCGATCACCCGGGCCGCGGTCGCGGCGAACATCGGCAGGTGGAACCCGGTCCCGCACCCGATGTCGAGCACGGTCGCCCCGGCCCAGTCCCGGATCGCCCGCATCGCCGGCTCGATCACCCTGTCCGGGTCGACCGCGCGGTTCTCGACCTCGTACACCTTCGGGTGGTGCCAAATGTTCGGGCTGGGGATCCCGCCGTCCGCAATGCTCACACCGCTAGACCATAGCCCCGCACTCCACCGGGTCGTACGCCGAGACGGTCCGTCAGGAGTTGATGACGGTGGCTGAGGGCATTGGCTTGGTGGTGGCGGCCATCAGGGCGACCGGGATGAGCAGGAGGCCGCAGACGACGGCGAGCCAGTGGAAACCGAAGTAGGCGAGGATCGGGCCGGAGGCGGTGCCGGCGATCGAGGCGAGGATGCCCATGGTGAGGTCGGACATGCCCTGGGCCGAGGTGCGGATGTCCTCGGGGACCGAGCGGGACAGCAGCGTGGAGCCGGCCACCAGGCAGGCGGACCAACCGAGGCCGAGCAGGAAGAGTGCTACTCCGGTCAGGCCGTGCGCGTCGTCCGGCGCCAGCGCCGCGAGCGTCATCGCGATGGCCAGGATGCCGAGCCCGATGCCGATGGTGGGGATCCGGCCGAGACGGTCGGCCAGCCAGCCTGTCAGCGGGGACAGTGCGAACATGCCGGCGACATGGGCGCTCAGCACGAAGCCGACGATGGTCAGGGACGCGCCGTGGTGCGTGAGGTGGACCGACGTCATCGACATCACGCCGACCATCACCGCGTGCGCGGTCGCGATCGCCAGCAGGCCGAGCCGCGCGTGGGGGATGGCGATGACTTGACGGAAGGTCGTCGCGAGTGGCTGGCGTTCCAGCTTCTGCCGCGGCGTGAGCTGCTGCAGTCGCCGCATGCCGAACCAGACCGTGAGCGTGCTGGTGGCGAACGCGAACACCGAGAAGATGTACGGACCGGCCAGCGCCAGCAGGCCGAGCGACGTGCCGACCTCGCCGCCGATGCCGGTCAGGTTCGGCCCGACGACCACGCCGATCGTCGTGGCCCAGACGACCAAGGCCAGCGAACGTGCGATGTGATCCGGGTCCGCTGCGTCCGTGGCGGCGTACCGGGACTGCAGGTTGGAGGCCGTGCCGCTGCCGAACAGGCAACCGGCGAACAGCAGCAACGCCAGCGAGTCCAGTTGTGCGGCGACGATGGTGAGCACCGCACCGGAAAAGGCGATGAAGTAGCCCGTCGTCAACGACACCCGCCGCCCACGCGACCGAGCCAACCGAGCCAGCGGTACGGCGAGCAGCGCAGCGCCCAGTGTGGTCGACGTGGCGACCAGTCCGGCGAGCGAGGTCGAGCCAGAGACGTTCTCCGCGAGCAGGCCGGCCACGGCGAACCCGCTGGCCGTCGCGACCCCGCCCAGTGCGTTGCTGGCCACCAGCACCCGCAGAGTCGTTCGCTGGAGCTCGGCGGGTCTCTGGTCGGTGGTCACGAGGTCACCCTCTCATCAACCTGACCCGGAAGGCAGCCGGATTCCGCTTGCTCGGCAGCGTTCTCAGTATCTGAGTTGCACGCACTTCCGAACATGGACTGCGGTGGAGCCCGACTATAGGATCCTCTTGACGTAATTCCACCCCCTTGGAGTCCGGATGCCCGACATCGCGATCGTCCCTGCCCCGCGCGAGCTCACCGTCACCGAAGGCCAATGGGTCGCCGAGGACCCGGTCGCCGAAGCCGTCCGGACGGTGGTGGAGAACCTCGGCGAGACCGAGTACCGCATCGACGTGACCGCGGAGGGCGCCCGGTTGTCGGCCGGCTCCGAGGACGCGCTGCGGCACGCGGAGACGACCTACCTGCAATTGCTGGATGCCGCCGTACCGGTCGAGGACGGGAAGGTCGCGGTGCCGGCGGTGCGGGTCGCGGATGCGCCGCGGTTCGGGTGGCGGGGCACGATGCTGGACGTCGCGCGGCACTTCATGCCGAAGGAGTTCGTGCTCAAGGTCATCGACGTGCTCGCCCTGCACCGGCTGAACGTGCTGCACCTGCACCTGACCGACGACCAGGGCTGGCGGGTCGAGATCGAGGCGTACGCGAAGCTCACCGAGGTCGGTGCCTGGCGGCCGGAGACGATGGTCGGGAAGATGTCGCACGGCCAGACCGAGTTCAGCTACGACGGCACGCGGCACGGCGGGTTCTACACCAAGGACGAGCTGCGCGAGATCGTCGCGTACGCCGCGGACCGCGGGATCACCGTGGTGCCGGAGATCGACCTGCCGGGTCACATGCAGGCGGCGATCGCGGCGTACCCGGAGCTCGGGAACTTCCCCGAGAACCAGATCGGCGTGCGGCAGGTGTGGGGGATCAGCGACGACGTCCTGAACGTGAACGACGAGACGGTCGAGTTCGTCCGGACCGTGCTGCGGGAGGTGCTGGAGATCTTCCCGGGACCGTTCATCCACCTGGGCGGCGACGAGTGCCCGTCGGTGCAGTGGCGGGAGGCGGAGGCCGCGCAGAAGCGGCAGGCCGAGCTGGGGCTGTCCGAGGCGGGGCAGTTGCAGGGCTGGTTCACCGCGCAGGTCGCGTCGGTGCTGGCCGAGGAGGGGCGGCGGCTGGTCGGCTGGGACGAGATGGTCGAGACCGACTGCCCGAGGGACGCGGTCATCATGGCGTGGCGCAGTGCCGAGCGCGGCGAGGTCGCCGCGAAGGCGGGTCACGAGGTCGTGATGACGCCGTGCGAGTCGGTGTACTTCGACTACTACCAGGGTGACGCGGCCACGGAGCCGCTCGCGATCGGTGGGTTCATCCCGCTGGAGAAGGTGTATGACTTCGAGGTGATCCCGGCCGGGCTCAACGCCGAGGAGCAGGCCCGGATCGTGGGCGCACAGTGCAACGTGTGGACCGAGTACATGGAAGGCCCCGACCAGGTCGGCTACATGCTCCTGCCCCGGCTGTCCGCCTTCGCCGAACGCGCCTGGGGCTCCCCGAAGACGTCGTACGACGACTTCCTCACCCGCCTCCGCCCCCACCTCAGCCGCATCGAACGCCTCGGCGTCAACTACCGTCCGCTCGACTGAACCTGCTGCTGCAGTTGCTGAGGGGACAACTAAATCTCCGTAAGCGCTGTTAGCAGGGGTAGACGGCCTGGGGACAACCTGACAACGATGAGTTGTCAGGAACCCAGGTCGGGAGCGGGAGGGTCAATGACCGCGGTGGGGCCGCTGGATGCGATGTTCCTGCTCGGCGAGAGTCGTGAGCAGCCCATGCATGTCGGCGGGCTGATGCTGTTCGAGCTGCCCGAGGGGGCCGGGCGGGATCACGTGTTCCCGGAGGGGTGGCGGGACTACGTGTCGCGGCTGTACCACGAGATGGTCGCGGCGCAGGCGGTCAATCCGTTGTTCGCCCGCCGGGTGCGGAACCGGCCGCTCGACCTCGGCTACTGGTCGTGGGAGCAGGACGACGAGATCGATCTCGAGTACCACGTGCGGCTGTCGGCGCTGCCCCGGCCGGGCCGGTACCGGGAGCTGTTCGAGCTCACCAGCCGGCTGCACGGCACCCTCCTCGACCGGCACCGCCCGCTGTGGGAGATGCATCTGATCGAGAACGTCGAGGGCCGCCGCTTCGCCCTCTACAGCAAGATCCACCACTCGATGATCGACGGCGTCACCGCCCTCCGCTGGATGCAGGACACCCTCACCACAGACCCCGACTGCACGGGCATGCCCGCCACCTACGCGCTCCCTGACGTAGGTCGGGGAGCGGCGGCCGGATCGGCAGGAGCCGGCTCAACTGAGACGTCTGTCGACGGACTGGCCGCCAAAGCTGCGGCCGGAGGCGGCTCGGCCGGACTGCCGAGCGCCGCCGAGTTGCTCGCTGCCGTCGGCCGCATTCCGGGGCGGACGCTGGGCTCCGCCGCTCATGCGGCGGGTGGTGCCGCCCGTCTTCTGGCCGACCTCGCCGGACTGACCCCGGTCGGCTTGCGGAGCCTGCTGCAGGCGACCACCCCCTTCCCCGCGCCGCGGACGGTGTTCAACCAGGGGATCACCGGGGCGCGGCGGTTCGCGGCGCAGTCCTGGGCGATCGAGCGCTTGGAGAAGGTGCGGGCGATCACCGGGGCGACGCTCAACGACGTGATGCTGGCGATGTGTTCAGGTGCCCTGCGCAACTATCTGCTCGAGCTGAACGCCCTTCCGGACAAGCCGTTGACCGCGATGGTCCCGGTGTCGTTGCGCGGCAGCTCCGACGCACCCGGCGGCGGCAACTCGCTGAGCACGCTGATCACCGACCTCGGCACCGACGAGGCGGACCCGGAGGCGCGGATCCGCCGCATCATGGCGTCGACCAGCTACGGCAAGGGCGTGCTGTCCGGCCTCACTCCGTTGCAGAACCTGATGATCGGCGCCCTCGGCTTCAGCGTCGCCGGTCCGGCCGCCGTGCTCCCGGGAGTGGCCGACCGTACGGCGCCGCCGTACAACCTGGTCATCTCCAACGTGCCCGGCCCGGCCGAGAGCCCGCTGTACTGGAACCGCTCCCGCCTGCTCGGCATGTACCCGGCCTCGATCGTGCTGAACGGCCAGGCGCTCAACATCAGCGTGACCAGCTACGACCACCACCTGCACTTCGGCCTCATCGGCTGCCGCCGAACCATCCCGCACCTCCAGCGGCTCCTGATCCACCTCGAGGCCTCACTCGCAGAGCTCGAAAACATCCACTAAGCGAGCAGTGCGTCGATCTGGCCGATCGACAGCTCCAGGCCCTCGGCCATGCCCATGCCGATCAGCTGATCCATCTGCTCGCGAGAGTCGAAGACCGACTTCAGCTCCATCCGGGTGCCACCGCCGTACGGGCTGAGCTGCATCCGGACCGTGTTGACCGGCATGTCGTCGACCGGCTTGCCGTCGGCGTCCGCGAAGCCGTCGAGGAACTCCAGCGACTCCTTCGGGTTCACCGCCGTGAACCGCCACCAGCCGCGGTACTTCTCGCCCTCGGGGCTGGTCATGTAGTACGCGACCTCGCCGCCCGCGGTCAGGTCGTGGTCGACCACGGTCGCCGGGTGCGTCGGCGGTCCCCACCAGCGCTCCAGCAGCCGCGGGTCCGCCCACAGCTCCCAGACCCGCTCGGCCGGCGCGTCGAAGTCCGCGACCACGGTCAGGGTCAGGGCGTCGAAGTCCTTGTCAACGCTCGTCACGCTCATCTTCTCGGTTCCCCTCTGTTTCGGTGAGCAGCTCGGACATCCGGTCGACCCGGCCGCGCCAGGTCGCCTCGAGCTGGTCGAGTGCCTCGCGAGCCCGCCGTACGGCGTCCCTGTCGGTGCGCACCAGTTGCTCCCGGCCACTGCGTTGCTTGGTGACGAGCCCGGCGCGCTCCAGTACGGCGACGTGCTTCTGCACGGCCGCGAAGCTCATCGGGTACGCCGCTGCCAGCCGCGACACCGACGCCTCGCCGGTCAGGCAGCGCCGCACGATGTCGCGCCGGGTCGTGTCGGCCAGCGCATGCAGCAACTGGTCCACGACTGCCTCATCTACAACCATTTGGTTGTACGTTAGGCAAACGACGATGGCAGGTCAAGAGGTACGGCGCTTTACAGCCGGACGGTCCCGCTCGGAGTCTCGAAGACCGCGGAGACGAGACCGGGCTGACCGTTCGGACGCCAGTCGACCTCGAGGTCGTCGAGCAGGTGGTCGGCCGGATGGCCGATCCAGTCGGTGACCCGGACCGGGTCGCCGGCGATCTCCAGCGCGGTCAGCTTGATGCCCTTGCCGCCGACCGACGGGTGCTGGGTCAGGTCGTCCCAGTGCACGAAGAAGGGCAGCTGCGGGTCGGAGATCAGGCCCTTCACGCCGATCTGCCGCCAGGTCAGGTTCACCCCGTCCGGCCGGTGCCGGTTGCCGGGCACCGCGTGCCGGCCGAGGCGCTGCTCCATCCGCTGCATGTCGCGGACCGCCACCACCCAGCCGAGCCAGCCGCCACCCAACTGCTTGCGGGCGCGCACCGCCTGGCCGAACGGCGCCTTGTCCGACGCCGGGTGGTCGAGGACGTCGACCACCTCGATGTAGCGGTCGTTCTCCAAGGCGAGGACGTGGTTCACGGTGCCGAACCGCGGGTGCACCCCGCCGTCGACGAACTCCGCGCCGAGTTGTGCGGACAGCCGCTCGAGCGTCGCCTCGCACCCGTCGGGCCCGCAGGCGTACGAAAGATGATCAAGACGCATGCCAGTCATTCTGGCCCCGATCACCGACAGTCGCGGACCTGGGGGTGTCGCGACACGCAGATAGGGTCTACCCATGCGCACAGTTGTCGTCGGCGGAACCGGGCACATCGGCACCTACCTCGTGCCGGAGCTGGTGCGGCTCGAGCACGAGGTCGTCGTACTCAGTCGTGGTGAGCGATCGCCGTACCAGTCGGACGGTGCTTGGAACCGAGTCGAGCAGATCGCCGTGGACCGCGCTGCGGAGGATGCCGCTGGCACGTTCGGCGACCGTGTCGCCGACTTGCAGCCGGATGTCGTCATCGACCTGATCTGCTTCACCGAGGACAGCGCACGGCAGCTGGCCGAGGCTGTGCGTGGGAAGGTCCAGCATCTGCTGCACTGCGGCACCGTCTGGGTGCATGGGCCGAGCGAGCTGGTGCCGACGCGGGAGGACACGCCGCGGCGGCCGTTCGGCGACTACGGCATCCAGAAGGCGGCGATCGAGCGGTACCTGCTGGACTGCGCGCGCCGCGACGGGCTCCCGGCCACGCTGATCCACCCCGGTCACATCAGCGGTCCCGGGTGGACGCCCATCAACCCGGCGGGCAACCTCGACCTCGGCGTGTACGAAAAGCTTGCCCACGGCGACGAGCTCGCGCTGCCGAACCTCGGCCTGGAGACAGTCCAGCACGTGCACGCCGCGGACGTGGCCGGCATGTTCCTCGCCGCGCTGCGGAACCGCTCGGTCGCGGTCGGCGAGAGCTTCCACGCGGTCGCGGAGGGCGCGATGACACTGCGTGGGTACGCCGCAGGAGTCGCCACCTGGTTCGGTCAGGAGGTGCGGCTGACGTTCCTGCCCTGGGACGAGTGGCGACAGACCGTGTCCGAGAACGACGCCGCGGCCACCTACGACCACATCGCGCACAGCCCGCACTGCTCGATGGAGAAGGCTGCGCGCCTACTCGGCTTCCGCCCGCGCTACAGCGCGCTGGACGCCGCGTTGTCCGGCGTCAGCTGGCTGGTGGAGAACGGCAAGATCACTTAGAGGCCGGGTGCGGCAGCAGCCGACCGGCTTCCAGGTACTCACGGCAGTAGGTGGCGAGCACGTCGTACGCCTTGTGGCCCATCAGTGTCTGCAGCTCGACCTTGCTGGACTCGAAGACAGCCTCGACGCCGATGTGGGCCTCGGTGTTTCCGGTGCAGTACCAGTCCAGGTCGTGTCCGCCCGGCCCCCAGCCGCGCCGGTCGTACTCACCGATGCCGACCTCCGTGTACGACGTCCCGTCCGGGCGCTCGACCTCGCGGAAGGTTCGGCGGATCGGGAGCTGCCAGCAGACGTCCGGCTTGGTCTCGACGAAGTGCACACCCCTCTTCAGGGCCAGCCCGTGCAGCGCGCACCCGCCGCCACCAGGGAAGTCCGGCCGGTTCAGGAAGATGCAGGCGCCGTCCCAGACCCGGGTCTTGCGGTCGCCGTCGTCGTCGGTCTCGACCCAGCCGTTCTTCCGGCCCTCCTTGCGGAACTGCCAGTCCTCCTTGGTCAGCTCCTTGACGTAACCCTTGACCCGCTTCTCGTCGTCCTCGTCGGAGAAGTGCGCGCCGAGGGTGCAGCAGCCGTCGTTCGGACGGCCTTTGTAGATGCCGCGGCAACCACCACCGAAGATGCAGGTCCAGTTGGACGTCAGCCAGGTCAGGTCGCAGCGGAAGACCTGGTCGGGGTCTTCGGGGTCGACGAACTCGACCCAGGCGCGGGGAAAATCGAGCGAAACCTCAGGCACCTGGAAAGCGTACGCGCCTTCGGTGGGTAAGCGTGAACGCCGACTCCGGATAAGGCCCGAAGTACACCGGTCCAGTAGCGTGAGGGTATGCGGCTCGGCGTACTCGACGTGGGATCCAACACCGTCCACCTGCTCGTGGTGGACGCTCACCGTGGTGCAGCGCCGCTGCCGGCGTACTCGCACAAGACCGAGTTGCGGCTCGCCGAGTACCTGGAGAAGGACGGCAAGATCGCCGACTCGGGCTCCGACGGGCTGGTGTCGTTCGTCAAGGAGGCGTCCGAGCTCGCCGAGGACAAGGGCTGCGAGTCGGTGCTCGCGTTCGCCACCTCGGCGCTGCGCGAGGCGCCGAACGGCGAGAAGGTGCTCGACCGGGTCCGCAAGGAGACCGGGATCGAGCTGCAGGTGCTGACCGGTGAGGACGAGGCCCGGCTGACGTTCCTCGCCGTACGGCGCTGGTTCGGCTGGTCGTCGGGTCGCCTGGCGGTGTACGACATAGGAGGCGGCTCGCTGGAGATCGCGGCCGGGTCCGACGAGGAGCCGACCGTCGCGGTGTCGGCCCCGCTCGGCGCCGGCCGGCTGACCCGCGAGGGGCTGACCAACGACCCGCCGGACAAGGACGAGGTCCGGGCGCTGCGCAAGCGGATCCGGATGGAGATGGCCGCGGTGGCCGGTGACGTGCTACGGGCCGGCAAGCCGCAACGTTCGGTCGCCACCAGCAAGACGTTCCGGTCGCTGGCCCGGATCTGCGGCGCGGCGCCGTCGGACGAGGGGCAGTACGTGCCGCGGACGCTGAGCCGGGACGACCTGGCCGAGTGGATGCCGAAGCTGACCAAGATGTCGGCGGCCGAGCGGGCCGAGCTGCCCGGGGTCTCGGTCGGCCGGTCGGCGCAGCTGCTCGCCGGGGCCCTGGTCGCGGACGCCGTGATGGACCTGTTCGACCTGCCCGCGCTCGAAGTCTGTCCGTGGGCGCTGCGGGAGGGTGTCATCCTGTCCCGGCTCGACCAGTTGCAACCCCGATGAAGCACCACCCCTGACGAACCACCGCGAAGGCACCAGATGAGCACCAGCAAGACCGCCCGGATCGGCCTGTCGACCGCGTCTGTCTACCCCGAGTCGACGGCGAGCGGGTTCGAGCTGGCTGCCCGGCTCGGGTACGACGGCGTCGAGGTGATGGTCGGGATCGATCCACTCAGCACCCAGATCGACGCGGTCCAGCGGCTGGTCGACTATCACCAGCTGCCGGTGCTGGCGATTCACGCGCCCTGCCTGCTGATCACGCAGCGGGTCTGGGGCACCGACCCGTGGGGGAAGCTGGAGCGCAGCGCCGAGGCCGCGAAGGAGCTCGGTTCGGACGTGGTCGTCGTACACCCGCCGTTCCGCTGGCAGCGCGACTACGCGCGCGGGTTCGTCGAGGGGATCGCGCGGCTCGAGGAAGAGACCGGCGTGATCTTCGCGGTCGAGAACATGTACCCGTGGCGTGCGCCCGGCAAGGGCCTGCAGGCGTACGCGCCGAGCTGGGACCCGACCGAGCAGGACTACGCGCACACCACCCTCGACCTGTCGCACTCGTCGACCGCCGAGCAGGACTGCGTCGAGCTCGCGGCGACGATGGGCAAGAGCCTCACCCACATCCACCTGACCGACGGCACCGGCTCGGCCAAGGACGAGCACCTGGTGCCCGGTCGCGGCACCCAGCGCGCCGCCGATCTGCTGAACGGCCTGGCGAACCAGGACTTCCGCGGCCACATCATCATCGAGATCAACACCCGCCGCGCGACCAGCCGGTCCGAGCGCGAGGTCGACCTGGTCGAGTCGCTCGAGTTCACCCGCAAGCACTTCGTCCGCACGTCCCGGCGCTCGTCGTTCGCCGTCACCCCGGAAGGGGAGATCTCGGAGCTCACCACATGACCCGGTCGTCGACCGGAGGCAAGGCTTCGGCCGCTCGTGGCACCGGCAACGGACGCCCGGGCCGTCGGCCGGGGGGACCGGACACCCGTGGCGAGATCCTGCTCGCGGCCCGGGCGTCCTTTGCGGACAAGGGTTTCAACGGCACGTCGATCCGCGGCGTCGCCCGCGAGGCCGGGGTGGACGCGGCGCTCGTGCACCACTACTTCGACAGCAAGGACGAGCTGTTCATCGAGGCGATGGCGATCCCGGTCGACCCCCGGCAGATCGCCGCGCGGATCCTCGACGGCCCACCTGAGGAGCTCGGTCGCCGGATCGCGACCGTGTTCCTCGGTGTCTGGGAGTCGGCCGAGGGGCAGCAGCGGATGAAGGCGATCTTCCGCAGCGTGGTGACCAGCGACGAGGTCTCCCGGATCATGCGGGAGGGCATCACCCAGATGATCATCGGGCCGGTCTCGCGCGCCCTCGACGTACCTGACGCGCAGCTTCGCGTCACGATGGTCGCCACGCAGCTGATTGGGGTCGCGATGGCTCGTTACCTGGTCGGTCTCGAGCCGGTCGCGTCCACTGACCTGGCCGTCCTGATCGATCGGCTGGCGCCGGTTCTGCAGCTGCACCTGACCGGCTGATGCAGATTCCGTCGGATCGCGAGATCCGCGAGTTGCATCGGTCGCACGCGCCCAGTACTGGGGCACTCGCTCCTGCATGGGCTCGGCTTTCCGGATGAGCTGAGTCGCTTCTGCTCCCGGCACACGGGCGTTGGGATCACGCGGGACGACGTACTGCGGCAGGGGCTGCCGATCCCGGTGGGCGACTACGTGCCCAGTACGCCGGAGGAGGAGCTCGTCATGTACGCCGACAAGTTCCACAGCAAGCGGACTCCGCCGGTGTTCGTCTCGGGTGACACGTACGCGGCCGTGGTCGCTCGGTGGGGTGCGGACAAGGTCATCACGTTCGGCGCGATGCGGCAGCGGTACGGCGACCCGGACCTGGCGCCGCTGGTCGACGCCACCGGGTTCGCGCTGATCTGACCCCTTGCGGCCGGGTCTCGTTGCGCGCTAAATTCATCACATGATGAAAAACGCGGTGAGTTGCCGGGACGTCGTGGTGGTCCGCGGCGACCGGGAGGTCCTGCACGGGGTCGGGTTCGACCTCCGGACCGGGACGGTGACCGGGCTGCTCGGTCCGTCCGGCTGCGGCAAGACCACGCTGATCCGGGCGATCGTCGGACTCCAGGCCAAGGTCACCGGCGACATCGCCGTACTCGGCGAGCCCGCCGGCGCGCCCAAGCTGCGCGGGCGGATCGGGTACGTGACCCAGGAGCCCAGCGTGTACGGCGATCTCAGCGTCGCCGAGAACCTGCGCTTCTACGCCGCCGTGCTCGGGGTGTCGAGCGATGACGTGGATCGCGTGATCGATGCGGTGGATCTGCGCTCGCACGCTGATGTGCGGGTGGATCGGCTGTCCGGTGGGCAGCAGTCGCGCGCCTCGCTTGCCGCGGCATTGCTGGGGAGTCCCGAGTTGCTGGTCCTCGACGAGCCGACGGTCGGGTTGGACCCGGTGCTCCGGCGGGATCTGTGGCAGCTCTTCCACACGTTGGCGGATGACGGAGCGACGTTGCTCGTCTCGAGTCACGTGATGGACGAGGCCTCGCGCTGCGATCGCCTTCTGTTGATGCGCGATGGCGACCTGCTGGCCGACGACACTCCACAGGCGCTGCTCGACTCGGTTGGCACCGACGACATCGAGCAGGTGTTTCTCACCCTGATCGAACGGAAGGCAGGTGCGCGATGACGCTCCGAGTCACCATGGCCGTCGCCGCGCGGGTCCTCGCGCAGCTTCGCCGCGACCATCGCACCGTCGCCATGCTGATCGTGCTGCCGGCATTGCTGGTCAGCCTGATGTGGTGGATGTTCACCGATTCGCCGATGGTGTTCGACCGAATCGGCGGGCCGCTGCTTGCGGTGTTCCCGTCCATCATCATGTTCGTCGTCACGTCGGTCGCAACGTTGCGCGAACGGTCCACGGGGACGCTGTCGCGACTCTTCACGATGCCGATGGGGAAGCTGGATTTCCTGCTGGGGTATGCGGTTGCGTTTGCGCTGATTGCCGTCGTACAGGCGGTGGTCGTGGTTTCGATTGCGCTTTATGCGCTGGATTTGGATATCCGCGGGTCTGCTTGGCAGTTGGGTGTTGTTGCGGTTCTCGACGGTGTTCTCGGTACGGCGCTCGGGTTGTTTGCGAGTGCGTTTGCGGCGACCGAGTTTCAGGCGGTGCAGATGATGCCGGCGGTGATGATTCCGCAGCTCCTGTTGTGCGGGTTGCTGGTGCCGCGCGACCAACTGCCTGCGGTCTTGCACGCGATCAGCGACGTACTGCCGCTGTCCTACGCCGTCGACGCCGTCACCGGAGTTGCCCAAGGCAACGGCTTCGGCGCGGGCGCCGGCGCGGACGCCCTGGTGGTAATAGCCTTCATCCTCGCCGCCCTAGGCCTAGGAGCCGCCACCCTCCGCCGCCGCACCGCTTGAATCCCCCACGCAACCGGAGCTGGCTCGGGTGGACCGGTGGGGCTGGTATTCATGGGGCTACTTGTGAATCCAGTGGGGAGTCTCATGAGCCACAGCCCGTCGCCCGACCCCAACCAGCAGGTTTGGACTGATCCGCATGGGCGGGGGTGGCCGGGTGGGCCCCCTCCGGGTGAGCGGCCGAAGGGGGCTGGCGCGGCTGTGCTTGCGTTGGGCCTCGGCCTGTTCATGACGGCCTCCACCCTCATCGGATGACCTTCACGACCTTCCCCGCCTTGTCGTACGCCGTAAGTTTCGGCGCCGACACCTTGGTCGCCGGGCCGGGGCTCAACCACGTGAAGGCGAACCACCCGTCGACGACCTCGACGTCGTGGGTCGGACCCGGTCCCAGTTCGAGCCGGACCTTGGTCGCCGTCGACGACACCCGTCCCCAGCCGGTGTAGTTGTACTGCTTCGTGCACGGTGTCCCGGGGCAGTGCCCCCCACCCCCGCCGCTCGCCACGAACAGCTCAGCGTGCTTGGCGCCCTTGCCAGGCGTGAGCACCGGGTCCTTGTCCCCGAGCGCGTTCAACGTCAGGAACGGGGTCGCCCCCGGCATGGGCTCACCGGCCGTACGCGGTGCGAGTTCACACGCGACCGCTTTCTTCCCGGACGGCGAGATCGCGACGAGCACCGTCGTACCGAGTCGCGCCGACTGATCCGCCGCCATCACGCGCCACCCGGTCAGGTCGACCCACAGCTGCACCGAGCAGTTCCGCAGCTGGCCGGCAGCGGTCGTCGGCAACGGTTCCTTCTCGGCCGCCGCGACCAGCTCCGCCTTCGGCTTGTCGCCGCCGGGAATCGTGCACGCCGCGAACCTCGCACCCATCTCGAACGCGTACATCGCCGTGCTCCCGGCCTTCACCGAGCCTGCTGCCTGCAGCGCCTGCTTGTGGTCCGGGTAGCGCAGAGCGCAGCGCCGTACCGCCTCTTCCTTCGTGATCGTCTGCCCGGCGGCCGCCTCCCCGCGCTCGATCCCCGGCACCGCCTCGAACTGGGAGTTCTGATTCTGATCGCCGGCAAACCCCGGCTCCTTGTCGGCCACGCTGCCACCCGGGATCAGACTCACGACAAGCGCGACCACCGCCACGCCACTGATCGCCGCACCTGCGGCCAGCACCGTACGGCGCCGCCGCCCGCGACGACCCCGGGCCAGCAGCCCGTCGGTGTCGAACGGCTCGAGCGCCTCCGCCTCGGCCAGCCTCTGCAGTTCCGCGCGGACCTCGCGTACGTCATCCATCTCGCTCTCCTTCACAACGCCCGGCTCGTCCGCCGCGCCAGGTCGATCGCCTTGCGGAGAGTGTCGAGGCCGCGCGCCGCCTGGCTCTTCACCGTGCCCTCCGAGCACCCCAGGATCTCCGCGGTCTGCTCGACGGACAGGTCCTCGTAGTACCGCAGCACCACACACGCCCGCTGCCGCGGCGCCAGCCCGCGCAGTGCCTCGAGTACTTCGTTCCGCTCGGCGTACCCGGTGGCGAAGTCGTCCCGCTCCACCCGGTCAGGTACGTCGGCGATCGAAACCTCGCGCCGCCACGGCCGCCGCTTCCCGTCGTGCGCCACGTTGACCACCATCCGGCGGGCGTACGCGAACGGGTTCCCCGTCCGCCGCACCTTCGGCCAAGCCAGGTACAGCTTGTAGAGCGCGTCCTGAACGATGTCGTCCGCCCGGTGCCGATCCCCGCTCACCAGGTAAGCCGTCCGCCGCAACGACGTACCCGCCGCCTCGACGAACTCGACGAACTCCCGGTCCCGCTCCGCCATCTGGTTCCTCCACTCTCCAACTCCCCCTCAAGACGGAAGCCCCGACCCACCAGGTTGCACGCCACCCGATCCAACCCACGCGCCCCGCCACGCCCGCTCCTACGCCGTCCGCTACGCCGGGCGCTTCCAACCCTTCTTGCGCGACTACCGCCGCTCCTTCCACTTCCAGGTGGTTGGGTCGCCTACTCGAGGTCTTGGTGTCGGCCCACCAGCGGAGGTTGCATCTGGCAACGGGCGGACGGCATGAGAACTGGACTTGTTGAACCCGCACCGGTTGAGCAGAGCTTGTTTGATTGCCCCAGCCCATGCAGCCATATTCGAACGTTCCGAAACCACGTTCGCAACGTTCGCTCACGGAGGGCCCATGACTGCCGAGTTCCTCGAGTCGCAGACCTACCTGCCCGATGAGCAGGAGCAGCTGGCGTCGGTCGCCAGTTTCCTGGACGCCCACCAAACCATGAGGCGCGGGCGACTCCAGGCGCGATACCTGCTCGTCGGCGCCGAGGAACATGACCAGATCGAGCTCCCCGAAGCGCTCCACAAGGTCCTGGTGCAAGCGGTGGCCGCATTGGCGGCGGGCAAGGCAGTCACGATCTCGCCGACGATGCCGAAGCTCACGACCCAGCAAGCCGCCGATCTTCTCGGGGTCAGCCGGCCGACGGTGATCCGCCTCATTGACGCCGGCGAGCTCGCCTGCGAGCGAATCGGCAACCGACGAAAGATCCTGCTGTGCGACCTCCTGGCGTACCGCGAAGCCCGCCGCCAACGTCAGTACCAGGCAATCGCCGACACGTCCGTGGACCTTAGCGAGGACGAGGACCCCGCAACCGTGAACGAACGGCTCAAGCGAATCCGCAAAGAACGCGCCGAACAGAGCCGAAAAGCCGCCGGTCACTGAAAGTGCGTCGAGCCGTCGCTTCTCACAAGATGGAGCGGGAGTCCGCTACGACTTTCTTGCGACGTTGCGAGGTAAGTACTGGAGGATGAAGCGGTCGACCTGATTGAGGAGGTCCGATAGGTCTTCCGGCTGACGGGGATTGCAGCGGGGTCGCGGGCGGGCGACGTAGGAGCACGCGGAGCGGCGCGCGTCGACGGATTGCGGGCGGCGGGATCGCGGTGCGGTTGAAGGAGTGGCGGTAGCCGCGCGAAGGGGGGTGGGTGGGAGCGCCAGGCGTAGCACGTGCCGTACGAGCGGGCGGAGCAGGACGCGTGGGGGCTCTCGTGGGGCGTGGGGGCTTTTGTGGGGGTGTGGGTACGGGGTGTAATCGGACCAGTGGGGGTGGTGGTGTGGTGCTGGACACAGGATTAGGGCGGGTTGGATTCAGGCGCGTAACCTGCTGACACCACTGGCAATTGGGGCCGGGTGGGTTGATGAGGAGGAACACGTAGTGCTTCGGCGAGTACTGCTGGGCATGTCCCGCAGCCCCCAGATCAAGAAGGCCGTATCGTCGCTTCCGGTGTCCAGTGGCATCGTCGCGCGGTTCGTGGCCGGCGAGACCGCTCCGGAGGCCGTGCTGGCCACCGAGAAGCTGGTCAGCAACGGCCTGAACGTCACGCTGGACCACCTCGGTGAGGACGTCACCGACCTGGCTGCCGCGACCGCGACCGTCGAGGCGTACCTCGAGCTGCTCCGGCAACTGTCGGACGTCGGCCTGACGAAGAACGCCGAGGTCTCCGTCAAGCTGTCCGCGGTCGGGCAGGCGCTGCCCGGTGAGGGCGAGAAGATCGCGCTGGAGAACGCGCGGAACATCTGCCTCGCGGCCCGCAACGCCGGTACGACGGTCACGCTGGACATGGAGGATCACACCACCACCGACTCCACGCTGGGCATCCTGCGCGAGCTCCGCCAGGACTTCCCGGAGACGGGTGCGGTGCTGCAGGCCTACTTGCGCCGTACCGAGGCCGACTGCCGCGACCTCGCGCACGCGGGCTCCCGGGTCCGGCTGTGCAAGGGCGCGTACAAGGAGCCGGAGTCGGTCGCGTTCCAGGACAAGCGCGCCGTGGACAAGGCGTACGTCCGGGCAACGAAGATCCTGATGAACGGCGCCGGCTACCCGATGATCGCCTCGCACGACCCGCGCCTGATCGCGATCGCCGGCTCCCTCGCCGACCGCGCCAACCGCCGCCCCGGCAGCTACGAGTACCAGATGCTCTTCGGCATCCGCCCTGAGGAGCAGCTCCGCCTGGTCTCCCAGGGCCACACCGTCCGCGTCTACATCCCGTACGGCGAGGACTGGTACGGCTACCTGGTACGACGCCTCGCCGAGCGCCCCGCCAACCTCCAGTTCTTCGCCCGCTCCCTCATCAGCAAGAAGTAGCCCCAACCCTCCGCCCGATGCGCCCATCCACCAGCTCGGTCTGTGGGGTGCCGACCGTTGGCCGAGGCAACGGTCGTTTGACGGGAGCGGCAGCCGCGCACACGGGACAGCCGGAGTAGGTGACGTACGTGGGTGCGTCGGAACCCGTGCTGCCTTGCGTCGCGATGTGGTTTGCAGCACGCCGCGGGCGGGCGACGTAGGAGCGCGCGTAGTGGGCGCGTGGGGGAGCTCGTCCGGCTGGTGGGCGGGGCTCGGGGCTCCGACGGCGGGGATAAGTAGGCTGAGGGTATGACTAGCAAGGTGGCCATTCTTGGGGCCGGGGTGATGGGGGAGACGTTGCTGTCCGGGCTGATTCGGGCTGGGCGGCGACCGGAGGAGCTCCTGATCACCGAGCGCCGGGAGGAGCGGGCCGCCGAGTTGCGGGAGCGGTACGGCGTGGACGTCGTGTCCAACGTGGACGCGGCCGCCAAGGCTGAGACGCTGGTGCTGGTGGTGAAGCCGCAGGACATGTCGGACCTGCTCAGCGAGATCGCCCCGGCGGTCGACGCGTCGCAGACCGTGGTGTCGATGGCGGCCGGTGTCACCACCGGGTTCATCGAGTCGCGGCTGCCGGAGGGTGTCGCCGTGGTCCGGGTGATGCCGAACACGCCGGCGCTGGTCGACGAGGGGATGGCGGCGATCTCCCGCGGCGCGCACTGCGACGAGAGCCACCTGGAGCTGGCGGAGAGCCTGCTGGCCGCGACCGGCCGGGTTCTGCGGGTGCCGGAGAAGCAGCAGGACGCGGTGACCGCGATCTCCGGGTCGGGTCCGGCGTACCTGTTCTTCGTGGTCGAGGCGATGATCGAGGCCGGCGTCCACATGGGCCTGCCGCGCGGCACCGCGACCGAGCTCGTCGTACAGACCGTGGTCGGTTCCGCGAAGCTGCTGCGGGAGACCGGTGAGCACCCGACCGTGCTCCGCGAGCGCGTGACGTCCCCGGGTGGTACGACGGCAGCCGCCGTACGCGAACTGGAGGACCACAAGGTCCGCGCGGCGTTCCTCTCCGCGATCGAGGCAGCCCGCAACCGCTCCCGCGCGCTCGCCGCCGAATAACACCTGCGGCACGGCTGGCGTTATTGTTGGCGCCGCAGTTTCCTGCCGTGTTCAAGGGATGAGTCGACTATGGTCCCGCCCATGAGTAATCGTTCGGAGCAGGAGAGCCCCGAGCACCTCAGCGCTGCCCCCACACCGATCGCCCCGGAGCAGGTCGCCTCCGAGCAAGCCCCGGAGCAAGCCCCAGAGCAAGGCGCCGTACGCGTGCCGGAGCTGCCGTGGCGGGTGCCGCTGGACCCGGCTCCGTGGTGGGCGTGGGCGCTGTTCGTCACTCCGTTCGTCGCTGTGCCGGCGCTGAACTCCTGGCTGTGGATGGGCGCCCGCGACATGCTCGCGGTCGGCCTGCTCACGATCATCGGCGCCTCCGTCGTCCGGGTGGCCGGCGGCGTGGTGCTGTACCGGGTGATGCTGACCCCGACCGGCCTGAAGGCGCGCACCAGCATGCTCATCCGCAGCGTCTCCTGGCAGGACGTCGACCGCATCGAGGTCGGCGACGACAACGTCGTCCTGGTCCGCGGCCCGGACGAGAGCGAGATCAACGGCATCCCCAAGGACCGCACCGCGTACGTCGGCGCAGTCATCCAGGCCATCCGCGCCGAAGCGGCCAACCATCCGCCCCGCCGCCACCGTCCCCGCCCCGGCATCGGCACCCTCCTCGTCCTCACCTACCTGACCCTGTCCGTAGGCGCATTCCTCATCCGCTGGCACATCGTCTGACCGTAGGGTCGCCGCATGGACTTTTCTTTGTGGCCTGCGGCGTCCAGGACTTGGCGGGAAGTGCTCGAAGGCGCTGAGTACGCCGAGCGGACCGGGTGGCACGGTGTTTGGGTGGCGGATCATTTCATGCAGAACGGGGACGACCTGTCGGTTCCCGTCAACGAGTGCCTGGCGTTGCTGGCGGGGATCGTGAACCACTGGGGCAACCCCAAGCTGGCCGCGCACAAGGGCGAGGTGTTCGCCAGGCACTGCGAGAAGATCGGCCGCGATCCGAAGTCGGTACGGCGGTCCGCGCAGACGATGCTGGAGGTCGTCGTACCGGGGGACACCGAGGCGATCGAGCGCAAGGAGCGACTCGAGAGCCGGGGCGGCCACGTGATCATGGGGTCGGCGCAGGAGGTGCTCGACACGGTCGCGCAGTACCCGGCCGCCGGGATCGACGAACTGCTCGTCCCGGACTCCTTCCTCGGCACCGGCAACCGTCGCTTCGAAGCCCTCGAGCGTCTGCGGGAAGAGGTGCTAGCCAAGCTCTAGCGTCGCGACGACCGGCCAGTGATCGCTCGGCAGCCGGCCGCCCGGGCGGACGTGGGACACGGTCGCGTCGACCACCTTCCAGCTCTCGGTGACGAGGATGTGGTCGATGCGGTCGCCGTCCTCGGCGCCGGTGAAGTCGTGCCAGCTCCCACCGGCCTCGATCGGTACGGCGTTCCGCAGCCCGGCGCTCGTCAACGCCTTGAGCGGCGGCGAGTCCGGGGTCGCGTTCAGGTCGCCCATCACGATCCACGGCAGCGAACCGGCGACCCAACGGGCGATCAGCCGCGACGACTGCAGTTGCGCGACCTCGCCGGCGTGGTCGTAGTGCGTGTTCGCGACACCGATCGTGGTGCCGTTCCGGTGCCGCAACCAGACCAGCGTCGCGATCCGGGTCAGGTCCGCGTCCCAGCCGACCGAACCCGGCGTCCCCGGGTCGTCGGACAGCCACCGGGTCTCGTGCTTCTCCACACGCCAGTCACCCGGCCGGACCAGGACGACGGAGTGCTCGCCGGCGCTCATCCCGTCGTCCCGGCCCACGCCGACGATCTCGTACCGCGAGAACCGCCAGCGCAGGTACTCGAGCTGGTCGGGCAGCACTTCCTGCAACCCGACCACGTCCGCGTCCAGCTGCTCGATCGCCGCCACTGCCGCATCCCGCCGTACCGGCCAGGCGTTGTCGCCGTCCGGCGCGGACGAGTTGCGGATGTTGAAGGTGGCGGCGCGAATCTTCATGGCGCCGATCCTGCCAAACCCGCCTCCGCCGGGGCCGCCCCGGTCAGCCCCATCGCACGCACCGCCGCCTGGAGTCGCGGGGTGCTCGCCTCGATCGCCCGATCGCAGCCCTGAGCGAGCAGGTGGTCGATCGCCCCCGGATCGGTCGCCAGCCGCGCGTACTCCTTCTGCAGCGGCTCGATGACGGCCAGCACGGCGTCCGCGACGTCCTGCTTGAGGGCGCCGTACGACGAGTACGACGCCGCCAGCGCGACCGGATCGCCGTCGGTGCAGGCAGCCAGGATCTCGAGCAGGTTGGTGACACCCGGCTTGGCCGCCTCGTCGTGCCGGACCTCGTTTTCGGAGTCCGTCACCGCTCGCATGATCTGCCGCCGGATCACGTCCGGCGGGTCGAGCAGCCGGATCGTGCCGATCGCGTCGTCGCTGTCGGACTTGCTCATCTTGGTGGTCGGGTTCGCCAGGTCCTTGACCCGGGTCGCCAGGACCGCCTTGGCCAGCTGCGGTACGACGAACGTCTCGCCGTACTCGCGGTTGAAGCGGATCGCGACGTCCCGGGCGAGCTCGACGTGCTGGTCCTGGTCACCGCCGACCGGGACCTGCTTCGTGCCGTACAGCAGGATGTCGGCCGCCATCAGGCACGGATAGGTGAACAGCGAGGCGCGGGTCATCGGCCGGCCCTTGCCCTTCTCCTTGTACTGGATCATCCGGGACAGCTCGCCGACGTACGACGTGCATTCCAGCAGGTAGGCGAGTTGCGCGTGCGCGGGTACGTCGGACTGGACGAACACGGTGCCGTCGGGGACGCCCGCCGCGAGCATCAGGGTGGCGAACTCCCGCGTCAGCGCGGCGAGTCTTCGGGGATCGTGCTTGGTCGTCATTGCGTGCAGGTTCGCGACGAAGTAGAACCCGTCGGGGTCGGTGAACCGGCGCAGGGCGCCGAGGTGGTTGCCCAGCGTCAGGCGGCCGGACGGGGTGATGCCGGATAGCGATGTCATTGTCGTGCCCTTCGGTGTGTGGGCCCCACCGAGGACATGAAAGAGGCCGCCTCGGCGAGGCGGCCTCATGGATGCGTGTGAACACACGCTTGGGTGACCGCCCTAGGCGGCCCACCACAGCTGCAAGTTCGTGTTCACAGCATCAGGGTAGCTCATCGACCGGGGCGGTGGGGGAAGGAATTCAACGCTGCGTGAGCGCCTGGACGATCAGCTCGTTGCGGGCGTCCTGGCCGAGCGGGACCGTCGGGTGGACACCGTCGCGGAGGTAGTTGAGCAGCCGGTACGGCTTCACCCAGAGCCACTCGGCCCAGCGGATGATGTGCAGGTTCGGGTACTTCTCCTGGGCGTCGTACAGCTGCATGTTGAGCCACGAGCTGTTGCGCTGGTCGGCGAGCTGCATCGTCGCGGTGACCGACTTGCGCACGACCTGCATGTTGACCCAGTACAGCGTGCGGGTCGAGCCGACGATGCTCATCGCCCGGTCGACCTGCGCCGCGAACTTCGGCGGGTCGAAGATGTCGTTCGACCCGCTCGCCATCAGGATCCGGCGCGGCAGTCCGTACGTCGCCGCCCACTGCTGCAACGCGTCGACCGCGCCGGACGTGGGCCGGCTGGACCAGTTGTGCACGGCCAGCTGGCTGCCGTCCCGGCCCAGCAGCCGGATTGCCAGCGACTTCCCGTCCTGGACGGAGATGCTGTCGCCGAACATGTAGACCCCGTTGGTCTCGCGGGTGCGCTGGATCTGCGTCGCCGTCGAGATGGCTTTGGTCGACCCGGCCCAGGACCCGAGTACGCCGGAGCCGTACGGCCCGCTGTCGACTGCGGACGCCTCGGTAGCGGTCACTGTGGAGACGGCCACGGTCGAGGCAGCCACTGCAGCCCCCGCCGTGAAGATTTGCCGTCGATTGGGTCTCATCGAGCTCACGGACTTCCTCACGGGACGGAACTGTGCGGCCTCACGGCTACTCAGCGCAAGTCCGATGCTCAAACGTTGCAACAACTTGCAGCCGCCTGGGCAAAGTGAGCAGAATACAGGACTAGACCGCCCGTCGTAGCCCTCTGCAACCGCAACAGAGCGTGATTTGCAGCATCCTGCAAATCCTGTAACACCTTGCAGTCCGGCAGCGATAGACCGTTCGCCTGGACCGATCCCTGCGGAAGTGGCCGGCGCGACCTTGGAGGGGTGCCGCGCCGCCTGCTTCCGCACCGCGCCGCCGCGGAGAACGGTTCGAGCCGCCGCAGCCGGCGGGTGAGGACGGTCGCAAGACCGTGGAGGTACGCCGGCTGGCCGAGGCCGACCGGGCAACCCTCGCGAGGTGCGGCTGCTGTGGCTCAGCCTTCGGCTAGTTGGGTCAGGAGCGGGGTGGCGAGCTCGAGGAGGGCTTCGGGCGTGGCGTCGAGGCCTTCGAGTTTGACCAGGTGGCGACCGATCACCAGGCCGAGGATCAGCGCGCCGATGACTCCGGAGCGCAGTACGGCGTCCTCGCCTGGCAACTGATCGGCGACCTGACGCTGCTGGGCCGTCATTGCCGCCCGCACCTCGGCCGCGGCCTCGGGGTGGCTGAACATCGCCCGCATCGCCGCCAGCGCGGCCGCCGGCTCCTCGGCCAGCTTCGCCGCCAACCCGGCCGCGAGTTGCCCGGCGATCTCGTCCGGCGCGCCCTCGATCGGCCCGTCCGGGGGGATCGACGCGGCCTGGGCGAACAGCTTCTCCTTGGACCCGAAGTACCGCATCACCAGCCCGGCGTCACTGCCCGCCGCCTCGGCGATCCCGCGGATCGTGGTCCGTTCGTACCCGTGCTCGCCGAACAACCGGCGGGCCGCCGCCAGGATCCGCTCCTCCGTCTGCCGCCGCTGCGCGGCCCGAGTCGTCACGCCGTTCAGTCTACGCATGTTGACTCAGTCGCCGATCGCCGCCTAGATTTCAGTCAACACACGTAGACCGAAATGAGGTGGACCATGACGCAGGCACTCGTGCTGAGCTTCCTGGCCGGGCTGATGGGGACGAACGGGATTCCGCACTTCGTCCTCGGCATCACCGCCCGGGAGTACCCGAACCTGACCGGCAATTCGCCGGTCCGCAACGCGGTCGGCGGCGTGGGAGCGTTCGTCATCGCCGGACTGCTGGCCTGGTGGGCGCATCCCGGCGAGCACCTGGCGACGGCCCTGGTCGCCGCCCTGGCCGGTGTGCTGGCGATGTCGGTCTTCCATGCCCGCGGTGGCGCTTACCGGCTCAACGCCAGGTTCGGGAAACCCGTACCACAGCGCTGACGGCTAAGGTCGGGGACATGAGTGGTGAGGCGATGCTGGTCTTCGACGACGGTTTGACGGCGTACGACTTCGGCCATGGTCACCCGATGAGTCCGATCCGGGTGGACCTGACGGTCCGCCTGGCCCGCGCGCTCGGCGTCCTCGACCAACTGAAGGTCGTACCGGCGCCGGTCGCCGACGATGCGCTGATCGGGACCGTGCACACCGCCGAGTACATCGCCGCGGTCAAACGCGCGGGCGAGGACCCGGACGAGCCCGATCCGGACCACGGCCTCGGCACCGAGGACACGTACTGCTTCGCCGACATGCACGACGCGTCCGCGCACGTGGTCGGCGCGTCCGTCGAGGCGGCCCGGGCTGTCTGGGAGGGCGACGTACTGCACGCCGCCAACATCTCCGGCGGCCTGCACCACGCAATGCCTGCCGCTGCGAGCGGCTTCTGCGTCTACAACGACCCTGCCATCGCGATCCAGTGGCTGCTCGACCACGGCGCCGAGCGGGTCGCGTACGTCGATGTCGACGTACACCACGGGGACGGCGTACAGACCGTGTTCTACGACGACCCGCGCGTGCTGACGGTGAGCCTGCACGAGTCGCCCACCACGCTGTTCCCTGGCACCGGGAGTGCAGCGGAGACGGGCGGGCCGAACGCGGAGGGTACGTCGGTCAACATCCCACTGCCACCGGGGACCGGGGATGCCGGCTGGTTGCGGGCGTTCCACGCGATCGTGCCGCAGGTGGTGCGTACGTTCCAGCCGTCGGTGCTGGTGACGCAGCACGGGTGCGACTCCCACGTGGAGGACCCGCTGGCCCACTTGACCAAGACGGTCGACGGCCAGCGGGCGGCGTACCTGGCGCTGCATGACCTCGCGCATGAGGTCGCGGGCGGCAAGTGGGTCGCCACTGGCGGTGGCGGGTACGCGATCTTCGACGTCGTGCCGCGGGCCTGGAGCCACCTGCTCGCGATCGTCGCGGGCAACCCGATCGACCCGTCGACGCCGGTGCCGGAGTCATGGCGGGAGGACATCCAGGCGCGGTTCGCGCGAGTCGCGCCGCTGCGGATGACGGACGGCCGGGACGCGGCGTACTCGGACTGGTCGACCGGTTACAACCCGGACACCTGGCTGGATCGCTCGATCAAGGCGACCCGCGACATCAGCTTCCCGTTGCTCGGTCTGGATCCCACCTACTGAAAAACTTCCCCGCCCGACCGCCCCGGTCGAGTCACAGGAGTCCCCCTCTTTCCCATTCGTACCAACAGCCACTACGCTCGTTGCATGCACGGACGGAGGTGCCGGAGGGGAAGCCGGCGCACGATCCGTGCTGGAAGTGCGGTGCGCAATGGCATCAAAGAAGTCCGGTGGTGAGCAGCCGCTCGCCGAGGTGAAGTTCCTGACCGTGGCGGAAGTCGCCACGGCCATGCGCGTGTCCAAGATGACGGTGTACCGGTTGGTGCACTCCGGTGAGCTGCCCGCGGTGCGGGTGGGTCGTTCGTTCCGGGTGTCGGAGGACGCCGTGCACGACTACCTCAAAGGCGCCTACTTTCAAGCCGGATAACCACGAGACGCGAGGCGGCCGGATCCTTAGG
>NZ_JBFAHB010000084.1:0-37097 GCF_040653975.1 Kribbella sp. NPDC050820
TGCGATCTCGTCAAGGGCGCCTCCGGCGTCCGCTGCGCGGATCTTCGACCCTTGACACACACCACCACGACCAGGAAAGGACGCAGCTGTTCCGGAGCAGCTCACCGGAGTGGTCGCGTGCCGGGGGTGGATTCGGTGTGCCGGTGTGGATCCGGGGGATCTGGATCCCGAGGTCGGATTCGGGTGGGCCGGGGTTGTGTCGGCGGCGCGTCCGGAAATTGGGGTCGGATCGGACGGTGTTTGCCGGCGGCGCATCCGGAGGCTGGGTTCGGATGAACTGAACCGACGCGGAGGTCGTCAACACATCGTCGGGCTGATCACGGCCGCGGGCCTGGAGCGTGTCGGCGGCGCGCGAACTCTGTGGGCTTCAGGTCCTTGAGGAGATGGTTCGGTGGGTGGTCGGATTTGTCCGCATGCTGGTCAGGTTCGGCTGAGAGCCGCGGGCTTGAACACCCTCCGGGGACCTCGGACATCACACAGCCTGTCCTAGGTCCCCAGTTCCTGTGCAAGCCCCCAAATGATTCCACCGGGGTCCCGGGATGCGGACGAAACTGGCCATATCCCGGGCAAACCAGGCAAACCGGGGGAGCTGGGCAAACCAGTCGAGCTGGGTCAGCCTAGGAAGTCGGGTAAGACCGGGGAAGTTGGGCAAGACCGGCGAGACCGGGCGCATGCAGCCGTGACCGTCTCGAGGCGCTCACCGGACGGTCCGTACCGTGTCGGCGCCCTGACCTATGCGTTCGTCGTCGGCCGGGCCGAACCGCTGCCGGTCCTGGACCGCAAAGTTGCCTGAGGCAATAAGCGGGTTCTGAGCCGAGGACTTCGGCGAGCAGCCGCCAGCCGTAGGTCTGCGGATGGCCATGTGAGATACCCCTGTCTGCTCGACCCGGAACCGCGCGGACCCGGCACCCAGGCCGGCGGCGACGCGAAGGCTGTTACGGGCGGACGGTTCACCCGGCCGGAACAGCACACGCAGCGCGCCGGAGCCGGACTCCTGGCGTCGGCGGGCCCACGCGATCAACGGGCCTGGATCGGTGTAGAGCGCGTCGAAGGTGTGCACCTCGACCGGGTCGAGGTGCCGCAGGATCGCCATCAGCGCGGCGCCGCCGCCCGAGTGGGCGGTCAGGATCAACCGCCCACGGGTCGCCTGGACCCCGGTTGCCGCTCGCAACCGGCGGAGCGACTCGTCGACCAGCTTCGTGACCGCACCCGGCCGGGTGAGCGCCGGGAAGCTGTAACCCCGCCCGGTCTTCCCGCCGTAGAAATGACCGCGGGGGAACACCAGCAAGCTCGGGCTGGTGCGCCCAGGAGCCGACGGACGGCGTGGATCGGCCAGCGAGGCCGCTGACCGGCCGATGTCGCGGACGAGGTGCATCGACCGGCCCCGGCGCGAGAACCCGTGCAGGTGAACGACGACGTCCACGGTCGCCTGCGCGGGCATCGCACTCCACCGCAGCAGCAACGCCGGGGGATTGCCGCGGTGCGTGGCGAGCAGCGCGAGCTGGTCGACTACCACCTGCCCGGGACCGACGCGGCCACGCTGATCGGCCACCGGTATCAAGGATGCGGTCATGGGCTGACCTTCCTGCTGATCCGGCCGTTGGTCCCATTCCCTGCAAAATCCGGGCCAGCCGGATCCCCCCAAGAGCGACCGGTCACCCCGGTCATGCGTCTCCCTACCCCGAGTCAACGGTATCGGAGTTCTGTTCATCTGGGAGCCGCTCACGGTTCACCGCAGGCGGCGACTCTGGGCGCCATGAGCACCCCCGATCTGGTTCACGAGTTGGGTTTCCGGGTTCTCGATGAAGAGGACGACGACCCGGTCCTGATACGTGCCGACGGGACTCCCGTCGACACCTGGCGGGAGGGCTACCCGTACGGCGAACGGCTGCCGCGCGAGGTGTACGACCGGGACAAGCGGCTGCTGCAGATCGAGTTGCTCAAGCTGCAGTACTGGGTGAAGCGGACGCAGCAGAAGCTGGTGATCGTGTTCGAGGGGCGGGACGCGGCCGGCAAGGGCGGGACGATCAAGCGCTTCATGGAGCACCTCAACCCGCGTGGCGCCCGGATCGTCGCGCTGGAGAAGCCGACCGAGCGCGAGCAGACCCAGTGGTACTTCCAGCGGTACGTCGAGCACCTGCCGGCCGCCGGCGAGATGGTGCTGTTCGACCGGTCCTGGTACAACCGCGCCTGCGTCGAGCGGGTGATGGGCTTCTGCACGCAGGACGAGTACGACGAGTTCATGCGGCAGGCGCCGGAGTTCGAGCGGATGCTGGTCCGGTCCGGTATCAAGCTGGTCAAGCTGTGGTTCTCGGTGTCGCAGGCCGAGCAGCAGACCCGGTTCACGATCCGCCAGATCGACCCGGTCCGGCAGTGGAAGCTGTCGCCGACCGATCTGGCGTCACTGGACAAATGGGCCGACTACACCGAGGCCAAGGAAGCGATGTTCCACTACACCGACACGCCGCACGCCCCCTGGACCGTTGTCAAGAGCAACGACAAGAAGCGCGCCCGCCTCGAGGCCATGCGCCACGTCCTGAGCCTGCACGACTACACCAACAAGGACCACGAGCTCGTCGGCCGCCCGGACCGCAACATCCTCGGCCCCGCCGCCGAGGTCCTAGAACACGGCGAATCCGCCACCCGTTTCTTCCCGGTGCTCTAGCTTCATTTCACGGCTCCCTGCATGAGGGCCTTGACGAAGTTGCGCTGGAAGATCAGGAAGATCACCAGCGAGGGCAGGATGATCAGCAGCGAACCGGCACACAGCAGGACGATGTCGGTGCCGTACTGCCCTTGGAAGGCCCCGAGCCCCCCGGCCACCGTTCGCTTCGTCGGATCGTCGACGAGGACGAGCGGCAGCAGGTACTGATTCCAGCTGGCGAGGAAGAAGAGCACCGCCAGTGCCGACCATGCCGGGGTCGCCAGTGGCAGGTGGATCCGGCGGAATGTCTGCCAGGTGCCGGCGCCGTCGACCTTCGCTGCCTCGGTGAGGGCAGGCTCGGCGCCGAGGAAGTGCGCGCGCATCCAGAAGACGCCGAACGGCATGAGCAGTCCGATCAGCGGCAGGACGATCGCCAGTCGCGTACCGAGCAGGCCGAGACTGCGGAGGTCGTAGTACAGCGGGGTGATCAGCGCCTCGAACGGCAAAGTCAGACCGACGAGCAGGAGACCGTAGATCGCCTTGCCGAACGGCACGTTCAGCTGGGCGAGGGCGTAGCCCGCCGCGGTGGCCATCGCGACCGTGGTCGGGACGACAGCCAGCACGATGAGCGTGCTCGATCGGAACAGGGCGAGGAAGTTCGCCGCGCTCCACGCGTCCACGAAGTTGCTCCAGTGCGGGTCGCTCGGCCAGGCCAGGCCCTGTGGTGTGCTGCCCGGCGCGGCCAGCGCCGTGGTGAACATGCTCAGCAGCGGCACGACCGCGAACAGCATCAGTGCGAGCAGAATTCCGGTCCGCGTGATCCGTTGCGCGATCATCGCTCCCTCCCGAGCCGCTGGATCGGCCAGATGACCACGAGTACGAGGACGGCCAGGAGCACCGCGAGCGCAGAGGCCTGGCCGACGTGCTGCTGGAGGAACGTCAGCCTGTAGATCTGCACGCCCGGCACCATCGTCTGGTAGCCGGGACCGCCCTGCGTCGCGATCTGGACGACGTCGAAACTGGCCAGCGCCGCGATCATCGTGAACGTCGTACACACGACCAGCTCCCGCCGCAGCCCCGGGAGGGTCACGGCGAGGAACTCCCTGATCCGGCCGGCGCCGTCCAGCCGGGCCGCCTCGTACAGCGCCGGGTCGATCTTCCCGATGCCCGCGAGCAGCAGCACCGTACAGAAGCCGAGCATGACCCAGACCCCGATCACGCCGACCGCCGGCAGGGCGAAGGTGAAGTCGCCCAGCCACGCCCGGGTGTACCGGTCGAGGCCGACCGCACGCATCAGCTGGTTGACCAGGCCGTTCGAGGAGTACATCCAGGTCCACGCGATGCCGGCCGCGACCAGCGGCAGTACCTGCGGGATGAACAGCATCACCCGGGCGGTCGTGCTGAACGCTCCGGGGCGGAGCTCGCGGATCAGTGAGGCCGCGATCAGCCCGAGCCCGACCGGCAGGACCGTGTAGAAGAAGACCAGGATGAACGCGTGCACGAGCGATTGCAGCAGCTCCGGCCGGGTGAAGATCGCTTTCCAGTTGTCCAGTCCGGCCGGCGTCGCCGGACCGATGCCGTCCCAGTCGTAGAACGAGTACTGCACGGACTGCGCCATCGGGAACAGTACGAACGCCGAGTACATGACGAACGCCGGTGCGACCCAGAGCAACGCACTCCACCGGCGCCGCCGGCGCCGTACAGCGGGTCGGCTGGTGGCCGCGTCTCTCGAGACGTCCGTCACAGGTGCAGCCTGATCCATCACCGACGGGCTCATTGGCCGAGGTCGCGCTCGTAGTCGGCCTGCACCTTCGCCGCGAACGACTCCGGCGTCGTCTTGCCGGCCAGCAGCAACTGTGTCTGCGGGATGAGGCTGTTGACGTGGATCGAGGCGGTGGCGTCGGCCATGAAGCCGACCAGCCCGTTGCTCTTCAGCAACTCCTGGAACGCGGCGACGGTGGCGGCAACCGCCGATCCCTGAGGTGCGGTCGGAGCGGCCGCGTTCGACGGGCCGGCGGGCACGAGGCCGCCGAGCGCCACGGTGGCCTGCCGTGCCTGCGGATCGGTCTGAACGAAGTCCAGGAATGCGGCCGCGACGTCGGCGTTGGGCGACTTCGCCGGGATCCCCAGATTGGCGGCGGCGGTCATCGCGTACGACGGTCCGCCTGCCTCGCCCGGCGGGAAGAGGAAGAAGCCGAACCGACCGGCCCCGGCTTTGTCCAGTCCGGGCGCCTGCCAGTTGCCGCTGGGGAAGAAGACACCGTTGCCCTCGAGGAACTCGGCCGGCGCCCGGGTCTGGTCGATGTCGTTGACGTCAGCCGGCAGATAGCCCGCCTGTCCCCAGCGTTGCAGCGTCGTCGCCCCCTTCACGGTCGACTCGTTGTCGATGCTCGCGCCGGGCTTGGCGTAGTTCCAGTCCTGAACGGCCTGTGCGTCGCCCGCTGCCGACATCACCAGGTTCTGCAGTGGGTAGACGGAGCCGCCGTCCTTGCCGTTGATCATGATCGGCTGCAGCCCGCTGTCCTTGGGCCTTGGCGAGCAGTCGCTCGAACTCGGCGACCGTCGCCGGCGGCTGGGTCATGCCGATCCGTTGGGCGAGAGCCTTGTTGTAGTACACCCCGGTGAGCCCGAACCCGGGACCGGCGGCATAGAGCGAGCCAGTCCCGCGCTGCTTGCCGTCCGGAGCGACGCGGGTCGACGCGAACTGCGACTGCGGCCATTCGTCCCATCCGTACGCCGCGGCGTACGGATCGAGGTTGGCCAGCAGGTGGTCCCCGGTCAGGTTGCCCAGCTGGGAGACGCGAACCAGGTCGGGAACGTTGCTCCCAGCAAGAATATGCGCGATGTTCGTGGTCAGAGTGGCGTAGTCCTGGTTCTCCACCTTGACGGTGACGTTGCCGTACTTCGCGTGGAACTGCTCGCCGAGCGCGGTATAGAACGCGACGTCGACGCCGCTGTTCACGAGCAGTTTCAGGGTGACCGGCGCACTGCCGACACCCGTCGTCACCGGCTTGGACGGTGCCGGGCCGGCTTCGGAGTCTCCACCGGGTGCGCAGCCGGCGAAGAGCAGGACGGACGTCAGGGCGACCGCGGCCGCCTGGAAGATTCTGCGGTACTGCGTCAGCGATCGCACGACAGCTCCTTGGACGACTCGGTCGGGTGGCTGGACTGGAAGGCCCGGCGAAGGGCGTCACCGGCGGCAGCGACGGCGTGATGGGCATCGGTCATGACGCCGAACATCTCGAAGAAGCCGTGGATCTGGCCCGCGTACTCGTGCACGTCGACCGGGACACCGGCCGCCCGCAGTCGCCGGGCATAGTCTTGGGCCTCGCCCCGTAGGAAGTCGTGCTCGGCAATGACGATCGTCGCGGGGGCGACGCCGTCCACGGACTCTGCATGGAGCGGTGACACGTACGGCGCCCTGCGGGCCGCCGGGTCGGGAACGTAGGTCGTCCAGATGTGCTGCAGCCGGCGGTAACTGTTGGCGCCGAAGCCCGGCCGGCCCGCGAAGGTCGCATACCGCCGCCGGAACTCGACCTTGTAGGCGGTGTCCTCGATGCTGTCGAGGGCCGGGTAGACGAGCAGTTGGGTCGCCAGCTGGACACCTTCGTCGCGGGCCTTGAGGGCGGTCGCGGCGGCAAGATTCCCACCCGAACTGTCGCCGCCGACGGCCACGCTGCCGAAGGAGCGCCGAGCCCACATGAGGGCGGTCCACACGTCGTCGAAGCCGGCCGGAAAGGGATGTTCGGGCGCGAGCCGGTAGCCGACCGACAGAACAGCGCACGCGGTCCGGTTCGCCAGGGCGCGGGCAACACCGTCGGCGGTGTCGAGGTCACCGTGGATCCAACCGCCCCCGTGCGCCCAGACCAGCAGATCCTGCTCCGCTCCGGTGGGACGGTACAGCCGGCACGGAACGCCGTCCGCGTCGATCGACTCGACGGACGCCACCGGCACGGGCTCGCCGGTCACGGCCAAGACCTTCTCACGGGCGTCGGCGCGCACGACCGCGATGTCGGCGCTCCACGGGTCGGGCGACGGGCCGATGCCGTCCAGGAAGACCTGGACCTGCTCGTGCGGGCGGGGCGGAGTGTCCGCATCGCCGGCAATCTGCTCTGCCCGCCAAGACGCTGAGTTCATTCGGGTCGATCCCTCCTCATTACAGACTGAGTACTCGGTCTGTTTTTCAAAAGCTACCGAGTACTCAGTCGGTTGTCTATGCTTGGCGGCGACCGTCCCGACCACCGCGAGGAGTGCGACCGTGCCCGCTGCTCAGCAGCCAAAGACCTCGGCCAAGGGTCTCGAGACCCGGGAGCGGATCGTCGACGTCGCCGTACGCTTCATCGCTCGCAACGGGGCGCGCGGCACGAGCCTCGCGGACATTGCGGCCGAGGCCGGGGTGTCGCAGACCGGCCTGCTGTATCACTTCCGTACCAAGGAGGCGCTGCTCAACGCGGTCCTGGACCGCCACCTGGCCTTCAGCGAGGAATGGCTGTGGGGCGACGGACCCGACCCGGGCGTCAAGATCGTGGACATCATCGCCCGGCACATGGCGAGCTGGCCGAGCCAGCACGACGACAAGGTGGCTAGCCTGATCGGGATGAACACGGTCGTCCTCGCGGAGAACGTCAGCCCTGACACCGAGCTCCACCCACGCTTGGTCGAGGGCTACCAGACGACGATCGATCGGGTCACGGTCACGCTGCGCGCCGCACAGGAGCGCGGTGAGATGCGCGCCGACATCGAGCCGCGGCTCAAGGCGATGGAGATCATCGCCTTCTGCTACGGGCTCGAGGCCGCGTGGTTGGTGGATCCGACGATCCCGGTCGTCGACGCTGCCGCCCGCTGGGCAGCGGAGCAGACCGCTCAGATGACTTCCTGAGAACGACGGATACCTCTCGAGCTACGTCAACGATTCAACGGTAGGTGCACGGTGAAGGTGGCGCCGTGGGGTGAGGTGTCGGTGACGGTGACTCGGCCTCGGTGGGCGGCGACCAGGGCGGCGACGATGGAGAGGCCGAGGCCGGAGCCGCCGGTCGCGCGGGTGCGGGCCGAGTCGGCTCGGTAGAACCGTTCGAAGACGCGTGCCTTCTGCTCTTCGGTGAGGCCGGGCCCGGTGTCGCTGACCTGGAGGATCGCGTCGCCGTGGCGGGTGCCGATCGAGACCGTGATCGGTGCGTCGGGCGGCGTGTGGTGCAGCGCGTTGCTGATCAGGTTGCCGAGCACCTGACGCAGCCGTGCTTCATCGCCCTCGACGACCGGCGCCTCCGAGTCCGGCAGGATCTTCAGCGAGATGTTCCGTTCCGGCTGGACGGCCTGGGCGTTGTGCAACGCGTCGGCCGCGATCGGCAGCAGGTCGACCGGTTCCATCCGGAGCGGCCGTTGCTGATCGAGACGCGCCAGCAGGAGCAGGTCGTCGACGAGCAGGCCCATCCGCTTCGCCTCGTCCTCGATGCGCTGCATGACGTCCGGGTCGGCCGAGCCGCCACGCTGGCGGCTGAGCTCCGCGAATCCCCGGATCGACGTCAGCGGTGTGCGCAGCTCATGGGAGGCGTCGGCCACGAACCGCCGCATCCGGTCCTCGGACTGACGGGCAGCCTCCTCGGAACGACGTGCCGCGTCCTCGGATCGCCGGGCCGCGAACTCCGACGCGGTCCGCTGCGCGAACGCGGTCTCGATCTGGCCGAGCATCTGGTTCAGTGCGACCGACAGACGGCCGACCTCGGTGCGTGGATTCCGCTGCGGAACCCGCCGGCCCAGGTCTCCACCGGCGATCGCGACGGCGGTGTGCTCGACGTCCTCGAGTCCGCGCAGACTTCGCCGTACGACGTAGGTCCCGACGCCGGCCAGCAGCACCAGCAGGATGAGTCCGGCGGCCGCCTGAACTCCGATCAGCCGCTGGATGGTCCGATCGAGGTCGCCGAGGCTCTGCGCGACCGTCACCGAACCCTGGCCGTTGTTGAGCGGCAGCACCACGACCCGCCAGGTCGCGTCGCCCGAGACGGCATCGGTGTTGAACGGCTTGCCGTCGAGGGCGCGGACCTGGTTGAGGTTCAGCTTCGGAAGGTCCGGCAGTGGATCTGTCTCGGCCAGGGGCGCCCGGAACGGCGAGTCGTCGGGGTCGCCCTCGGAGTCGTTGAACTGTACGACGACGAGGCTCGGCAGCGGCCGGTTCCGGCCCGGACCAGGACGCGGTGGCCGGTTGGTGGCGCTGCCGTCCTGCTGGAAGGCGACGGCCGCCTTCGTCAGCTGCGTGTCCACCCGGTCGACCAGGTAACCGCGCATGATCGTGGTTGCGAGCACGCCGGAGGCGACCAGCGCCACCGCCACCAGTGTCAGCAGGACGACGACGATGGTGACGCGAAGCGGGTACCGGTCGGTGAAGCGCCGGTGGGTCTGCTGCATCAGTTGGGGCCTCGGGGAGTGCGCAGGACGTAGCCGACCCCGCGGACGGTGTGGAGCAGCTTCTGGTCGCCGGTGTCGACCTTACGGCGCAGGTAGGACATGTACGACTCGACCACGCCGGCGTCCCCGGCGAAGTCGTAGTTCCAGACCGCGGACAGGATCTGGCCCTTCGACATCACCCGTTCGGCGTTCTCCAGCAGGCAGCGCAGCAGCTTGAACTCGGTGAGCGACAGCTGCACCGCCTGGCCGGCCTTGAACACCTCGTAGCTGTCCTCGTTCAGCTCGAGATCGGCATAGCGCAGTACGGCGGCCTCGGTCGTCGTCTGCTCGCGGTGACCGGACCGGCGGAGCAGCGCCCGGACCCGGGCGACCAGTTCGTCCAGGCTGAACGGCTTGGTCACGTAGTCGTCGCCGCCGGTGTGCAGGCCGAGCACCTTGTCCTCGACCGCGTCCCGCGCGGTGAGGAACAGCACCGGCACGTGCCGGTCCTCGCCGCGGAGCCGCCGTACCACCTCGAAGCCGTCCAGGCCGGGCATCATCACGTCCAGCACGACCAGGTCCGGCTCCACCTCCCGGGCCTTGCGCAGCGCCTCGGCGCCGTGCGTCGCCGTGGTCACCTCGTAGCCGGCGAAGCGCAGACTCGCGGACAGCAACTCGACGATGTTCGGCTCGTCGTCGACCACCAGCAGATGCGGGCTCATGCCCTCAGTCTGCCGCGGCAACCCGTGCGGACCCTGGGAGCTTCCTGGCAATCAGCTGTGAGTGGACCAGCGGAGTGCTGCGGTCAGCGGGGGCCGCGGCCGAAGCCCCAGCGCTCGCGGGCGCCCTCGCGGACGGTGCCGTCGTTGACCGAGGTGGCGGTGGCCTTGCCGTCCGCGACCACGGCGAGGACGGAGACCTTGTTCCCGGTCTTCACGTCGTCGATGCCGTCCCGGGCGGCGTTCACCAAGGTGTCCTCGGTGAGCGTGTAGGTCCGGCTGTACCCGTCCTCGCTCTTCACCGTGATGGACTCCTTGCTGACCGCGGTCACCTCACCGCGCTGCGTGGCGACGGTCTGGTAGCTCCCGTCGTCCTTCTTCACCACGAACTCCCCGTGCAGCGCCCCGCCGAGCCCGAACTGCCCACGGTGCAGACCGCCCTTGCCGGGCTCGTTCGGCTTGTCCGGGGTCGTCGACGGCGAGGCCGACGGCGACGGCGTGGGCGTCGGATCCGCGCCGCTGGACGCCCAGGCGACCCCGCCCGCCACACTCAGAACCACCACCGCAGCCGCAGTCCCGGCCGCCCGCCACCGATTCTCGAAAACCTTTTGATACGACACCATGCTTCACCCTGACCCACCAACCTCCGGTGCACCTAAGAAGACCCTGGCAATCAGATAACGCTTGGGCCCGGCGGTGAGGCCGGCCCTCCGGCCGGCCCCACCGCCGGATGCCGCAGAAGCCCCACTAGGACCTGGTCCGGCAGCCGGGCTGCTGCAAGCGGCTACTTCGGGGTGGGTGTGGCGCTGCTCCCGGACTCCGGCTTGCCGGGCTTGCCTTCGGGGGCGCCCTGAGGGCGGTCGGTGTTGTCGGTGACCTGGGTGGCGGTGGCGGTTTCGCCGGCGACCACGGCTCGGAGGCGGACGGTTTCGCCGGTCTTGAGGTCGGCGATCTTGCCGTCGCGGTTGATCTTGGTGTCGGAGTTGATCGTGTAGGTGCGGGTGTAGCCGTCGGCGCTCTTCAGCGTGATGGAGGTGTCGGTGAGCGCGGTGACCTCGCCCTTCTGGGTTGCGATGGTTTGGTAGCCGCCGCCGTCCTTGCTCGTCACGAACTCACCGTGGAGCGCGTCGCCGAGCAGCCCGCCGCGCGGACCTGGGCCCCGGTCCTGCTGCTGCCCCTGCTGGGACGGTGAGGTGGACGGGGCGGGCGTGCTGTCGCCCGTGGATGCCCAGGCGACGCCGCCGGCGACGCCGCCGGCGACGGTGGTGGCTGCTACTGCGGCTACCGTGCCGGCCGCCCGCCAGCGGTTGTCGATGAGCTTCTGGTGCAACGCCATGCTGTCGTGCCTTCCGTTACGCGCCCCGGGAGATCCCCGGCGCTGGTCCTCCCCACCGTGTCCGGCAGACCTGGCACGACCGTTGGACGGCACTGCGAAAACACTGGCAATCGACGAACTGCGGAGCGTGGCTACACGACGAACAGTACGGCGGCGAGCCATACCGCGGCGGCGAGGGACGTGCCGATGAACTCGATCAGGATGGACAGCCCAGTTGCCCGGAGCGCGTGCTTCGTCGACCCCCAGGCATGCCCGTGGCTGCCGAGCCGCTGCCGCTCCGACAGGTACACGCCGAGCGGGAAGCCGACGAACATCCCGACCACCGGGATCACGAAGAACCCGACGATGCCGAGTACGACGCCGACGAACATCGACCGTCGCGGCACCCCGGACTCCCGGAGCCGTCGCTCCGGTACGACGTACTTCACCACCTGACTGGCCCCGATCAGCACGATCGCCGCGGCCAGCACGATCCAGCCGGTCGCGCTCTGCTCCTCCAGCGCCCAGATCAGGATCGCCGCGAGGCTCAGGAGGGCACCCGGCAGCACCGGGACGACGATGCCCACGATCCCGACGAGGATCGCCACACCGACGAGGAACGTCGCAACACTGTTCACATCGGCAACTCTGCCGCATTCTGCAGCTGTTTTCTCGTAGGTGCACAAACCGACGGGCAGACGAGCGGGTGCACGGCGGACCCTTAGGGTGGGTGACATGCCCCAGCTGCACGAACTGGTCATCGCACTCGCTGCTCCCTGGGTGGTCCTCTCGCCCCGCTCCGGTCAGCTCACCGGCACCGGCGCGGAGGGGGTCTACGCCCGGGACCGGCGCATCCTGTCCCGGCTGAGCGTTACCGTCGACGGCGAGCCGCCGGTCCCGATCCACGCGGACGAACGCTCTGCCTCGGTGCACGAGTACGTCGCCGTCGTCGAAGGACTGGGCGACTCCAACCGGCACGACCCGACCGTGATGCTGTACCGCACCCGCGAGGTCCGCTCCGACGGCGTCACCGAGCGCATCCGCCTGGTGAACCGCTCCCGGGCCACGGTCGAGTGCAGGCTGGACGTTGCCCTGGGCACCGACCTCGCGGGTACGGCGGCCGTCCGCAGCGGCGCCGCCGCGGACCTGCCCGAGCTCAGTCCCGCGTACGACGGCGCGGCCCGGCTGCACTGGGACAACTCCGGCACCCGGGTGACAGTGCACCTCGACCCCGGCGTGACCGCGAGGCCGCGCCTGGAGCCGGGGGAGGAGTTCACGGTGACCCTGCGGGTCGCAGCGGACTTCCCGAAGCCGACAACCGCCTTCAGCATCGACCCGCCGGCCGACCGGCAGCCCTACGCCTTCGCCGTCGACTGCAACGACAAGCGCGTGGACCGCTGGGTGACCCGATCGCTCGCGGACGTGCAGGCTCTGCAGCTCGCAGCCGGCGACGACCGCTACCTCGGCGCCGGACCGCCCTGGTACCTCACCCTCTTCGGCCGCGACTCGCTGATCTCCTCCGGCATGCTCATCCCGGTCGACCCCGAGTTGGCCGCAGGTACGCTCCGAGCTCTTGCCGCGTGGCAGGGCACCAAGGTTGACCCCGACTCGGCCGAGCAGCCCGGCAAGATCCCGCACGAGCTCCGCGCCGAAGTGGCCGACCACGGCGGCGGCCTGGTCCTGCCCGCGGCGTACTACGGCACGCACGACGCGACCCAGCTCTGGATCACCACCCTGCACAAGGCTTGGCGCTGGGGGATGCCCGCCGACCAGGTCCGGGACCTGCTGCCCAACCTCCGCAACGCCCTGACCTGGATGAAGGAGTACTCCGACCCAGACGACGACGGCTTCCTCGAGTACATCGACGAGTCCGGCCACGGCCTGGCCAACCAGGGCTGGAAGGACTCGGCCGACGCAGTGCAGTGGCCGGACGGCACGATCGCCTCCGCGCCGATCGCGCTGTGCGAGGTTCAGGGTTACGCGTACGCCGCAGCCGTCCGTGGAGCCGAGTTGCTCGAGGCCCACGGCGAGTCCGGTGATGAGTGGCGGGTGTGGGCGGCTGCATTGCAGGAGCGGTTCCGCAGCGCCTTCTGGGTCGACGGCTATCCGGCCATCGCGCTCGACGGCGAGAAGAACCCGGTCGCCGGGCGCGCGTCGAACATGGGCCACTTGCTCGGCACCGGTCTGCTCGACGCCGACGAGGAGCTGACAGTCGCCGAGGTCCTGGCCGGCGCCGATCTGGACAGCGGCTTCGGACTGCGAACGTTGACCACGGCAATGACCCGGTTCAACCCGCTCGGCTACCACACCGGCAGCGTCTGGCCGCACGACACCGCGATGGCCGTCCAGGGCCTGTACGCGACCGGGCACGCCTCGCGTGCTTCGTCGTACGTCGAGGGTCTGATGCGTGCTGCTGAGGCGTTCGACTACCGGCTGCCGGAGTTGTACGGCGGCCGCGGGCTGGCGGACGAGTCGACGCCGACGCCGTACCCGCTGTCGTGCTTCCCGCAGGCATGGGCCGCCGCCTCCGCGATCGCGGTCGTCGTCGCGGCGCTGGGGATCGAGCCCGACGTCCCGGGCGGCACGCTGGTGCTCAACCCGGCAGAAACGATGCCCTGGGAGTCGCTGAAGGTGTCCGGTCTTCGGCTGGGGAACGACAGCCTGTCCCTGCACTGGCAGTCGGGCGAGTTGACGGTACTGGAGGCCCCGGAGGGCCTCACACGGTGAGGACGGCAGCTGTCGCGAGGGCCAGGTAGACCGCGGCGACGATGCGGTTGCGCCACCGGCTGGAGGCCCGCGCCGAGCGGACCCGGCGGCCGATCGCATCGGCGCCGACGGCGTAGCAGAGGTCGAGCGTCAGGCCGATAACGAGGGCGCCGACACCGAGCAGCAGCATCTCGGTCCGTAGCTGGTCGGGTCCGGCGCCGCGGCTGGTGAACTGCGGCAGGAAGGCGAGGAAGAACAGCGCCGCCTTCGGGTTCAGCAGGTTCACCACGACGCCGTCCCGGAAGACGCGGCCCAGCGGCGCGGGCGGAACGCCGCCGGCGGTCTCGGTCGCCGGCATCCGCAGCATCTTCACGCCGAGGTAGGCCAGGTAGAGCGCGCCGGTCAGGGTGATCGCGGTGAACAACACCGGCGACGCCTCGACGAGCGTCGCCAGCCCAAGGGCGGCGACGACGATGTAGACCAGGGTGCCGGTCTCGATCGCGAGCGCGGAGACCACCCCGGCTCGGCGTCCCTGGGTGAGGGACCGGAGCGAGATGTAGAGATTGTTCGGCCCCGGCATCCCGACCAGCACCACCGTCGTGCCGGCGAACCCCAGCAGCTGCGCGATCCCCATGATCCTTCTCCCTCTCGAACTGGACTGGCTTGTGGTACTAGCCTGGCCGCGAGAGAAGCAGTCCACCCGAGCCAATAAGGGGAGAAGTGGACCGTTCTGGAGATGCCGCCGCACTGGCGGACCTGATCGGCGGCCGGCTGACCGGGCCGGGCGGCGGCCTGTACCGCCGGCTGGCCGACGCGATCGCCGGCCTGATCGGCTCGGCCGAGCTACCGGTCGGCGCCCGCCTGCCCGCCGAACGCCGCCTCGCCGAGGCCCTCGCAGTCAGTCGCTCGACCGTCGTCGCGGCGTACGACGAGCTCCGCGCCCGCGGCCTGGTCGAGAGCCGCCGGGGGAGCGGTACGACGATCGCCCGAGCCGCGAGCCGTGGTCGTTCACGAGCGGACAAGCGAATGCCGGTGGGGTACGGCGAGTCGCTGTTCCATCGGATAGCGGTCGGACCAGGTGAGGTCATCTCGCTGACCTACGCCGTCGACCCGGGGATGCCCGAGTTGGCCGCAGAGCTGATCGAGCTGGCGAGCAGCGACCTGCCGACGCTCCTGGACGATGTCGGCTATCACCCACGCGGGCTGCGGGTGCTGCGGGAGCGGATCGCCGAGCACTTCGAGGAGTCCGGCCTGCCGACGTCACCTGACGAGATCGTGGTGACCACCGGTGCGCACCAAGCGATCGCGTTGGTGACCCAGATGTACTTACGGACCGGGGCGGCCGTGGTCATCGAGCAGCCCAGTTGGCCCGGTTGCTTCGATCTGTTCGGGGCGGCTGGCGGCAGGGTGGTCGGCGTACCGCTGGATGATGCCGGGATCCGGCCGGATCTGCTGACGACTGCGTTCGCCGAGCACCAGCCGGCCATGCTGTTCGTGATGCCGACGTTCCACAACCCGACCGGGCGGCTGATGTCCGCGAACCGGCGCCGGCAGGTGGCCGAGCTCGCGGCCAAGCACGGTGTCGTGGTGGTCGAGGACAACGCGTACTCGGCGTGGGATCCGGCCGGGCCGGCGATCCCTCCGCCGCTGGCGGCGTACGCGCCGGACGGCAGCGAGGTGCTGACCATCGGATCGGTGTCGAAGGCGGTGTGGGGTGGGCTGCGGATCGGATGGATCCGCGCGTCGCGGCCGCTGGCCGAACGGCTCGCGCGGCACAAGGCACTGGCCGACCTCGGCAGTCCGGTGATCGACCAGGCGTTGACGGCGCGGCTGCTGCCTCGGCTGGGGGAGCTGACGGCGGCGCGGGGGCGGGTGGCGACGGCGCGGCGGAAGCTGATGGGGCAGTTGCTGGCCGAGCGGCTACCTGACTGGGAGTGGTCCGAGCCGGAAGGTGGGTCCGCGTTGTGGATCCGGCTGCCGGACACCGACGCGCGGGTATTCGCCCAGGTGGCGCTGCGTCATGGGGTCGAGGTGGTCGCGGGTCGCGCAATGGATCCAACCAGTCGGCACGACGACCACCTGCGAGTGCCGTTCGCGTACGCCGAGCCCGTGCTTGACGACGCGGTCGCAAGACTCGCCCGGGCCTGGCAAGAACTCCGCCGGCACGGCCCGCCTCCCGACGTACCTCTCATCTGACGCTTCCGACGTACCTCTCATCTGACAATGAAGGATGGCGGCCACCCTTCCGGGTGACCGCCATCACAGCCTCTATGACTTTGGCGCCGTCGTTGGCGCGTTTGTGAAGCTTGGGCTTACCGCTCGTCGTCCGCAGCGACGCTCGGGGTGGCTTCGAGCCGGCCCGTCTCGTCGTGGATGGTGATCGCGATGTTGCGCAGCTTCTCCGCGTGCTCCCGGCTGTGGTGGGCGCAGAAGAGCAGCTCCCCACCGGAGGTCAGGGTGACACGGACGTAGGCCTGCGCGCCGCAGCGGTCACAACGGTCCGCAGCCGACAGGGTCGAACTCGGGGCGAGTGCTGTAGTCACTTGAGGCCTCATCTCATCTAGTTCCGTACTCACCAGATAGCAACATCCTGACATGCGGATCGCTTCCCGGTAGGGGCAGCGTGTCCGTATGTGAGACGAACCACCTGTTCCCGTATGACGCATCTTGACGAGGAATCGTTTCGGAAGCGGGCGAATTTATGTTTCCGGCGGGTGTCGGGCGTGTCTTCTCTCACTGTGCGCCATGGTGCCGTCACTGTGCGCCAATGTTCGGAGTGTCGTACACCACTCCGGATCGAGTCCGGATCGATACCTGCCAAAACACCTTTCTGATCGAGCGATCCGCTGTGACCCCGGTACCCGGTCGCATGCCCGCCACAGCCCCGGTTGCACGGTTTTGGGGGTCGGGCCGCATAGTCTGTGAGCAGGCGTTCGGACCCCGGCCGGGTCCGGATGTGTTGCAGTGAGTTTGTGAACCAGTGAAGGAGCCCAGTGGCCGCCCCGACGCCTCGCAGTACCGAGCTCGACCCGACGTACAACGCCCGGCACCTCCTCGTCCTCGAAGGACTCGAGGCGGTGCGCAAGCGGCCGGGTATGTACATCGGGTCCACCGACAGCCGCGGCCTGATGCACTGCCTGTGGGAGATCATCGACAACGCCGTCGACGAGGCCCTGGCCGGGCACGGCGAGCGGATCGACGTCGTGCTGTACAAGGACGGCTCGGTCGAGGTGAAGGACCGCGCCCGCGGCATCCCGGTCGACATCGAGCCGAAGACCAAACTCAGCGGTGTCGAGGTCGTGTTCACCAAGCTGCACGCCGGCGGCAAGTTCGGCGGCGGCTCCTACAACGCCTCCGGCGGTCTGCACGGTGTCGGCGCCTCGGTGGTGAACGCGCTGTCCGCGCGCCTCGACGTCGAGGTGGACCGCGGCGGGGTGGTCTGGACCACCTCCTTCCGGCGCGGTGTCGCCGGTGAGTTCGACGGCGAGGGCGCTTCGGCCGGGTTCACGCCGGCGAAGGGACTGCGCAAGGCCGGGCGGGCCAAGAAGGGCGTCACCGGGACGCGGATCCGGTACTGGGCGGACCGCCAGATCTTCACCCGGGACGCGACCTTCAACTACGACGAGCTGGTCACCCGGGCGCGGCAGACGTCGTTCCTGGTGCCCGGGCTCGAGCTGGTGATCCGGGACGAGCGCGGCGACGAGGTCACCGAGGAGACCTTCAAGCACGACGGCGGGATCAGCGAGTTCTGCGAGTTCCTGGCCACCGACCAGAAGGTCACCGAGGTGATCCGGCTGACCGGAACCGGCCACTTCACCGAGACCGTGCCGATGCTCGACGACGCCGGGCACATGACCCCGACCGACGTCGAGCGCGACCTGGACGTCGACATCGCGGTCCGCTGGGGCGACGGGTACGAGACCGAGCTCCGCTCGTTCGTGAACATCGTGGCCACGCCCAAGGGCGGCACCCACGTGGCCGGCTTCGAGCGCGCGCTGGCCAAGAGCTTCACCAACGCCCTCGACGGCACCCGGCTGCTGAAGAGCGGCGAGGAGGTCATCAAGGACGACGTCCTGGAGGGCCTGACCTCCGTCGTCACGGTCCGGCTGGCCGAGCCGCAGTTCGACGGCCAGACCAAGGAGGTCCTCGGCACGCCGGCCGCCTCGCGGATCGTCGCGAAGGTCGTGCAGAGCGAGCTGGAGTCGTTCCTCACCTCGAACAAGCGCGAGCACAAGGCGCAGGCCCGCGCCGTACTCGAGAAGGTCGTCGCAGCCTCCCGGACCAGGGTGGCCGCGCGTCAGCACCGCGAGCTGCAGCGACGCAAGACGGCGCTGGAGTCGTCGGCGCTGCCGGCGAAGCTGGCCGACTGCCGCAGCAACGACGTGGACCGCTCCGAGCTGTTCATCGTCGAGGGTGATTCGGCGCTCGGTACGGCGAAGTTGGCCCGCAGCTCGGAGTTCCAGGCGCTGCTGCCGATCCGGGGCAAGATCCTGAACGTGCAGAAGGCGTCGGTCGGCGACATGCTGAAGAACGCCGAGTGCGCCTCGATCATCCAGGTGGTCGGCGCCGGGTCCGGCCGCAGCTTCGACCTCGAGCAGGTCCGCTACGGCAAGATCATCTTCATGGCCGACGCCGACTCCGACGGCGCGCACATCCGCTGCCTGCTGGCCACGCTGTTCTTCCGGTACATGAGGCCGCTGGTCGAGGCCGGCCGGGTCTACACCGCCGTACCGCCGCTGCACCGGTTCGAGTTGACGAACCCGAAGAAGGGGCAGGAGAAGTACCTGTACACCTACAGCGACGCCGAGTACCAGCGGAAGACGGCCGAGCTGATGAAGAAGAACGTGCGCTGGAAGGAACCGCCGCAGCGCTACAAGGGTCTCGGTGAGATGGACGCCGACCAGCTCGCGGAAACCACCATGGACCCTCGGCACCGCACGCTGCGCCGCATCACCGTCGACGACGGCGAGGCCGCAGCCCACGTTTTCGACCTCCTGATGGGCAACGACGTCGCGCCGCGCAAGGAGTTCCTGGTCCAGGGCGCCTACGAACTCGACGAGAACCGCATCGACGTCTGACGGACGGCGGGTGGGCCTGAGCGGCTCAGCTCACGGTGCTGTGTGCCGCTCTCGTCCACACCTCGTGCGGAGTCTGTCCACGGCGGAACCCGCACGACTCGACCATCGCCGCTGCCGCCGCGAAGCCGTGGCCGACCGCGGCCGGGTCATGCGCGTCACTGCCGAAGACAACCGCATCACCACCGGCCTGATACCACCAACGGACGACCTCACCATGCAGCGGCACTTTCGTATTCACCTCCAGCGCTCTGCCACTTCCGGCCAGCGCGCGGAGAACAGCGCGGAATTCGTCCTCGAAAGTGGCCGGCTCGTAGACGCCCGAGCGCTGCGGCCAGTAGCGGATCGGGTAGTCGATGTGGGCCAGCACGGCGAACGGGGCGGATGACTCCACCAGCCGGAGGACCTCAGCCAGGTACTCCTGAACCAACTGCGGACTCGGGCGGCGAGCGTACAAACCGCTGATCTCCCGGTGCCCGTCGCCATCCGGCAATGCATGCACCGACCCGAGCACCCGCTCGAACCCACCACTGCGGAGCAGTTCGGCCGTCTGCTCGGGATGCCAGTGCGGTTCACTCAGCTCGACACCCGACAGAATGCGAAGCTCGGGGAACCGCCCCCGGCAGCGCTCGATACACGCCAGATATCCCGACACCTCCAGTGCCGGAGCCTCGAGAACCCCGTCGGGCCGGACCCGGACCCGGAGGTGCTCGGGCAGCAGGTCCACTTCTTCACCAGCTATCACCCACGGCGTCAGGTCGGCGTGCTCGGTAAATGCCACCGACGGCAGGCCGAGCTCGATCGCCCTGGCGCACGAAGCCTCCATCGATCCGACGGCGGTGTCCCACGACCACTCCGTGTGCACGTGGCCGTCCGGTGGCATGACCGAGTCCATACCTGCTCGACCCCTAGATAGGCTGTTGTCACTCGTGCCCTGAACGACAAGGATCGCATCGAACGTGACCGCCGATGGTGGGACCCCGCGCCTGGCCTGCTTCGACCTGGACAACACGTTGATTGATCGGGACGGTGCGTTTCTGGGGTGGGCTCGGTGGTTTGTGGACCGGGCCGGGGTGGGGGAGGACGCGGTCGAGTGGTTGGTTGCTCATGACAACGGTGGGTTCACGGCGCGGGAGGAGTTGTTCGTGGGGTTGCGGTCGGCGTTCGGGGTGAGGGGGTCGGTCGAGGAGTTGGTCGCCGCTTACGATCGCGAGCATCCGCCGTTCACGTGGGTGGAGTCGGCGGTGCTGGATGGGCTGGCTTCGTTGCGTACGGCGGGGTGGCGGGTGGCGGTGGTGACGAACGGGAACGTCGTACAGCAGACGGGCAAGCTCGAGCACACCGGGATCGCGGCGGCCGTCGACTATTGCTGCATCTCGCAGGCCGCCGGGGTGCGGAAGCCGGACCGGCGCATCTTCGAGATCGCCGCATCCCAGACCGGCGCCACCCTCACGGACGGCTGGATGGTCGGCGACCACCCGTCGTACGACGTAGCCGGCGGCATCAACGCCGGCCTCAAAACCATCCGCATCGGCCACCACCACACCCTGGACACCCCGGTCGCCGACCACCACTTCGACTCAGTCCTCAAATCCTTCCCCACCATCCTCGCCAGCTGATTCCTTCCCACGTGCACCGATTAGGTTTCCGCGCGGTGCCCGTCTGTACGTGTGAGATCGACTCACAGGAGGCTGGCACGATGCGGAAACTGATCTTCGGAATGAACGTGAGCCTGGACGGCTACATCGCCGCGCCCGGCGACGACCTCGGCTGGAGCGTACCGAGCGACGAACTGTTCCAGTGGTGGTCCGACCGGGTGGGGGCGACGGACCTGGCGCTGTACGGGCGCAAACTGTGGGAGACGATGAGCTCCCACTGGCCGACCGCCGACCAGCAGCCCGGCGCCACACCGGCGGAGATCGAGTTCGCCCGCCGCTGGCGGGACATGCCGAAGGTCGTGTTCTCCTCGACGACCAGCACGGTCGACTGGAACACCCGCCTGGTCACCGGCGACGCGGTCACCGAGATCACCCGGCTCAAGGCCGAAGACGGCGGCCCTATGGACCTCGTCGGCGCCACACTCGCCGCAGCGGCCATGCGGGCCGGGCTGATCGACGAGTACCTGCTGGTCACCGCACCGGTCTTGCTGGGCGGCGGCACGCCGTTCTTCACCGCCCTGGACAGCTGGGTGAACCTGAACCTGGTGGAGACGCGGACGTTTCCCGGCGGCGTCGTACTGACCCGCTACGAGACGAGGCGCTGAGCACGGGCCAGATGCTCGGCTCGTGCAAAGATGCCCCGCCGGCAACGCCGGCGGGGCGGTGGTGTCCGCGTTGGTGTGCAGCTGGTCGGGTGCTCATTCCGCGGTGACGTCGTCTGATTCCAGTGTCGGGGGCAGGCCCAGCCATGGTTTGTCGTCGGCGTCGAATCCGGTGAGCTCGGCAATCTTCCCGTCGACGACGTGCAGGACCGCGATGGCAAACAGCCGGTACTTCGGGTCGTCGGGGGTGCGGAGGTACAGCGCGGCGGCAGGCATGCGGTTGACCGTCGTGGTGATACCGCGCCAGTCGTCGTAGCCGCGCTGGAAGAGCCCACCGGAGACCCAGCCGTCCACTGCGTCCCTGGCCGTCATGACCGAGGTGCCCTGATCGGGCAGCATCGCGAAGCGCAGGTCGTCGCGCAGCAGGGACGTCAGCCCGTCGAGGTCGTTGCGCTCATGGGCGTCGATGTACGACTTCACCGCGCCGCGCTCGTCGTTCGACAGCTCGTGGGTGGCGGGGCTCCGCCAGTCGAGGCGGCGGTCGGGCAGCTGCTCGCGCATCGTCACACGAGCCCGCTGCAGTGCGCTGGTCACCGATGCGACGGTCAGCTCGAGGGCGTCGGCCGCTTTCGACGCCGGCCAGCCGAGGACGTCGCGCAGGATGAACGCCGCCCGCTGCCGCGGCGGCAGGTGCTGGACGGCGACGATGAACGCCAGCTCGATCGTTTCCCGCGCCACCACCGATTCCTGCGGGTCCTCGGGGAGCATCCGGTCGGGGTACGGCTGCAGGTACAGCACCTCGGAGTCGAGGTCCGGCAGCTCGGACGGTGCGGGTGTGCGGTCGTTGCGCTTCTCCAGGAAGTCGAGGCAGGCGTTCGTCGCGATCCGGTACAGCCAGGTCCGCAGGGCCGCGTGGCCCTTGAACGATTCCCGCTTGTTCCACGCTCGCAGGAACGTCTCCTGCGTCATGTCCTGGGCGTCCTCGTAGTTCGCGAGCATCCGATAGCAGTGCACCTGCAGCTCACGCCGGTAGCGCTCCGTGAGGAGTGCGAACCGCGCCGTGTCGTCTGAGCGGACCGCCGCGATGAATGTGGCCTCGTCGGCGCCCAGCAGTCTGGCCTCGGTCATGGTCATCAATCCTTCCACCGGTACGGGAGGGCTACCAGAACTGACGACGGGGCGGAGGATTTCTGATCGGTGCAGCCACGTGTGTGCGCGTGTTGTCGCCGACTCGGAAAGTTCGTGGCTCGTACGGGGGTGTCCGCATAGGGTTGCGGGATGGCGTTGGAGCTTGTGCAGGTCAATTTCAAGGCTGGGGATGACCTGGCACTGGGGCGGTTCTGGGCTGGGGCGTTGGGGTGGGGGACTGTGGGCGCGGAGGCTGGGGCCACCGGGGTTTTGCCGGTGGGATCTGGGTGGCCGCTGCCCGGTGCGGTCAGTCTTGATGTGATCAGGGTCCCGGACCCGGAGACGGTGAAGAACCGTGCCCACATTGAGCTCGCAACCAGTTCGGCGGCGCATCATGCGGAACTGGTGGCGCGGTTGATGGAGCTTGGCGCTACGCCAGCTGAGGTGGACGTCCCGTGGACGGTTTTGGCTGATCCAGAAGGGAATCTGTTGTGTGTGCTGGAGCCTCGGAAGCTCTACCGGGACACCGGGCCGATCGCGGCGGTGGTTGTCGACTGCACCGACCCGCGGGCCATGGCGCGGTTCTGGGGTGAGGTCATGGGCTGGACGGTGCACGAGGTGACCGACGAGCACGCGATGCTGCGGTCTGCCAGGGGGACCGGGCCGTATCTGGAGTTCCTCCGCACACCCCATGGGAAGGACCTGCCGCGCCGCGCGCATCTCGACCTGCTGCCGGACCCGGTTGAGGATCAAGCGGTGGAGGTGGCTCGGGTGCGGGGCCTCGGCGCCACCCCGGCCGATGTGGGCCAGGGCGACGTACCTTGGGTGGTTCTGGCCGATCTGGAAGGCAACGAGTTCTGCGTTCTCGGCCGAGGCTGACAACCTCACCACCTCCAACAGCTACTTGCGGGAGGTCGCCCGGAACGCCGGAACGAGTACTGCGGCGACCGCGACGTGCGCGAGTGCGAGCACGGTCTTGGTCCCACCCGACGCCTCGATGGTGAACAGCGGGAAGACGAACGACACGGCCAGGAACGCCAGTGCCACGACCGTCCAGATCAGCCGGGCGCGCGCGGTCACGCGCTCCAGCAGGGCCAGCAGCGCCCAGCCCAGCAGGGAGAAGAACAGCGAGAACATGATGAACGCGCTCGCCCCGAGATCCTGCGGTTCCTGCCCCTCGGCCTTGATGACCATGTCGTTGCCGAGCAACGGCTCGCCGACCACCCAGACCAGGACGGCCGCCACGACGGCTCCCAGTACTGCGAGAGCCCGAATACGCCGGCGCCTTCCGGCACTGATCTCCTGCACATCACTCTGAATCGTCACGTCGACTCCTTCAGCAGATCCTGTGCTCACGGCTTGACCGGCCGGTATCGCACGGTGAGCTCGGCCGTGGGGTCGCCGTCGCTGACCCGGTGGAGGTAGTGCGGCCGGCCACCGGGCAGGTCCAGCAGCCGGATGCCGTCGCCGAGCAGCACCGGCGCGATGTGCAGGTCGATCTCGTCGAGCAGGCCGCGTTCGAGGAGTTGTGCACCGATGTTTGGCGACAGCACCTCGACGTTCTTGCCGTCGGCCGCGGCCAGCGCGATCCGCACCGCCTCGGCCACGTCACAGTCCAGGAACGTGACGCCCTCGGCGGGGGCGGCGTCCTCCGGGTGATGGGTGAGCACGAAGATGGGCCCGGTCCAGGCACCTCCGTAGACGGCCCCCGGATCCGGGAACTGGTCCCAGCCGCGCCGGCCGCCGAGGACCGCGCCGGTGGTCGCGACGTACTCGTCGATCAGTCCCGGCTGGGGCGAGATGCCGGTCATCATCCAGTCCATCTCGTGGTTCGGCCCGGCCACGAATCCGTCCAAGGACATGGTGAAGTGCCACAGCACCTTGCCGTCGGCGGTCTGCGGTTCGATGTCGTTCACTGGTGTCTCTCCTCTGCGGCTGATTGCCTCGTGCAGTATTGAGACGGCATCGACCGCCAAACCTCATCGGTCCAGCGTGGGTGGGAGGTTGAACGCCGGGAACAGGGCCGGCTCGTGGAACGCGACCATCTCCGTGATCCGGCCGTCGCGGACCTGCAGCACGCCGAGGCCGAACGGCTCGTACGTGTCCCCGCCCGGCGGACACCGGTACGTCGCTGCGGCCAGCTCACCGTTGGCACAGGCGACCGGCAGCACGCGCAGCGTTCCCACGTAGTACGGCGAGCCGGGGTCCCAGCTCTCGGCCAGCGCTGCCAGCACGCCATCGCGGTCGGCGAACCACTCCGGGTACGGCGGCATCGTCGCCCGCACGTCCTTCGCCAGCAGCTCCGCGACCTCGGCAAGGTCGCCGCGCTCCACCGCAGACATGTAGCGGCGCAGGATCTTGCGGTCCTCGTCGGTGGGCGGGGCTGACGGAGCCCAGTCTGACCGGCCCGGCGGCAGGTGGGTGCGCAGGGTGGCCCTGGCCCGCTGCAGGGCACTGTTGACCGAGGCGACGCTGCCGTCCAGAACCTCGGCTGTCTGGCGAACCGGCCAGCCCAGCACGTCGCACAGGATCGTCGCGGCGCGCTGCCTCGGCGGCAGGTGCTGGATGGCGGCCAGGAACGCCAGCTCCAGCGTCTCCTTCGCGACCACCGCCGCCTCCGGGTCGTCCGCGCTCGGCGCCGCCGGCTCCCACAGGTGGCCGGGGAACGGCTGCAACCACGGGCCGTCCGGCGAATCGGCCTGATCGGGAAGCGTCCGGCGGCGACGGCCCTCCAGGAAGTCCAGGCAGGCGTTCGTGGCGATCCGGTACAACCAGGCGCGCAGGGACGAACGGCCCTCGAAGCCGTCCCGTCCGCGCCACGCCCGCAGGTACACCTCCTGGACCAGATCCTCCGCCTCGTCGAACGACCCGAGCATCCGGTAGCAGTGCACCCGCAGCTCGCCCCGGTGCAGCTCAGCGCGTTCAGCGAAGTCGGACTGCGGGATCTCCATCAGGACGCCTCTCTGTGCGGCTGCCGTAGAAGTGCACGTTCTCACGGTCAGCCGGTCTGATGTGCGCCAGGACCTCGTGGTCGAGGGAGTTACGCAGGGCGGGGAGGGACTACTTGACCGGGGTTCACCTCGCGGCCGTCGACTGTGATCGCGGTGCGGTCGGGGGTGATCGTCAGGTTGATGGTGTGGTTCTGGTGGGTGTAATTGGTGAGGGTGAGCGTGCCTTCGGGGAGGTGGTGCGGGTTGATGGTCAGGGAGCCGTCGGGGTTCGGGTGGATGCCGGCCAGGCCGGTGAGGATGGCTTCGGCGCCGGTGAGGCCGGCGATGACGTTGGCGCGGCGGCCGGTGGCGGGGGCGCCGGGTTTGTCGGAGTAGTGGTCCTGCGGGAAGTACGGGTAGTGGTCGCCCATCCAGAAGAGGCGGCGAAGGACATCCCACGCCAGTGCTGATTCGCCGCGTTCCCAGAGGGTCAGCGCGAGCTGGGGAGCTTCGCCGGTGTAGGCGCCGGCGCCGGACCAGTCGATGTCGGCGGTCTCGTAGTGGCGTGCGTCCTCGGCGCTGACACTGCTGACGCCGTACTCGCCGAGGAACGCGCCCGGACGGAGGTTCTTGATCAGGGCTGCGGCGACCTCGGGTGGGCAGGCGCCGGAACGCAGTACGTCGAAGGCCTGGATCGAGTAGGCGAGCTCGGTGTGACCGTCGGAGTAGCGGCTGCGGAACCAGCCGGCGTCGGCGTCCCACAGTTGGCGGATCACCTCGGTCCGGATCTGGTGGGCGGACGCGCGCAACTCGTCGACGGGTAAGGCGGCGCCGGAGAGTTCGGCCAGTTCGGCCAGGGTCTCCAGCGACCAGGCGCGTTCGGCGTTGGGGCTGGCGACAACGTGCTCCCAGCCGGCGCCGCGCATCTCGAGAAGGTTGCTCTGGTCGCCATAGTCACGCAGTACGCCGGTCTGGTCGTCGGGACGGAAGCGTTTGTCGAGGGCGGTGAGTACGTCGTACAGCCGTGAGACGAGACCGGGGTCGAGCCGGCGGTCCGCGGCGGCAGCGCGGGTCAGCATGGTGAGAGACCAGCCGCTGTAGGCGTAGGCGACGCCGAGGCCGGTGCCGTCGGGGGCGATGGCGTAGCGGTCGGTCAGGTCGGCGTCGAGGAAGGACTCGATGAGGTCGACGACGTGGTCGCCGAGCATGAGGCTGAGGACGTTGGGGGCGTAGCCGCCGGTGTCCCAGGCGTAGGCGCAGAGCGCGCCGCCGTCGAGACCTGAGGTCGCGATGAACGGGGTGGTGACGAAGTCCGGGTGGTCCCACCAGCAGACGAGGCCGCTGGCGAGCGAACGGCGGTAGTACTGCTCGAGGCCGGGGATGTCGCTGGTGAGGACGGGGACTCGGGCGAGGGCCTGGTCGATGCGGGCTGTCCATGCGCGGGTGGTGGCGGCCGCGTCCGCGGCGGGGTCGGCGGGCGGCGTTGCGTCGGCGGGGTGGACGGCGAGGCTGAAGGTGGCGTGACCGCCCGGGGGGAGTCGGGCGGTGAGGCCGGCGTGGGTGAGGGTGACGGGTGTGCTGGTGCCAGGTGCCAGCCCGCCCGGACCGCCCGGGCCCGGTTCGGGTGGGACCCAGCCCCAGTTGGACAGCTGGACAGCAGTGGCCTGGGTGGGAGCGAGTGCCGGGTGGACGGTGAGTTGGTGCGTGCGGTCTGAGCGGTTGTGGATGTGGATGGTCAGGATGTAGCCGGGTTCGCCGTGGCGGGGGGAGAGGGTGGTTTCGACGGCGAGGGAGATGAGGCGGCCGTCGACGTACTGGTGGTAGGTGCCTCGGCGCGTCAGGCGGTCTGGACGCCAGGTGCCGCCGGCGGGGAGGAGGCCGCGGTCGCCGGCGCCGGGGCGGGTGCCGTCCGGGATCGTCCGGCCGTCCAGCTCGAACGAGATCGTGAGGCGGCTGTCAGCGGCCGCGTGTGGGGGAGAGAACCAGCCGCCGACTCCGCAGACGGTGCCCGCGAGCCGGCTGACGGTTCCGGTGCCGCTGCCGACCCAGATTTGGTCCGGCGGCACGGCGCGGCGGAGATCGAAGGCGAAGTCGTCGAGGGCGTACGGCGGCATGGGCGGCCTTCCTGCAGAAGCTTGGCGAAGTGCAGCAGAGGCTGCCGAAGGGGCACAGCCTGGTGCGATGGCGGGCCGGCGGGAGTGGGCGTGCCGGACCGGTCCCGGCAGGTGATCCCGGCCCGCGTAGGACCGGTCCAACACGGTGGCTCGATGGTGGCACGAAGATTCCGAGAAGCGCAATGGCCAAGCGATGAAACCGTTTGCGTACGGACTGTTGACCTCGCTCCCGCCCGCTGTTACGTTCCGGTGCTGACCCGTTGGACCAGTCCAACGGCGCTGATCAAGGGAGGGGCCGGATGGCGAAGCTGACGATTCGCGACATCGCCGCGCTGTCCGGCCTGTCCAAGTCCACCGTCTCGCTGGTGCTGAACAACAGCCCGAAGGTGGACCCGGCGACCCGCCGGCACGTGCTCGCGGTGATGCGCAAGCACCGGTACGTGCCGAGTTTCGCGGCCACCGCGCTGGCCAAGGGCAGTACCCGGCTGATCGGGATGGTCGTGCCCGGCCTGTCCTGGCACATGGTTGCCTCGATCAACATCGGGGTGGCCGCGGTGACCGAGCGGAACGGGTTCGACATCATCCTGTACACCGCCACCAACGACCGTGACTACGGTTCGCTGATCGACCGCGTGCTGACCTCCAGCATGGCGTCCGGCCTGCTCGTGGTCAGTCACGAGCAGCCGCTCGAGCCACTCGTCCAGCTGCACCAGGAGGGCCTGCCGGTCGTCCTGGTGAACACCATCGACGCCGACGTGGACCTGCCGTCCGTCACCGCCGACAACTACGAAGGCGCGCTGACGGCGATGGACCACCTGATGCAACTCGGACACGAGCGAATCGCTTGTGTGCAAGGCCGAATGGCGTACCGGTGCTGCCAGGACCGCTACCGCGGCTACCTGGACGCGCTGCGCACTGCAGGCATCCAGCCCGATCCCGAGCTCACCAAACCCGGTGACTTCGTGCCCGAGCAGATCCGCTCCCGGTCGCGGGAGCTGTTCGCGCTGCCGGCCGGTCAGCGGCCGACCGCGGTGTTCGCGCACTCCGACGTGACGGCGTACGGCGTGATGACCGCCGCGGCCGAGGCCGGGTTGCGCGTGCCCGAGGACGTGTCGGTGATCGGCTTCGACGACATCGAGTCCGCGGCTCAGATCCGTCCGCCGCTGACCACAATCCAGCAACCGTTCGTCGAGATGGGCAAGCGCGCCGCGACCATGCTGGTCGAGGCGATCGGCCCGAACGACGACGAACCCGAAGAGCCGGCGACCGGCGAGGTGGAGTTGCCTCGCCTGGTGATGCCGACCAGCCTGATCGTCCGGGCGAGTTGCGGGCCGGTGCCCGTGACCCGGTCCCCGCGCGGACGGTCGCAGACCGCCAAGGCCTGATCCTCCGGATCGAGGTCCCGCCCGACCAACGACTCCTGGCGCCTATCGCGCCCACCGACAGCGCACACAGCCGTTCCCCCCACAGACCCCGGCCGGCGGCCGGCGGGTCAGGTGCTGCTGCGCGCCCTCTGGAAGGACCCCGGAGTGATCAAAAACCAGGAAATACCCCCTCCCCCTCGCTCCGCTCGAAGGCGGCGTTGGGCCAGTGCCGCCGCTGCGGTTGTTGTGGTTGTTGTGGGGGTGGTGGGGCAGCCTGTGGCTCGGGCTGAGGTGGTGCCGTTCGAGGTGTTGCCGGCGGATCCGATTGCCGGTTTCACGCAGTTCAAGAACCTGCCTGCCGACTCGACGGAGCAGGTCGCCATCACCGGCAACCCGAACTTCACCAAGGCCCTCGAGGTCACCGTGCCGAACGCCCCGCACAGCCCGGGGCTCGACGGCGAGTACGAGATCACGCTCGGCGTCGCCGCCACCCAGACCGTGACCGCCGGCGACGCGCTTGTCGCGACCCTCTGGATGCGGTCGATCGAGCCGACGCCCGGCAGTACGACGGGGAACGCGCACGTGGTCTTCGAGACCGACGGACCGCCGTACAAGAAGTCGATGAACGCGGCGCTGCTCTACGGCCCGGAGTGGCAGAAGTTCGAGTTCCCGGTCCGCGCCGCGGTCACCTACGAAGCGGGGACGGCGACCGCCGCGCACCTCAACCTCTGGCTCGGGTACGGCGCTCAGAAGTTCCAGATCGCCGGCGTCTCGGTCAAGGACTGGGGGCCGGGCACGCCAGCAGGCTACCCGCAGGTGACGTACGAAGGTCGCGAGGCCAACGCAGCCTGGCGTACAGCGGCCAACGCCAGAATCGACCAGTACCGCAAGGGAAACCTGGCCGTGTCCGTCGTCGACCCGGCCGGCAATCCGGTCAGCGGCGCGACCGTGTCCGCCGTGCAGCAGACCAGCGCGTTCAAGTTCGGCGCCGCCTCCGACGGGTCGCGGCTGATCGGCGACCCGTCCAGCGGGATCAGCGCGAGCGACCTGGCGCAGTACCAGAGCAAGGCCTCGACGCTGTTCAATCAAGGAGCCCTGGGCAACAACCTCAAGTGGAGCAACCACTGGGAGAACCAGGCCGAGCGGGACACGATCACCATGCCCGCGCTGCAGTGGATGCGGGAACGCGGTCTGCGGGTCCGCGGCCACACCCTGATCTGGCCGTCCTGGGGCTACATGCCGCCGGACCTGGTCACGTTGCAGAACGATCCGGCCGCGCTCCGGGCCCGGGTGAACAACCACATCACCGACGAGGCAACCACGCTGAAGGGGATGGTCGACGAGTGGGACGTGGTCAACGAGCCGTACTCCGAGCACAGCCTGCAGGACATCCTCGGTCCGGGCGAGATCGAGTCCTGGTTCCGGCTGGCCCGCCAGGCCGACCCGACCGTGCCGCTGGCGCTGAACGACTACGGCCTGCTGGAGAACAACGGCTGGGAGAAGCGGCACCGCGACCACGTCTACGGCATCGTGCAGTCGCTGAAGGCGGCCGGTGCGCCGATCGACCTGGTCGGCATGGAGAGCCACTTCAACGGACTGCAGCTGACCTCGCCGGACGACCTGATGTCGATCGTCGACCAGTTCGCCGCGCTCGGGGTGACGGTGGCGATCACCGAGTTCGACGTGGACACCGATGACCTGCAACTGCAGGCGGACTACACCCGCGACTTCATGACCGCGATGTTCTCGAACCCGAATGTCAACCAGATCAGCAACTTCGGGATCTGGGCCAACAACATCTACAACCCGCGGGTCGCGCTCTACAACGCCGACTGGTCGCCGAAGCCGAACGCGCTGGTCTGGGAGGATCTGATCAAGCGCCAGTGGCATACGAGCGTCAACGGCCAGACGAGCGCCGGCGGGACGTTCGGGACGCGTGGCTTCCTCGGTGACTACCTGGTGACGGTCACCGTGAACGGCATCTCCAAGCAGGTCAAGGTACCGATGCCGACCACGGCCGGCGCCTCCGTGAAGGTGATCGCCGACGGCATCGCGACCACGGTCCGGACCGCGCAGCCCAACCCGGTCGGCGACGGCGACTTCGAGAGCGGCACCCGCGGCTGGACTCCGCTCGGCACCGGCCCATCGACTGCCGCCAACGCGCACAGCGGATACACAGCGCTTTCGCTCAGCCCAGGGTCGGGCGTGACCCAGAACATCACCGGCCTGACGCCGGGCACGAGCTACCTGCTGTCCGGCTGGGGACGCCTCAATGGCGGCGGCACCCAGTGCTACATCGGGGTGCGCGGGGGAGCGACGGCAGGTACTCCGACCTTCCAGTACGAGCTCACCTACGCCGACGAACGCGCTTACACCCAGAAGCTCGCGGCATTCACGCCTCCGACCGGGACGAAGTGGATCCAGGTGTTCGCCTGGTCCAACCCGAACCCGACCACGTCGGAGTGCACGCTCGACGACATCAGGATCACGCCGACCGACGGCACGCCACCACCCGCCCAGGGTCCGCCGGCGACAACGCCGTACCTGCCGACGCCGTCTGTCCTGGTGAACGGGACGCTCGAGAACCAATCCAGTACGACGGGCTGGTACTGCCTCGGCACGTGCACCCTCAAGAACGCGGCGACGACTCCGCACACCGGTAGCGGCGACCTGTCGATCACCGGACGCGCAGCAGCGTGGGCCGGCCCGGCGCAGGGCGTGTCCGTGGTGAACGGCGGTCTGTACGACTCGTCCGCCTGGGTGCGGCTCGCGAGTGGTTCCGACACCGCGATGGTGAGCCTGAAGCTGACCACCTCGACCGGATCGACCACGATCAGGCTCGGTCAGGCACCGGTGACGAGCACCGGCTGGACGCGGATCTCCGCGGCCAACACGAAGGTCGCCTGGACCGGCACACTGACCAAGGCCGAGTGGTGGATCAGTACGACGACCGGCACCGGCAACCTCCTGGTCGACGACACCTCGTTCGCTCCGAAGGCCAAGCCGGTCGCCGGCCGCGACCTCCTGACCAACGGTGACGCCGAGCAAGGCACCGACAACTGGACCTGTTCGACGTCCTGCACCGCGCAGACCGCTCAGGTGCACGGCGGCTCCACCGCAATCCTCGGTACGACGCCGACGCAAACCGTGACCGTGGCGAACGGAGCGTCGTACAAGACCTCGGCCTGGATCCGGCTGGCGACCGGCACCGGGACCGCCCAGGTGCAGCTGAAGCTGACGAAGTCGGACGGGTCGGTCGCGACCGTGCCGTTGGCGTCGGCCGCGGTGAACGCGTCCGGCTGGACGAAGGTTGCCGCGGACAACATCCCGGTCAGCTGGACGGGCACGCTCACCAAGGCCGAGTGGGTCGTCGCCAACGACAACGTCTACGTCGACGATGCGGCCCTGCAACCGGCCGGTGTCGAGCAGACCGCGTTCAACCCGGTGCAGCCGACCGCGGCCTGCGTCGTACGGAACTCGGTCGACAACACGTACACGGCGTACTTCGGCTACTCGAACGCCAACAACTACTACATCCCGGTCCCGGTCGGGAGCGACAACTACTTCAGCCCCGGACCGTCGGACCGCGGCCAGTCCGTTCACTTCCTGCCCTTCCAGCGGCCGCGCCGGGTCGCGGTCAGCTGGGACGGCAGTCCACTCACCTGGCGGCTCGGCACCCTGACCCAGACCGCATCGTCCACGTCACCGGCGTGCGGCGCGGCCGCCAGTATTCATCGGAGGTAAACCCATGTCATCACGCATCTCACGACGGACCCTGCTCAGAGGTGCAGCGGCGCTGGCCGGTGCGGGAGCGGTCGCCGGCTGCTCCTCGTCGGGCGACAGCGGCGAGGGCTCGAAGGCCCGGACCACCATCACCTACTGGGACTGGTACGCCAGCCAGGCCGGCTGGGTCGACAACGAGATCAAGCTGTTCCAGGAGGCCAATCCCGGGATCGCGGTGAAGAAGACCACGCAGGTCAGCGACAAGTACGCCGACCTGGTCTCGCTCGCGTACCGCAGCAACAACCCGCCGGACATCCTGATGATCCCGAAGAGCCCGCAGCTCAGCCAGCAGGTCTCGCAGGGCTGGCTGATGCCGGTGGACAAGTGGGCGACGAAGTCCTGGCAGTCCCGCTTCCCGCAGAACAGCTTCGTCGAGGGTGTCGACGTCTTCGACGGCAAGGTCTACACCGCGCCGTTCGCGGCCCCGGCGCCGTCCCTGCAGCTGTACATCCACCACGGCGTCTTCAAGGAGGCCGGGCTGACCAACCCCGACGGCAGCGTCAAGCTACCGAAGACCTGGGACGACGTGAGCCGCGCGGCCGAGGCGATCGCGTCGAAGAGCGGCGGCAAGGTGTCGCCGTTCGGCTTCGGCAACTCGACGAACACGACCCTGGCCTGGTGGCTCGATCTGTTCGTCCGCGGGGCCGGCTCGCCGGGCGGCGCCGCCGTCGGCGGGATCGACGGGATGGACTACCGGGTCGGGCAGTGGACCTTCGGGACCGACCGCAACTACGCCGACGTGATCAACCTGCTGCTGGAGTGGAAGGGCAAGAACTGGTTCTACCCGAGCTCGATGAGCATCTCCGACGAGCAGGCGCGGGCGTTCTTCGAGCGCGGCCGGTTCGGGATGACCGTCGGCGGGGTCTGGAACCAGCCGGAGTGGACCAAGCACAAGTTCACCGACTACAGCCTGGTCACGCTGCCGACGCCGGGCGGCGACCCGAAGGCGTTGTTCTACGGCCCGCCCGGCGGCCGGTTCGTCGCGGTCTCGTCGAAGTCCAAGCATGCCGACGAGGCCTGGGCCTGGTTCGACTGGCTGTACAGCGCGGACGCCGGCAAGCGCTGGGTCGAGCAGGGCCAAGGGCTCTCGGTCTACGCGCAGAACAACGACCCGAAGGCGGTCACGTTCGCGCCGTTCGCGCAGTACGTCGCCATGTCGGGCGCCGCCGTGGTCGGCCCGCAACCGACGATCCGGAACCCGAAGCTGACCAAGCTCGAGCTGCCCGCGGTGAAGCCGGACATCAACGATGTGCTGGCCGGCATCTACACCGGTCAGCTCAAGGACGTCCAAGGTGCGCTCAGCGAGCTCACCGGCAAGATGAACCAGGCGCTGGGCGACGCGGTGAAAAAGGTCGGCGCCGGTGCGAGCCTGAAGGACTTCGCGTTCACCGACTGGGACCTGACCAAGCCGTACACGACGAAACCGGTCGCCTGATGGCGCTGACCGCCGTACGGGACGACGTCGCCACCGCCGGACCGCCGCCTGCGGTCGGTCGGCGGCGGCGTCGCCGTACCTATCTGTGGTCGTACGTCTACCTGGCGCCGATGATGGTGCTGCTGCTCGGCTTCGTGGTGTACCCGATCATCGCGTCGCTCGGGTACACGTTCTACAAGTGGGACGGCATCGGCGACCCGACCGACTTCGTCGGGCTGGACAACTTCCGGCAGATCGTCGACGACAGCATCTTCTGGCGGTCACTCGGCCACACCTTCGTGTACGCCGCCTTCGTCGTACCGATCCAGTTGGTGCTGGCACTCGCGCTCGCGCTGGTGCTGAACAACAAGCGGCTGCGGTTCGCCTCCTTCTACCGGACGCTGTTCTTCCTGCCGGTGGTGACGTCGGCCGCGGTGATCGGGGTCGTGATCCAGCTCCTGGTGTCGAACTTCGGCGAGTCGATCAACGACCTGCTGCTGAAGGTGCACGTGATCGACCGGCCGGTCGACTGGCTCGGGGACCCGCACTTCGCGATGGCGATCATCATCCTGGTCGGGATCTGGCACACCTTCGGCTACAACCTGGTGTACTTCCTGGCCGGGCTGCAGACGATCCCCGAGGAGCTGTACGAGGCGGCCCGGCTGGACGGCGCCGGCCGGATCGCGACGTTCCGGTACATCACCATCCCGATGTTGCGGGCGGTCGGAGTGGTGATCGTCGTCCTGGCGGTGATCGGGACCTTCCAGATCTTCGACCTGGTCCAGGTGCTGACCAGCGGCGGCCCGTACTTCTCCACCGAGGTCGTGAACACCTACATCTACCACCTGGCCTTCGGCGGCAGTAACGCCAACGCGGTCCAGCCCGACATCGGGCTCGCCTCGGCGGCGTCGTTCATCTACGGACTGCTGCTGATCGTGTTCTCCGTGGTCCAGGTCGTCGTACTGCGTTCTCTCGCGAGGCGCCGGGGGACAGGAGGCGCGCGATGACTCGGCGGCGGATGGTGACGGCGATGACGCATGTCGCCTTGCTGGTCAGTGGACTGGCCTGGCTGTACCCGTTGTTCTGGGCGCTCGGCAGTTCGCTGAAGAGTGACGACGAGTTCTTCGGCCGCGGGCTCAACCCGATGCCATCGCAGTTTCTCTGGTCGAACTACCTGGACGCCTGGCGCGAGGCGTCGTTCGGGCGCTACTTCATGAACACTTTTCTGATCACCCTCGGGACGGTGGTGGTTACTTTAGTAGTCACGTCCACCGCGGGATACGTACTTGCCCGGACACGCTTCCCGGGCCGTGGTTTCTGTCTGGGGCTGGTGTCGGCGACGCTGTTCCTGCCGCACGGCTACACCATCATCCCGGTGTTCGACCTGATGCAGCGGCTGCATCTGCTGAACAGCCTGTGGGCGGTGATCATCGTGCAGGCGTCCGGCGGGGTCGTGTTCGGCACGTTCCTGTTCATGGGCTACTTCATGGCGATCGACCGTGAGCTCGAGGACGCGGCCCAGGTCGACGGCGCGAACTTCCACCAGACGTTCGCGCGGATCATGCTGCCGCTGTCCGGCCCGATGCTGGCCACGGTCGGCCTGTTCACCGCGATCACCGCCTGGAACAGCTTCTTCATCCCGCTGGTCTTCACGCTCGGCCGGCCGGAGCTGCGCACGCTCGCGATCGGCATGTACGCGTTCATCGGCGAGAACTCGACCGAGTGGACGCTGCTGTGCGCCGGGACGGTGATCACGCTCGCTCCGATCGTCCTGCTGTTCCTGCTGCTGCAACGCTTCTTCGTCAACGGCCTGGCCGGCGCGGTCAAGCAATAGGGGGTCATCCATGTCCACACCTGTGCGGACGGCGATCGTCGGAGCCGGCCACCGCGCGCAACTGTTCACCGAAGGACTCGCCAAGCGGGACGCGTACGACGTCGTGGCGTTGTGCGACCCGAACTCGGTCCGGATGGCCTTCCACAACCGGATGCTGCTGGCAGCCGGCCGCCGTACCGCTCATCAGTGGCCGCCGGCGCGGTTCGACGAGATGCTGCGGGTCGAGCGGATCGAGTTGCTGGTGGTGACGAGCGTCGACGTGACCCACGACCGGTACATCGAGTCGGCGCTGCGGGCCGGTGTCCGGGTGATCTGCGAGAAGCCGATGACGACGGATGCGGAGAAGGCGCAGCGCATCCTCGACACCGTCCGGGAGACGGGCGGGTCGCTGTCGGTCGCGTACAACTACCGGTTCAACCCGGTGCACCGGCGGGTGCGGTCACTGTTGGCCGAGGGCGCGATCGGTGACGTGCATTCCGTGCACTTCGAGTGGCTGCTCGACGTATCGCACGGCGCGGACTACTTTCGGCGCTGGCATCGCGACAAGGCGAACTCCGGCGGCCTGATGGTCCACAAGGCCAGTCATCACTTCGACCTGGTGAACTGGTGGCTCGGCGCCGAGCCGGAGTTGGTGTACGGGCGCGGCCAGCTGGCCTTCTACGGTCCTGGTCGACGGCATGGGTACGCACGGGACTACGCACGAGCACACGGATCCGCCGAGGCGCTGGACGACCCGTTCGCTCTGCATCTGGCGGACAACGCGACCATGCGGGAGCTGTACCTGGACGCGGAGGGCGAGGACGGGTATTACCGCGACCGCAACGTGTTCGCGCCGGGCGTGACGATCGAGGACGACATGGCGTTGCTGGTGTCGTACGACACCGGCGCGACGATGACGTACCACCTGACCGCCTACTCACCGGCCGAGGGCTACCGGGTGATGTTCAACGGATCGCGCGGCCGGCTGGAGCTGGATGTCGAAGAGTCGACATTTCGGACCAGCATCACGCTTCGCCCGTTGTGGTCGCCGCCTGTCGACCACACGGTCGAGCCTGATCACACCGGCCATGGTGGCGCCGATCCGCGGGTCCTGGCCGCACTCCTCGACAACGATCCGACGCACGGTGCCGACGTCGCGGACGCGCGGCAGGCGGCCTTGGCCCTGGTCACCGGCCTGGCCGCCAACCGCTCGTTCGAAACCGGTCAGCCCGTGCGGACTGCCGACGTACTGAAGCTCTAGCTTTCGCGCTGGGAGTCAAGGGTGAGTGTGGGCAGGCGTGAGTGCCGTCCGGCGTCTTGGCGGTTCGGACGGGGTCTGGTGCGTGATGAAGAGGCCGGTGTGTAGGGGTTTGGCCGCAGTGGGGCCGCCGTTGGCCGGCAGGCTGATCAGTCGCGGTCGTGCCGCAGGCTTTCGTGTGCGCCGTGCGTAG
>NZ_JBFAHB010000085.1:0-36590 GCF_040653975.1 Kribbella sp. NPDC050820
CCCTGGGGGGTTTCCTGTTTTTTTGGGGGGGGGGGTTGGGGGGGGGGGGTTGGGGTCCCCGCCATGCTGCTCCGACCCGCGACCGCCGACGACTTCACGTTCCTGACCGAGATGCTGCTCGAGGCCTACAACTGGGACGGGACAGCGTGGTTCACGCTCGACAAGCTGCGCGCCGAAGACAAGGCATGGCGGTACGTCGCCGACTGGCCGCGCGCGACCGACTTCGGAGTGGTCGCCGAGGTGGACGGGACGCCCGCCGGAGCCGCGTGGGCACGCTGCCTCACCGCTGACCGCCCGGGCTACGGCTACGTCGCCGACGACGTTCCTGAGCTGTCACTCGGTGTATCCCTTGACTTCCGCCGCCGCGGTATCGCCCGCGCCCTGATGACCGAGCTGATCCGGATGTCGCCGTACCCGAAGCTCAGTCTCAGCGTCGATCCGAAGAACCCGGCCGCCGAGCTCTACCGCTCGCTCGGCTTCGAGAGGGTCGGCACGGTCGAGACGTCCGACACGATGGTGCTGGAGCGCTAGCCGAAGTTGCGGACCCGGAACTGCATCACGCGGTAGGGCCAGCCGGCGTCGGTCTTCCACTGGCTCACCGACAGGTGCATGTCGCTGAGGGTCGAGCCGGGGATGATGTAGCCGCCGTACAGCTGGGCCACGTGGTTGTCGTCCTCGTTGCCCCACGCGCCACCGTAGATCAGGGTCTGCCGGTAGGCCGTGTAGAGGTTCGACGTCGGGGTGTCCATGATGATGCCGTCGATCCGGTAGTCACCGGCGTTGAACCAGGTCAGCACCCACTTGCCGCCGAGCGGCCGCAGGCACAGCTCGCCGAAGCTGCCGGTCAGGATCGGGGTCGCCGGGTTGCCCCAGGCCCACACGCCGTCGCGGTAACCCCACGGCTCGTACGCCGCCGGGTCGGCGATCTGGGTGCTGCGGACCCGCTTCAGGATGATCGGCTTGTTCCGCTGGAACCCGGTCGAGTAGACGTAGATGTAGCCGTCGTTGCCCTCACCCCAGGTCAGGCACTGGAACATCCCGCCGTCGATGTTCGGGTCGAACTTCGCGCCGGTGTGGTACCAACTGGCCCCCGAGTTGTCGCTGCGCCAGATCTCGGTCCAGACCACGTTGCCCAGGCCCTTGTTCACCATCGCGTGCAGGTACATCGACCCGCCGATCGTGATCACGTCCGACGGCAGCACGGTCGAGAACACCGGGTTGTCGTGCTCGTACTCCCACAACTGCTGGGCAGCCGCGCCGCCGACCGCACCGGACCACGTCACGCCGCTGTTCAGGTCGGTCGTGGTCGACCACAGCGCCACCGGCGAGCGCCACCAGCCGCCGCCGACCCAGGGCTGCTCGAACGTGTCCCCGAACATGAACAGCATCCGGCCGTCCGGCGTCCGCACCGGAATCCCGAGGTCTGTCGCCGCCATCCGGAACCGGTCGGTCAACCCGGGCCCGGTCAGGTCGGCCACCTTGTTGGTCAGGACGGCCTGGCTCCGGGCGAACGCCGGCACACCGGGTACGGCGGCGACGACACCGGCGCCGAGTGCGGCGCGAAGGAACGTGGATCGCTTCATCTGTGACTCCCAAGGGGGCGGTGGAAATCGATTTCTCAGGACGATCCCGCACTCCGCCCCCGGGCGTCAAGAGCTTCCACCAGCGCCGAAAGGAGGCGCCGTCCGGTAGCGGCCCGGGGTGGTGCCGACGAGGTTGCTGAAGGCCGCGATGAAGCTACTCGGGTTCGACCAGCCGCACGCGTGCGCGACGCGGGTGGTGTCCTGTCCGTCGGCGAGCAGGACGAGCGCGTGATACACGCGGAGCTGGGTGCGCCACTCGTAGAAGGTCATGCCGAGCTCGTCGTGGAACAGCCGGCTCAGAGTGCGCGCGCTGCGCCGACTCGCTGCCCGAGCTCGGCCAGTGCAGTGTTGTCAGCTGGGTCTTCGTACAGCAGCTCTGCGACCGCTCGCAGCCGGTCGTCGCGTGGCTCCGGCAGCTGGAGTGGCTGCTCGGGCGCTTCCTGAAGCTCGTCGACGAGGACGCGGCGGAGACGGGCGCGAGCATCGCGGTCACGCTGGTTCGGGCCGGTGAGCGTGAGCAGAACCTCGCGGGCCAGGCCGGAGACCATGAACACCGCCGGATGGCCGGGGACGAGCCGAGCCAGCGCGGCCGGCAGGAAGAGGATCCGCATGTCCGTGCTGCCGTGCGCGCGGTGGTAGTGGCTGAACCCGGCCGGGATCCACGTGAGCCGGTTGGCCGGAACGATCGAGGTTCCCCGCTCGGTGTGCACCGACAGGACGCCGCGGGCCGCGTACACCAGGTGCCCGCGCGGATGAGCGTGCTCCGAGCTCGTGCCGCCGGACGGCCACAGGTGCATCCCGGCGCCCGGCCAGAGCTGCGACTCGGGAACTTGGCGGCCAACGGGCATAAGTTGGCATTTTACCGGTGGCCGGTCAGCGGACCTGCTGACGAGACTGCAGGACATGATGCGAGCAGCAGTGTGTGTGAGACCAGGCGGCCCGGAGGTTCTGGAGATCCGCGAGGTGCCGATTCCGGCGGTTCGGGAGGGCTGGAGCCTGGTGCAGGTGAAGGCCGCGGGCCTGAACCGGTCGGAGCTGAGGACCAGGCAGGGGCACTCGCCGAGCGTGACGTTCCCGCGGGTGCTCGGAATCGAGTGCGTGGGCGTCGTGGCGGCGTCGACCGATCCACGGCTGCCGGACGGGACGACCGTCGCGGCGGTGATGGGCGAGATGGGCCGCGCGTTCGACGGCGGCTATGCGGAGTACACGCTGTTGCCGAACGACCTGCTGATGCCGGTCACGACCACGCTCCCCTGGGAACTCTTCGCTGCACTACCCGAGACCTACCTGACCGCGCAGGGCGCACTGGATGCATTGGGCGTCGTAGAAGGACGGCTGCTGATCCGTGGCGGGACGTCGTCGGTGGGGTTGGCGGCGGCGTCGATCGCCTCCGGCCACGGCGTCCACGTCGAAGCGACGACTCGCCGGCGCGGCAAGATCGACGCACTCAAGGCGGCGGGTGTGGACCATGCCCTCGTCGACACCGGCGATCCGCTGGCGCCGAGCCTGCACGAGGTTTGGCCCGAAGGACCCGACTACGTGCTGGATCTCGTCGGCGCGCGTACGACGGTGGAGTCACTGAACTTGGTGCGGCCTGGCGGGACTGTGTGTGTGGCCGGTTCACTCAGTGGGTGGTCGATCCCGGACTTCGAAGCCATCGCGATGATCCCGTCCGGTACCAAGCTCACGGCCTTCCACAGCGACACCCTCAAGGGCAGTGCGGGCGCAGCCATCCTGCAGCGGGTCGTCGACCAGGTCGCGGCCGGCGTCTACCAGCCCAACCTCGACAGGGTCTTCGACCTCGATGACATCGTCGCGGCGCACCGCTACATGCAGAACGACGAAGCCGCCGGGAAGGTCGTCATGGTGCCTTAGTCGGTGCCGGTGGCGACCGGGCGGGATGGGTCGGTGATCCACTCCGACCACGAGCCGACGTACACGGTCGACGGGATGCCGCTGATCTCCAGCGCGAGCGCTTCGTGGGCCGCGGTGACTCCGGATCCGCAGTAGACACCGACCTCAGTGGAGTCGTTCGCGCCGAGCTTCTCGAAGCGTTCCCGGAGCTCGTCGGCCGGGAGGAAGCGACCGGTCTCGTCGACGTTCGCGGTGGTGGGTGCGTTGAGTGCGCCGGGGATGTGTCCGGCGACCGGGTCCATCGGCTCGACCTCACCGGCGAAGCGCTCCGGCGCCCGCGCATCCAGCAGTACGCCGGTCGCGGCAACGCCGGCCGCGCCGTCGGCGTCCAGCAGCGGGATGTGCCCGGCGGTCGCGATGAACGAGCCGTTTCCGTCGGCCGGGACCTCGGTGGTCACCTCTCCCCCGGCTGCCTGCCAGGCCGCGAGTCCGCCGTCGAGCACGCGGACGTCGCGGACGCCGAAGTACCGGAAGATCCACCAGGCCCGCGCCGCCGCCGTCGAGTTGGCCGCGTCGTAGACGACGATCGGCGTGCTCGGGCCGACGCCGGCCCGGCGCAGCGCCGCGGTCACGGTGGTTGCCGCGGGCAACGGGTGGCGGCCGGGGCCGGGTGGTCCGGCGAGCTCGGTGTCCAGGTCGACGAAGTACGCGCCGGGGAGGTGGCCGGCGTCGTACGCCTGCTTGCCGGGCGGGCCCGCGAGGTTCCAGGTCGTGTCGATCAGCACCGGGCGCTCGGTGAGCGCACGCAGTTCCTCGACGGTGATCAACGGGCTCATGACGCGGCTCCTCCGAACGGCAGCACTTCAGGTGACAGGGTGGCGCGGGCGCGGGCCTGGGTGAGCCGGCGCCGGTGGTGCCGCCTGCACAGCACCTCGTACGCGACCTCGTGGTCCTGGGTCACGATGTCGCCGACCACCAACTGCTCGCCCTCCGTCACCATCTCTCCACCGATCGTACGGGCGTTGTGTGTGGCCCGTTCACCGCACCAGCACAACGCCTCGACCTGCAGCAACTCCATCTTGTCCGCCAGCTCCACCAACCGGGCAGAACCCGGGAACAACGTGGCCCGGAAGTCGGTCAAGATGCCGAAGGCGAACACGTCGATCTGGAGCTCGTCGACCAGCCGGGCCAGCTGCTCGATCTGCAGCGCGCTGTAGAACTGCGCCTCGTCGCACACCACGTAGTCGATCCGTCCACCGTGCGTGAGCTCGCCGACGACGTACTCCCAGAAGTCGAACTCCGGCCGCACCTCGATCGCCTGCGCGGCCAGCCCGAGCCGGGACGAGAGCACCGACTCACCGGCCCGGTCGTGGCTGGTGAAGATCCGGCCGAGCCGGCCCCTGGCCTTGTGGTTGTGGTCCATCTGCAGGGCGAGGGTGGACTTGCCGCAGTCCATGGTCCCGGTGAAGTAGAGCAGCTCAGCCACGGGCGATCATCCTGCCAAGTCAGCGGATCACCTCGCACCTCGGGGTGGCGCGTCGTACCAGGTCGATACCGTTCCCGGCGGTCGGCTTGGGTTCTGAGCCCCCCTCCGGTTTGAATGGATCGTGCACAAAGCTCTGGTCCTGCTCCTCGCGGCCTGCCTGATGACCGCGTCCGCCACCCTTCCGGCGGCCGCCGTGCCGGAACGCGCCGAGGCCGGGCTGCGGGCGTACTTCGTGATCACCGAGCCGAAGCAGACCGCCAAGGTCACCGGAGCGATCACCTCGAACGGCGGCACGGTCTACGCGTCGTACGACGCCATCGGGGTGGTCGTCGCGCACTCGAACGCGACCGACTTCGCGAGCAAGATGCGTGGCGTCGAGGGCGTTCAGAAGGCCGGCGCCACCCGGACGTCCGACCTGCCCGCGGACATCGGCGCACCCGCCATCCCGGCGCAGGTCCCCGAGGCGCCGAGCACCACCCCGGAGACGTCCCGGCCGGACATGGCCCAGATCGGCGCCGACCGGGCCTGGGACAAGAACCCGGGCGTCAAGACCATCACCGTCGGAGTGCTGGACACCGGCGTGGACGACCAGCACCCGGACCTGAAGGCGAACTTCGACGCGACCAAGTCGGCCTCCTGCGCCTACGGCAAGATCGACACCCGGCCTGGAGCGTGGCGGCCGGTCGGCGAGCACGGCACGCACGTGGCCGGCACGATCGCGGCGGCCCGCAACGGCACCGGCATGATCGGTGTCGCGCCCGGGGTGAAGTTCTCGTCGATCCGGGTCGCCGAGGCCGACAGCCAGCTGTTCTTCCCGGAGAACACCGTCTGCGCGTTCATGTTCGCCGCCGACAAGGGGGTGTCGGTCACCAACAACAGCTACTACACCGACCCGTGGCTGTTCCTGTGCCCGTCGGACCAGGACCAGGACGCGATCGCGGAGGCGGTACGGCGCTCGGTCGCGTACTCGGAGACCAAGGGCGTGGTGAACGTGGCCGCGGCCGGCAACGAGGACTACAACCTGGCCGACAAGACCGACGACGACTCCAGCCCGAACGACTCGACGCCGGAGCTGCGGACGGTGACCGACGACTGTCTGAGCCTGCCGACGGAGCTGCCGAGCATGGTCGTGGTCGCCTCCGTCGACGGCAGTGGCGCGAAGTCGCGGTTCTCCAACTTCGGCGAGAACAAGATCAACGTCGCGGCCCCGGGTGAGAACGTCTACTCGACGGTCCCCGGCGGCGGCTACCAGTCGATGAGTGGCACCTCGATGGCCTCACCGCACGTCGCCGGTGTGGCGGCGTTGTTGCGAAGCCTGAACCCGAAGGCGACGCCGGCGGAGGTCCGCGGCCAGCTCGCCCAGCAGGCGAACGACCTGGCCTGCCCGCCGGGCGCCGCCGGCGAGTGCATCGGCACGCAGGCGAACAACTCGTACTACGGCGAGGGCATGGTCGACGCGGCCGAGGCGGTCGGCGCCGCGGCCGCGCAGCCGAACGGCGCCATCTCGATCACCAAGCCGGGCGATCAGCTCGGGGTCGGCGGATTGCCGGCGATTCCGCTGCTGCTGAAGGGATCCGGTGGGTCGGGCGAGATCAGCTACTCGGCGACCGGCCTCCCGCCAGGCCTCGAGATCGACGCCGAGCGCGGCTGGATCACCGGAGTCCTGACCCCGGGCTCCGGGCGCTACAAGGTGACCGTCATCGCTCGGGACGGCGAGGCGAAGACCGCCCAGACCAACTTCTTCTGGAACGTCTGGAGCTTCTAGGCGCCCGGGTCGACGAGCAGCGGGATCGCCATCTCGTCGTCGGTCAGCGAGCCGTGCAGGCCGATCAGCCCAGCCTCCTGCGGGTAGCGCCTGCTCGCGACCAGCGCGACCGGACCGAGGGACGCCACCACGATGTCGCCGAGCCGTGGCGCGACCCGATCCTCGACACCGCCGAACCATCCGAGCTCGACGGCTTCCTCGCGGCTGAGCACGAGCGCCTTGTCGCCGAGCCGCTCCCGGTACGCCGCCAGCACGTCGGCTTCGGCGCCGTCCACGCAGTACAGGTGCCGGAAGCGCGACTCACCGCCGATGAGCCGGAGGCCGTCGGTCAGGGCGGGCTCGGCGTCGAGGTCGACCCGGTTCTCCGGTGAGACGTCGACCATCCCGTGGTCCGCGACGACGATCAGTACGGCGTCCCGCGGCAGCGCCGATCGCACCTGCGAAGCGAACAGGTCCGCGGCGGCCAGTTCCTTGCGCCACTGCCACGAGTCGCAGCCCTGGTTATGGCCGGTGTAGTCCAACTGCGAGTCGTACACGTAGACCAATGACGACTTGCCTTCCCGGCTGGCGAAGCGGGTCGCGTCCAACCGGTCCTCAACCGTGTCCGCGCCGCGATGGGCACTCCCCCGGAACGCTGCAGCCGTCAGCCCGGATGTGTCGAAGCGTGCCTTGCTGACGTTGCGGGTCGCCACGCCGGACGCCGCGACCCGCTCGAACACGGTCCCGTGCGGCTGCCACCTGCGTGGGTCCACCGGCGCATCCCAGGCCAGCGCGTTCAGCAGCGCACCGGACTCGGGCACGATCGACGTGTAGCCGACGATCCCGTGCGCACCCGGCGGCAGGCCGGTCCCGAGGCTGGTCAGGCTGACCGCAGTCGTCGACGGCACCCCGGCGGTCAGGCTGCGACCTGTCGGCAGCAGGGACGCCAGGTACGGCGCGACGTCCGCATGCCGCTGCAGCAGGTGCCACCCCAGTCCGTCGAGCAGCAGCACGGCGTACCGCGGAGCAGGCGGGAGACCGAGGACGTTCTGCTCGCCCGGGACCGACAACGCACCGGCCACTGAGGGCAGTACGTCGGCGAGCGCCCCACCGCCGTACTGTGGGCTCACCGGCGTCAGCATGGCACTACCGGCTGGTGGCGAACGACAGCGCCTGCGCGAAGTCGAGCACCTGCTGGATCCCGGCCGGACCGTCTGCGGCCGCGCTGATCCGCAACGAGATGTCGTCGGCCGCGACCGATCCGGTGTAGCCGTGGTCGGCCTCGCAGTTCGGGTCGGCGCAGACGGCCGGCTCGAGGTCGATGCGGTTCACCATCCCCCAGCCGATCGTCAGCACCACTTCACCACCGCCGGACACCGCCGGGTCGGCCTTGCCCGAGGCGTAGCCGGCCGGGTTCGGCACCACGCGGTTGACGACCACCGCGTTCACCCGGTGCAGCGGGATCGCCTCGGTGGAGGTCGACGCGTACGGCGCGCGGATCAGCTCGTCGGCCGCGTGCTCGTCGGTGTGCCCGACGATCAGCCGGGTCGGGGTCAGGGCCAGGATGGTGATGTGCCGCCGGACCTCGTCGCGGTCGAAGGTCGGCTCGTGCTGCAGCACGAACGAGGTGATCGGTTCGCCCGCGATCGCGACCGCGAGCGAGTCCGTCACGACGTCCGGGTAGTAGCCACACCGGTCGATCGCCTCGCGCAGGGCGGGTGAGACATCCGCGAGCTCGGGCACATTCAGGTCACGCATGCCCTCATCCTTGCACGATCCGGTGCAAGAGCGATTTCGCCTTGTGGACAACCGCGATCAGTTCGCACTTGCCTTCCGCAGCACCGGTGCCCCGGCCGCTCCGGCGACCGCGACCAGCACGAGGCCGCACAGCACCTGCCCGATCAGCACCAGAAGCCCCGAATTCCCCTCGGTGATCACCCTGCCACCGCTCACCGCCAGCCCGCATAGCGCGCCGAACCCGACCACCGGCAGCCCGACACCGACCACTGGTACGACGGCCGCCAGCCGAGCCGACCGCTCGATCACGGACAGCGGCACACCGGACCTCCGGAGCGCACGGGCGGGCGCCGCCTGGTCCAGCGCCGTACCGACTGCTCCGGCTGCCGTCGAGGCGGCGACCGTCAGGAACACCAGCCCCAGCAGCAGCACTACTCCGATGCGCAGATCCTGGTAGGTCGGATCGTCGTCGCCGGGCGGCATGAACACCGACATGAAGCCGGTGACGAAGCCACTCAGCACCAGCGCAGCCACCGGCCGGAATGCACCCTTCGGGTCGTCGACCAGCCGCCGGCCGGCCAGCAGCGTGACCGGACCGTTGGCCAGGTTCGCCAGGATCCTGCCGATCAGCTGCACAGCCCACGGTCCGATCACCCGTACGGCGAGCGCCGCCAGCCCGACCCCGATCAGCACCGGGAGCAGGCCGGTCTGCATGCCGTAGTACGCCAGCACGATCGGTCCGATCACCAGGAACACCAGTCGCAGCGCACTGGTCGCCTTGCGGGTCTGGCCACGGACGACACCGAGCGGCGTGATGCTGACGCGCCCGAGACCGATGAGTGCACTGATCACCGACAGCACGGGTACAGCGGCCAGCACGATGAGCGCGGTCCACCAGTTGACCGCGATGTCGGACAAGAACCATCTGCCGCCACCGAGCGGGATGCGTGCGATCAGCGGAGTCAAGGTCGTGTAGCCGACCAGACCGACGACTGCGCCGGCCAGGCCGAGCACAGCCTGCTCCACTGCACTCAGCGACAACACCTGTGTCCTGGTGGCACCTGCGAGCCGCAGACCGGCCAGGCGGTGCTCGCGACGCTTTGCTGCGACTCCTGCCGCTTGCCCGACCAGGCTGAGGATCGGGAACAGCACCAGGGTGATGCCCAAGGCAACTGCCATCAGCAGTCCGAGCATCCGGCTGTCCATCACGTCCTCATGCCAGCTGGCGACGTACTGCGGGTGCTCCCCCACCGCGGTGGGCGCGACCCCGCGGATGAGCACCAGCTCCTGCGGGGACGACAGGCCCTTGTCGCTGATCAGGCCGGTCGGCTGCTCGTCGCCGTACTCCTTGCTGATGCTCGACCAGTGCTTGGCGAGTTCGGGTGACACGAAGACCTCGCCCGGCTTGGGGGCGTGGTCGAGACCAGGTGGTGGCGGTAGCTCGTTGGGGCGCAGGGTTGCGAGGTCGATGCGGAGCATGTGGAGCCCGTCGACCCTCAGGTCGTCATCTTGGTTGATCGCGCCGATCGCTGTGGCCGGGTCGGCCTTGTCGCCGCTGCGCCAGCCGATCCGGTCCGAGCGGTGGACCAGCCCGAGTGACCCGGCGATCAGGAAGGTGACCAAGAGCGCGACGACGGCCGTGGCGCCGAGCGCGGCGAGGTTGGCCGCGCGACCACCCGGACCCGGCCGGCGGACGAAGCGCAGGCCGAGATCGGTCATCGGGTTCATCGGCCGGCTCCTAGCGATTCGCTGACGCGGCCGTCGACGATTGTCAGGACTCGGTGGCAGCGGGCGGCGACCGCGTTGTCGTGGGTGACGACGACCACGGCGGCACCGCGGTGGGTGGCGGCGCCGACGAGCAGGTCGATCACCTGGGCGCCGGTGGCGGCGTCGAGTGCGCCGGTGGGCTCGTCGGCGAAGACGGCCTGTGGCTCGCCGACCAGGGCTCGGGCGATCGCGACGCGCTGGGCCTGGCCGCCGGACAGCTCGCCAGGCCGCCGACCTGCTTCTGCGGACAGGCCGACCTGGGCGAGCATCATGCGGGCCCGTCCGATCGCATCGCGCCGGTTGACACCGTCGACCATCATGGGCAGGGCAACGTTCTCGTCGGCAGGCAGCTCGGCGAGCAACTGGTTGTCCTGGAAGACGAAGCCGAGCCGGCGGCGGCGCAGGACCGTCCGGGCGGCGTCGTTCAGCTTGTCGACCCGTTCGCCGGCCAGCCAGACCTCGCCCTGGTCCGGAGTGAGGATGCCGGCCAGGACATGGAGAAGGGTTGTCTTGCCGTTGCCGCTGGGACCCATGACGGCGAGGGCTTCACCGGACCTGACGGCGACGTCGACACCGGCGAGGCCGACGACGTCGCCGTAGTACTTGACCAGGCCGTGACCGCTGAGGACAGCCTGCTGGGGACTCTGAAAGCTCATGCTGCTGAGCTTTCCGCGAGTCGGCCGGTGGAGCGTCGGCCCGCAGACCGGTCTTGCCGTCGCCTTCCGGAGTCGTTCGTCGGGCCCACGTCGTACTGGAGTCGTACGTCAGGTGGTCCGGAAGGCTGACGGGTAGGCGTCGCGGTAGCTCGGGATCGTTCCGGCCGGGGTCTCGACAGTCTCCGCATTGAGCATCGCGTGGACGACCGCGCGGGACAGCGTCCGGGCGCCGGCCGCGTAGACGGTCTCGAGCTGGCCGAGTGCGGTCGGATCGGTCACGCTCAACCGGGGCCGGTCGTCGTCCGGGATGCGGGGCGAGAGCGCGAAGATGCTGTCGCCGTCGACCAGCGTGTGGATCGGGTCGATCGCCCGGGCCAGGCCGTCGTGCGCGATCATCGCCATCCGTTTCGCGGCCGCCTTGTCCAGCGGTACGTCGGTCGCCACCACCGCGATCACCGTGTTGGTGCCAGGACCGGGGATCAGGTTCCGGCCGGGTACGACGAGGGCCGGCTGCTCGGTGGGGGTGCGAAGAAACGCGAACTCGTCGCCGAGACCGAAGCGAGCGCCGTACAGCCGGCCCTGCTCGTCCACGGTCGAGCCGGCCGCGTTCACGATCACCAGCGCGCCAACCGTCGTACCGTCGTCCAGCCGGACGCTGGCCGAGCCGACGCCGCCCTTGAGTGATCGCGCCCGAGCGCCGGCACCGGCACCATGGTTGCCGAGAGCAACAGGACCGTCGGTGGCGGCGGCGATCGCGTCGGCGCCCCAGGACGGCTCCGGCCGGGCCTTGAAGTCACCACCGCGGCCGAGGTCGAAGATGACCGCGGTCGGCACGATCGGCACCACGTCCCGGTCCCCCGGACCGACCCGCACCCCTTGCCCGCGTTCCTCGAGCCACCGCATCACGCTCCCGGCGGTGTCCAGCCCGTACGCGCTGCCGCCGCTCAGCACGACCGCGTTCGCCCCCGGGTTGGCGTTCACCGGGTCCAGCAGATCCGTCTCCCGCGTACCCGGCGCACCCCCGCGAACATCCACCCCAGTCACCGCGCCGGCCGGCACATGCACAACCGTCGTCCCCGTCAGGTACGGCGCCCCCACCCGCTCCACCTGCCCCACCACAACCCCCGGCACATCGGTAATCGCGTTGCTGGGACCCGGTGTCATCGTCATGAGCACTGTCTAGCATCCCGCCGAAATCCGGTTGCAGTCGTGGTTAGCGTGGAACGCATGAATGCTGATTTGCTCTGTGGGTTGCTGGCTGAGCCTTCGCGGTTGCGGGTGTACTCCGCGGTCGTGCTCGGGGCGAGCACGCCGGAGCAGGTTGCCGGGAGCACCGGGTTGGCGGCGGCCGTCGTACACAAGTCGCTGCAGCGGTTGGTGAAGGGTGGGCTGGTCGTCGAGGCCGCCGGGGGGTTGCGAGCGGAGGAGGACGCGTTCAAGCACGCGGTGCGGGAGGGCCGGCCGGAGCGAGTGCCGCTCGACCCGGATCCTCATCGCGACGCGGTGCTCAAGTCGTTCATCCGGGACGGCAGGCTGACGCACTTCCCGACGATTCCGGCCAAGTTCCGCGTCGTCCTGGAGTACCTCGCGGCGAGCTTCGAGCCGGGCCGCAGCTACCCCGAGTCCGAGGTCAACGAGATCCTCAACCGCTGGCACCCCGACCACGCGGCCCTGCGCCGCGAACTGGTCGACGCCGGCCTGCTCAGCCGCGCGGACAGCATCTACGTCAGGTGAGGCGCCGGGCAGGGGTGTCCTGACGGGGCTTCTCGTTCGGGGCGATCCGGATGCAGGCGTCGAGCACGGTGGCGCCCTGGGCTCCGACCAGGACCGAGCGGAGGTCGAGCTTGACGACCTCCTCCAGGTCCAGGGTCAGCCGGGAGACGCGGTGCAGCAGGTTCTCGATCGCGGAGATGTCGACCGGGTCGCTGCCGCGGTAGCCGTACAGCAGCGGCGCCGCCCGCACCTCACGGACCATCTCGGCGGCGTCCCGGGTGGTCAGCGGTGGCATCCGGTACGCGCGGTCGCCCAGCAGGTCGGTCGCGACCCCGGACAGGCCGAACGACACGACCGGGCCGAACGACACGTCCTCCAGCGCCGAGATCACCACCGGCACCCCGGGCGGCGCCATCTTCTGCACGACGAACTGCGCGCGCTCCGGGTCGGAGGCGACCCCGAAGGTCCGGGTCATCTCGTCCCAGGCCCCGCGCATGTCGTCCTCGTCGTGGATGTGCCGCCAGATGTCGGCCAGGTCGGGCCGCATCCGCCACTGCTCGGCGGTCGCCTTGAGGATCACCTCGAACCCGAGGTCGGCGGCCCGCTCGACGGCCTCGTCGGCGCTCTGCACCGGGAACGCCGGCAACACCGAGATGCCGTAGAAGCTGAGCAGCATCTGCCGGTCCGCATCATTCAGGTCGGCGCCGTGCGGATGCCGTTGCAAGTACTCCGCGACGAAGTCCTCGGCGGCTCTGGTGTCCACGTCCGGGAGGTCCGGGATCCGGCTGTCGGACCGCCGCCGCCACTCCGCGTACTGCGTCGCCTTGGCCAGCGCGCCCACGGCGTACTGCGGGTTCAGGAACGACGGGATCGAACCACGGGCCGCGCCACCGTGGCCATCCGGCACCCGGAGCTCGGCCGGCACGCTCCGCGACGCGAGGAACGTCGACACGACCGGCTTGTCCGACCCGGCCGCCGCCGCGGCCAGCACCTGCGCGACCTCGGCGCCGTTGGACTGGACCGGCGGTGTGTAGATGACGACCACCGAGTGCACCCGCTCGTCGGCGAACACCTCGGACAGCGCGGCCCCGAAGTCCTCCGCGGTCGCGTCGGCGCTCAGGTTGCGCGGCTCCCCCGCGACGTCCAGGCCGCAGCCGGCCATCGTGTCCAGCGCCAGCAGCGTCAGCGCGTCGGAGTTGCTGACGATCGCGACCCGGCGTCCCTTCGGCAGCGGCTGGTGCGCGAGCAACTGGGCGACGTCGAACAGCTCACCGGTGGTGTCCACCCCGATCAGCCCACTCTGCCGGAACATCGACTCGACGGTCGCGGCAGGCAACTGGCTGCGCCGCACCATCTGACCGAGCGGCACCCCCTGGGTAGTCCGGCCCGACTTCAGCGCGACCACCGGCTTGCGCCGGGCCAGCCGGCGCGACACCCGGCTGAACTTCCGCGGGTTGCCCAGCGACTCCAGGTACAGCAGCACGACCTCGGTCGCCTCGTCGGAGTACCAGAACTGCATCAGGTCGTTGCCCGAGACATCGGCCCGGTTGCCCGCCGAGACGAAGCTGGACAGGCCCAGGCCACGACGCACCATGTCGGCCAGGATCGGCACCCCGAGCGCGCCGGACTGGCAGAAGAACGCCACCCGGCCCCGGCTCGGCATCAGCGGCGAGAGCGTCGCGTTCAGCGACACCCCGGCCGCGGTGTTGATCAGCCCGAGTGCGTTCGGCCCGATCACCCGCATCCCGTACGACCGCGCCAGGCCGGCCAGGTACCGCTGCCGCTTCCGCCCCTCGTCCCCGATCTCGGCGAACCCGCTCGACACCACGACCAGCCCGCGCACGCCCTTGTTCGCGCAGTCCAGCACCACGTCGGCGACCATCTCGGCCCGGACGGCGACCACGGCCAGGTCGATCGTGTCGTCCACGTCCCGGATCGTCGGGTGCGCCGGGACCCCCTCGATCTCGTCCGCGTCGGTGTCGGTGTTCACGGCGTACAGGCGTCCGGTGAACCCGCCGTCGCGCAGGTTGCGCAGCAGCGCGTTGCCGATCGTCCCCTCCCGCCGGCTGGCGCCGATCACGGCGACCGCCGACGGCGTCAGCAGCCGCGCGATCGACAGCGCCTCGGAGCGCTGCTCGCGGGCCTGCATCACGCCGAACGAGGTGTCGGTCGGCGCGATGTCGAACTCGACCATGATCACGCCGTCCTCGAACTCGCGCGCGACTTTGTAGCCGGCCTCGGTGAAGACGGTGATCATCTTGCGGTTGTCCGGCAGCACCTCGGCGACGAACCGGGCGATGCCGTTCTCCCGGGCGCCCTGGGCGAGGTGCTCGAGCAGCAGCTGGCCGAGGCCGCGGCCTTGGTGCGCGTCCTCGATCAGGAACGCGACCTCCGCAGTACGGCGGCCGGTGCGCTCGTAGCGCCCGACGCCGATCATCTCGCTGCCGACGGTGACGATCAGCGCCAGCCGGTCGTGGTAGTCGACCTGGGTGAACCTCGCCACATCGCGGTCGGACAGCTGTGGGTAGGGGGCGAAGAAGCGGTAGTACTTCGAGCTGTCGGACACCCGGGCGTAGAAGGCGACCAGCAGGTCGGCGTCGTCCGGCGTGATCGGCCGCAGGTGCGCGGTGGCGCCGTCGCGCAGGACCACGTCCGCCTCGAACTCCGCCGGATATCCGGCGGGCGGCTGGGAGTCATACTGGTCCGGCGTCATGGGGCCTCCCGTCCTGGACTGAGGAGCGCAGGGAGCGAAGCGACTGGAGTGACGAGGGAAGGACGGGAGTTCCAGCCCCAGGACCCCGCCGGTGCCGGAGGCCCGGCCAAAAGCACAGTCACTCGGCCAGCCTACTCAACTCGTCATCGCGGAGGTCATGAATTTGGTCGCACGGATTGCGCCCGTGCTGGTCTTCCTGATCGCAGTGACCGTGATCGCCGAGCTGGCCGACCAGGCGAAGGTTTTCGACGTCGCCGCCCGTGAGGCCGCGCACCTCGCCCGCGGCCGGGTGTGGCGGCTCTGGCTGCTGGTGGTCGTGCTCGCCACCGGGCTGACCATCGTGCTCTCGCTGGACACCTGCGCGGTGCTGCTGACGCCTGTCGTGCTCTCGATGGCGCGTCAGCTGGGCATCCCGCCCAAGCTGTTCGCGTTCACGACCGTGTGGCTGGCCGGCACCGCGTCCCTGCTCCTCCCGGTCTCCAACCTCACCAACCTGCTCGCGCTGCACCAGTTCGAGCACCTGCACAACTATCTGCGGGTCAGCTGGCGGCCCGCCATCGCAGCGATCCTGATCACGGTGACGGTGCTGGCCGTCTTGTTCCATCGCGATCTGCGGCGGACGTACGTCGTACCGCCGACGCCGCATGTGGACGACAAGGTGCTGTTCTGGGGATGCGCAGGCGTGTGTCTGCTCCTCGGGCCCGCGTTCGTCTCCGGGATCGAGGTCGCCTGGCCGGCGAGTGTGGGCGCTCTGTTGCTGGTTGGGCTGTTCGCGATCCGGCGGCGGAGCGCGCTGCGGTGGTCGTTGCTGCCGGTCAAGCTCGTGACGACTGTGGCCGTGCTGTTCGCCGTGGTCGGCTTCCTCAGCGCACACGGGCTCCAGGAGGTGCTGAGCCGGATCGCCGGCAGCACGTCCGAGCTGCGGCTGAGCGCGACCGCCGCGTTGGGTGCGAACCTGGCCGACAACCTGCCCGCCTACCTGGCCATGGAGCCCGTCGCCGCCGACAGCCCGCACCGCATGATGGCGCTGCTGATCGGCGTCAACTGCGGCTGCCTGCTCACGCTCTGGGGTTCGCTCGCGACGCTGCTGTGGCGCGACCGCTGCGACGCCGCCCGAGTCGACATCTCCTGGTGGTCGTTCCTGTGGCGCGGCCTGATCCTGACACCGCTCGTCGTGGCGGGCTCGGTCCTCGCGCTCGGTGGGTAATGTGCGGAACATGGCTACGGAGCGCAGCACTCAGGACGTCACACGGGAGTTCCGGACGGCCCGGGACTTCCTGGTGGCACACCGCGAGGACTACGAGACGGCGTACCGCGATTTCCACTGGCCGGCGTTCGACCGGTTCAACTGGGCCCGGGACTGGTTCGACGCGCTCGCGGTCGAGCAGCCCGGGGTCGCCGCGCTCACGATCGTCGAGGAGGACGGCGAGGTCAACTCCCGGACGTACCGCGAGATGGCCGAGCGGTCCCGCCGGGTCGCCGGCTGGCTCACCGAGGCCGGGCTGCAACCAGGAGACCGGGTCCTGATCGTGCTCGGCAACACCGTGCCGCTGTGGGAGACCATGCTCGGCTGCATCCGGGCCGGCGCGGTGATGATCCCCGCGACGACCCTGCTCACCGACGCCGACCTCGCCGACCGGATCCAGCGCGGCGGCGTCCGGGCCGTGGTGACCAGCAGCGCCGAGACCGGCCGGTACGCCGGGATCGCCGACCACTGCCTCCGCGTCGCCGTCGGTGAGGCCGTCGACGGCTGGCTGCACTACGACGACTCGGCGCAGTACGACGGCCCGGTGCCCGAGGTGGACACCTCCGCCCACGACTCGCTGCTGCTCTACTTCACCTCCGGTACGACGAGCCAGCCCAAGCTGGTCGAGCACACCCAGGTCAGCTACCCCGTCGGCCACCTGTCGACGATGTACTGGATCGGGCTGCAACCGGGCGACGTCCACCTCAACGTCTCCTCCCCCGGCTGGGCGAAGCACTCGTGGAGCAACGTCTTCGCGCCCTGGAACGCGGGCGCGACCGTGTTCCTCTACAACTACACGCGCTTCGACGCCGAGAAGATGCTGCGCGTCCTGCAGACGTACGGCGTGACCACGTTCTGCGCGCCGCCGACGGTCTGGCGGATGCTGATCCAGGCCGACCTGTCTGCGGTGGAGGTCCGGATCCGGGAGTGCATCTCGGCCGGTGAGCCGCTCAACCCCGAGGTGATCGAGCAGGTCCGCAACGCCTGGGGCGTCACCATCCGGGACGGGTACGGGCAGACCGAGACGACCGCGCAGATCGGCAACCCGCCCGGCCAGCCGGTCAAGCTCGGCTCGATGGGCCGCCCGCTGCCCGGGTACTCGATCGCGCTGATCGACCCGGCTACCGACGAGGTCGGCGCGGACGGCGAGATCTGCATCGAGCTCGCGCCGGCGCCGGTCCCGCTGATGCGCGGCTACCGCGACGCGCCCGAGCTGACCGCCGAGGTGATGCGCGGCGGGCACTACCACACCGGCGACGTCGCGAGCCGGGACGTGGAGGGCTACATCACCTACGTCGGCAGGTCCGACGACGTGTTCAAGGCCAGCGACTACCGGATCTCGCCGTTCGAGCTGGAGTCGGTGCTGATCGAGCATCCCGCAGTCGCCGAGGCGGCCGTCGTACCGTCGCCGGACCCGGTCCGGCTCGCGGTCCCCAAGGCGTACGTCGTCCTGTCCGCCGGGTACGAGCCGTCCCGCGAGCTGGCCGGCGAGATCCTGGCGTTCTGCCGCGAGCACCTGGCGCCGTACAAGCGGATCCGGCGGATCGAGTTCGCGGAGCTGCCCAAGACGATCTCCGGGAAGATCCGCCGGGTCGAGCTCCGGGCGGACGAGACGGCCAAGGTGGACAGCGGCGAGCCGGGCCGGCACGCGTACGACGAGGCCGACTTCAGGGAAGGGTGATGTCCTTCGACACCGGCCTGGGTTGGGCAGCGATTGTCGTTCTGCCACTGCTGATCGCAATTGGCGTCGGTGCGTCCCGGTACGCGGGGCTGCGGCACGACAGAGGAATCGTGACTGCGGCCCTGCGTGCTGTTCTGCAGCTGACCGCGGTCGGTCTGGTGGTCGGTGTCGCGCTGCAGCACACGCTGGGTGCGATCGCGTTCGTGCTGGTGATGTTCGTGGTCGCCACCTTCACCAGCACCCGGCGGATCCACTCGACCGCGGTGATCCCGCGGCAGTGGATGTACTGCGCGACCGCGATCGGTTGCGGTGCGTTCGCCGTACTGCTGCTGCTCATCCTGCCCGGGGTGGTGCCGCGCAACCCGGCCACGATCCTGCCGATGGGCGGCATCATCATCGGCGGCACGATGACCGCGACCACACTGGCCGGCCGCCGGGTGCTGAACGAGTACGGCACCCGGTACGGCGAGTTCGAGGCCGGACTGTCGATCGGCCTGCTGGCGCCGGACGCGTTCAAGCTAGTGGTCGGTCCGGTCGCCGGTGACGCTCTGCTGCCGGCGCTCGACCAGACGCGCACGGTCGGGCTCGTCTCGCTGCCCGGCGCGTTCGTCGGCATGGTCCTGGGCGGCGCCTCGCCCACGGAGGCGGCCGCCCTTCAGCTGGTCGTCCTGGTCGGCCTGGTCGCCGCCGAGTCGCTGGCGATCCTGACCATCACCGAGCTGCTGTCCCGTTCGGCCCTTCCGGACGGGCGTACGGTTTCCTCATGAGTGATGACAAGAGCCTGTTCAGCCGGATCGACGACCTTGTCGCCGAGGAGCGCGAGCTGCGCTCCCGGCACGCGACCGGGCGAATGAACGACGACGACGAGCGCGCCCGGCTGCGGGCCGTCGAGGTCGAGCTCGACCAGTGCTGGGACCTGCTCCGGCAGCGCCGCGCCAAGCGCGAGTTCGGCGACAACCCCGACGACGCCCAGGCCCGCTCCGCCGACACCGTCGAGGGCTACCTCGGCTAGAAACCGCGCCTGACGGCCTAGAAACCGCGCAGTTTCTCCGGCGTGATGCGGATGATCACCGAGTAGTCCGCGTGGAACTGCTCGTTGGTCATCCCGAGGCCGGCGATGTCGTCGGCGTACTTGTTGTTGTAGGCCGCCAGCTCGTCACCGGTGATCGGCGCGTCGTCGACGACCGCGGTGCCGGAGATCACCCCGACGTCGCCGCCGGTGTGGGTGGCGTTGAAGTTCAGCGCCACCTGCGGGTGCGCGGCGACGTTGTGCAGCTTGGCCTTGTTCGGCTGGCTGGCGATCAGCAGCCGGTCACCGTGCCAGAGGAACCAGACCGGGTTCGGCGCGGGTGTCCCGGACTTGCCGACGGTCGTCAGCCACACCACTCGTTCGTCGTCCAGCTGCCGCGCGATCCGCTTGCCGAAACCGGTGGACGTGTCGATCGTGATCATCAGGCCCCTTCAGGGTCAGGTGGTCAGGACGGACCGAGACGCCCCCACTCGATCGCCGGACACCGGTTCATCACCATGGTCAGCCCGGCGGCCGTCGTACGCGCGTAGGCGTCCGGATCCACTACATCCAGCTGGAACCACACGGCCCGCGCGTTGATTCCCACCGCCTGGTCCGCGATGTCGCCGGCCAGCTCGGAGCGCACGAACACGTCCACGCAGTCCACCGGGAACGGGATCTCCGCCAGCGTCGCGTACCCCTGCTCGGCGTGCACGGTCTCCGCCGACGGATGCACCGGCACGATCCGCTTGCCGTGCCCCTGCAGGAACCGCGCCACGCCGTACGCGGCCCGGCTGGTGTTGTTCGACAGTCCAACGACCGCCCACGTCTGGCAGTCCGCGAGGATCTTCCGGATATCGCTGTCCATGTCTCGATCCTCCCTCAGCCACGCAAGTACGTGAGCACTGCGGACACCCGCCGGTCCCGCCCGTCGTCCAGCTGCAGCTTCGCGAAGATGTTCCCGACGTGCTTGCGTACGGCGGCCTCGCTCACCACCAGCTGCTCGGCGATCGACGCGTTCACCCGCCCTTCCGCCATCAGCGCGAGCACCTCCAGCTCCCGCGGCGTGAGCGCCGACAGCGGACCGTCGTTCCGCCGCCGCGCGAGCAGTTGCCGGACCACCTCGGGGTCCACCACGGTCCCGCCGTCGGCGACCCGGTCCAGCGACTCGAGGAACTCCGCGACATGCCCGACCCGGTCCTTCAGCAGGTACCCGATCCCGCCGGTCGTTGTCTCGAGCAACGAGGAGAGATACGCGTCGGCGACGTACTGCGACAGCACCAGGATCCCGATCGCCGGCAACTCGGCCCGGATCGCCGCCGCCGCGCGCAGCCCTTCGTCGCTGTGGCCGGGCGGCATCCGGACGTCGGTGATCACCACGTCCGGCGGCGCCTTGCGTACGACGGCCAGCAGTGTGTCGGCGTCCCCGACGGCATCCCGTACCTCGTGGCCGGCGCGGTCGAGAATGCTGGCCAGCCCCTCCCGCAACAGCATCGAGTCTTCGGCCAGCACGATGCTCAGTCGCAGAGTCGGCACGGGCACTCCATCCTCAGTCGCGTCGGCCCACCGAGTGGGCTGTCGATGTCGAGTGTCCCTCCCAAAGCGTCCAACCGGGTCACCAGCCCGGTGAGCCCGGTCCCGGCGCCTGGCCGCGCACCACCGACGCCGTCGTCGGTGATCGTGATGACCAGCCGATCACGCTCGACCCACCCGGCCACCTCACAGGTCCTGGCCTGCGCGTGCTTGGCGACGTTGGCCAGCGCCTCGCTGACGACGAAGTACGCCGCGGCCTCGATCGGCGGCGGCAGTCGCGACGGCAGCGTCAGCTGCACGGTCACCGGCAGCGGACTCCGGTCCGCCACCTCCAGTACGGCGGCCTCCAGCCCATGGTCGACGAGTACGCGCGGGTGGATCCCGCGGACCGCCTCGCGCAGGTCCGCCAGCGCCGCCTCCGCCTCACCGTGCGCCTTCACGACCAGCCGCTTGCCCTCCCCCTCCGGCAGGTCGAGCTCGGCCAGTCCGAGTGTCATGGTCAGCCCGACCAGACGCTGCTGCACGCCGTCGTGCAGGTGCCGCTCGATCCGGACCCGCTCGGTCTCGAACGCGTCGACCAGGTCGAGCCGGGACCGCCGCAGCTCGGCCAGGTTCCGCTGCAGCTCCTCCTGCCGCGGGCCCAGCATCGCCTTCGCCAGCGCGGCCTCCGCACCCGCGAGCACGCCGACCAGGTAGGAGCTCAGCGCGAAGAAGGGCGGCCCGAAGCACAGCAGGAAGATGAACCCCTCCTGCGCGCTGTCCAGGATCCACGGCCCCATCCCCATCTGGTCGCCGTCCGCGATCACCGGCGCGGCCAGCGTCGTACCGAGGATGGTCGCGCTGATGCCCGCGACCAGGGCGCTCAGCGGCCAGACGAAGACACCCAGCACGAAGCCGTAGCCGAGTGCGCGCAGCGAGGCCTGCTCGCGGCGGCGGAACTTCAGCTTCTCGCGCAGCGACAGCGACTCGGGCATCTTGGCGTGCGGGCTGCTGATGCCGTCGATCAGCACCAGCCCGGACCGCCACCGTTCGACCCGGCCGATCACGACCCCGATCAGCGGGAACATGGTGATCAGCAGGATCCCGATCAGGATCGGACTGAGCACCGCACTGGCCGCAGCGAGCCCGAAGAGCACACCGATCGTCACCACACCCACCGGCACCGACGTGAACAGGTAGGCGTAACTCCGCCACGGCCACGACGACACCAGGTACCGCGGCGACGCCATCGCCGCCCAGGTCGTCATCGGTCTGTCCACGGCGTCAGCCTAGGTGGGTTGGGGCCCGGTGAGCGGTAGCGTGCGCGCTACTCCAGGTCTCTTCTGTGGGCCAGGGCTTTGTAGCCGCTTTCCCGGTGTGCTGAGTGCATGACCGCTACCGCGCCGACGTACCCGAGCGTCGTACCCACTGAACCGCCGGCCCTGCTGCTGGACGGCATCACCAAGACCTACCGGTCCAAGGCCGGTGCGGTCGACGCGCTGCGAGGCGTGACGTACCACTTCCACCGCGGCACGTTCACCGCCGTGATGGGCCCGTCCGGGTCCGGCAAGTCGACCCTGCTGCAGTGCGCAGCCGGGCTCGACCAGCCGACCAACGGCTCGGTCGTCCTCGGCGGAGTGAACCTGCGCGGGCTCAATGAGGTCGCGCTGACCAAGCTGCGCCGCAAGGAGATGGGCTTCGTCTTCCAGGCGTACAACCTGCTGCCGTCGCTCACCGCCTACGACAACGTCGCGCTCCCCCTGCGACTGACCGGTCGCCGCCCGAGCCGCAGCGCCGTACATCAGGTGCTCGAGCAGGTCGGGCTGGACGGCAAGGCGAAGCGGCGCCCGGCGGAGCTGTCCGGTGGACAGCAACAGCGGGTCGCGATCGCCCGGGCGCTGATCACCCAGCCGTCGGTCTTCTTCGCCGACGAGCCGACCGGCGCCCTGGACAGCGGCACCAGCCGGCAGATCCTGTCCCTGTTGCGCGATGCGACCGACCGGGCCGGGCAGACCGTGGTGATGGTGACCCACGACCCGGTGGCCGCCGCGTACGCCGAGCGTGTCCTGTTCCTGTCCGACGGCCTGATCGCAGGCCACCTCGAGCGCGGCACGCCGGCCCAGATCGCCGCCGCGATGAGCCACTTGGAGCGGTGATGTTCTACGTCAGCCGGCAGACCGTCGGCCGCCATCGCGCCCTGTATGCCGGCTCGTTCATCGCGCTCGCCGTCGGGGTCTTCCTGCTCGGTCTTGCCGCCACCGCGACGGCCGCCACCATCGCGTACGACGGTCCGCTCGCCGCAAGCATCACCGTGACGACCCTCGGCAGCCCCGACACCCCGCCCGAGCAGCTCCGGGTGCCGACGACCGACGCCGACGTGTCCGGCCTGCAGACCGTGCTCAGCATGGTCGGGACGCTCGCCGGGTTCATCACGATCTTCGTCATCGCCAGCACCTTCGCCTTCGCGGTCGCCTCGCGTCGCCGGGAGATCGGCCTGCTCCGGCTGATCGGCGCCACCCCGAGGCAGGTACGGCGGATGATCCTCGGCGAAGCGTTGGTCGTCGCGATCGCGGCTGCGCTGACCGGGGCGGTGCTCGCCCAGCTGGCGACGCCGCTGCTGCTGAGCAAAGCGTCGTACACCGAACTGGCGCCGGTGAAGCTGGAGCCGGCCTCGCCGTGGGTCCCGTTGTCGATCGCGGTCGGCGCCGGGGTCCTGGTGGCGATGCTCGGCGCGCGGTCGGCCGCTCGTCGGGCCGGTCGGGTCGGACCGATCGACGCGCTGCGTGAGGCAGCGCTGGAGCCGCCGCGGATCGGGCCGGTGCGGATCGCGTTCGGGCTGCTGTTCCTGGCCGGATCGATCACGTTGCTGGCGCTGATCCGGCCGTCGACCGGTGAGGGCGTGATGCCGCTGGCGATGTTCACCCCGATGCTGCTGGTCATCGCGCTCACTCTGCTGGCGCCGCTCATCGTGCCCTGGATCAGCCGGCTGTGGTCGCTGCCGCTGACCAGGTGGACCCAGGTCTCGGGCCTGCTCGCGCGGAGCAACGTGATCGCCGCACCCCGCCGGAGCGCCTCGCTCGCGGCGCCGATCCTGTCGATCTCCGCGATCGCCGGGTCGATGGTGCTCAGCCTCAGCTTCGCCGCCGACAGCGCCGAGGCGGCCATCCGCGACGCCGTTCGCGCACCCGTCGTGGTCGCCGGCTCGCAGCTGTCGTCGACGACCGGCGTGGCCGCTGCCGACGCCGGCATCCCGCTCCAGTTCGTCCGGATCAGCCAGGACGACGCCCAGCTCGAGGACGCCGAAGGCATCGACCCCGCGGTCGCGGTCCGCACCCGGCAGCTGACCCCGATCGCGGGCGACCTCGCGCGACTGACCGGCAACACGGTTGCCGTGGGCAAAGAGACGGCCGGGTTCGAGCACTACCGGGTCGGCGACGAGGTACCGGTGACGTTCCTGGACCGGACCAGCGCCAAGCTCCGGATCGTCGCCATCGTCCCGGATGCGTTCGGCGCGAACCCGACCTTCCTGGTGCCGCTCGAGCTGGCCCGCAAGCACGCGCCGACGGCCGAGCCCGAGCGGATCTTCGTGCTCCCCGAACCCGGCGTCGACCTGGTCGGCAAACTCGACAACGCCGTGCCGGCCGCCGAGTGGGAGGCGGAGCAGGCGGCGGGAGTCCGGAAGGGAGACCAGTTCGGGCTGATCCTGCTGCTCGGGCCGGCCGCGCTCTACAGCGCGATCGCGATCGCCAACACGCTGCTGATGGGCAGTCTGCAGCGGCGGCACGAGTTCGTCACGTCGCGGCTGCTCGGCGCCACGCCGGCCCAGATCCGCCGGATGGTGCTGTGGGAGTCGTCGCTGGTCGGCGTGGTGGCGCTCAGCCTCGGTACGGCGATCACGGTCACCGTCGGGATCCTGATCCGGCACGCGCTGACGTCGGGGGTGGCCGACGTACCGGTGACCGTGCCGTGGGGTGTGCTGCTGGGTATCGCCGCGATCTGTCTGACCTTGGCGGTAGGGTCCGCTCTGGCCCCGACGACGTACATCCTGCGCCGGTCGCAGCCGTCCGGAGCGCTGGACTAGACCGCTCACGGCGGCTGTCTCGGCAGGTTGGCGGGTCGTGGCCACGCTCGTGGGGCCCCCATCCTGGACTGAGGAGCGCAGGGAGCGAAGCGACTGGAGTGACGAGGGAAGGACGGGAACCAGGCCCCACGACGCGCCGCGCCGGAGGCGTGGCAATGTGCACAGCAAATGGGAGTTCACCAGGGACAATGGGCACGGCGCCGGACCGTCGCGGCGCCGTACCGGCTTGATCGAGGAGTTCGTACACCGTATGGCACGCCGTAGCAGCACCACCGCCGAGCCCGAGGACTTCGAGGAGCGCATCCTCGACGTCGACGTCTCCGACGAGATGCGCACCAGCTACCTGGAGTACGCCTACTCGGTGATCTACTCCCGGGCGCTGCCGGACGCGCGGGACGGGCTGAAACCGGTCCAGCGGCGGATCCTGTTCTCGATGGCGGAGAACAACATCCGCCCCGACCGCGGCCACGTGAAGTCGGCCCGCGTCGTCGGTGAGGTGATGGGTAAGTACCACCCGCACGGCGACGGCGCGATCTACGACGCCCTGGTCCGGACCGCGCAGCCGTGGTCGATGCGGGTCCCGCTGATCGACGGCCACGGGAACTTCGGCTCGCTCGACGACGGCCCGGCCGCGATGCGGTACACCGAGTGCCGGATGGCGCCGTCCGCGCTGGCGATGACCAACGGCCTGGACGAGAACGTCGTCGACTTCCGGCCGAACTACGACGGCCAGGAGGAGGAGCCGGCGGTGCTGCCGGCCGCGTTCCCGAACCTGCTGGTCAACGGCGCCGCCGGGATCGCGGTCGGGATGGCGACCAACATGGCGCCGCACAACCTGGTCGAGGTGATCCAGGCACTGCGGCACCTGATCAAGACCCCGAACGCCGACCTGGACGACCTGATGCGGTTCGTCCCCGGTCCGGACCTGCCGACCGGCGGCAAGATCGTCGGCCTGGAGGGCATCAAGGACGCCTACGCCACCGGCCGCGGCAGCTTCAAGATGCGCGCCACCGCCCGGATCGAGAACGTCACCCCGCGCCGCAAGGGCATCGTGGTCACCGAGCTGCCGTACTCGGTCGGCCCGGAGAAGGTGATCGAGAAGATCAAGACCCTGGTCCAGTCGAAGAAGCTGCAGGGCATCGCCGACGTCAAGGACCTGACCGATCGGACCCACGGCACCCAGCTGGTGATCGAGGTCAAGAACGGCTTCGTCCCCGAGGCGCTGCTGGAGCAGCTGTACAAGCTGACCCCGCTCGAGGACGCGTTCCACGTCAACAACGTGTGCCTCGTCGACGGCCAGCCGCGCACGCTCGGCCTGAAGGACCTGCTCGAGGTCTACCTCGGCCACCGGTACGACGTGGTCCGCCGGCGCAGCGAGTTCCGCCGGAAGAAGGCCCAGGACCGGCTGCACATCGTCGACGGCCTGCTGATCGCGATCCTGGACATCGACGAGGTCATCCAGATCATCCGCAGCAGCGACGACGCCGCCCAGGCCCGCGGCCGGCTGATGGAGATCTACGACCTGTCCGAGGTGCAGGCCAACTACATCCTGGACATGCCGCTGCGCCGGCTGACGAAGTTCTCCAAGCTCGAGCTGGAGACCGAGAAGGGCGAGCTGGAGCGCGAGATCGAGCGGCTGACCGCGATCCTCGAGGACGAGAACCTGCTCCGCAAGACGGTCTCCGACGAGCTGGCCGAGGTCGCGAAGACCTACGGCACGCCGCGCCGGACCGTGCTGCTGGAGTCGTCCGGCGCGACCAAGACCGCGGCCGTGCCGCTCGAGGTCAGCGACGACCCGTGCTGGGTGCTGATGAGCTCGACCGGCCTGCTCGCCCGTACGAACGGCGTGGAGCCGTTCGGCACCGGCGACGCCCGGGCCAAGCACGACGCGATCGTGTCCGCGGTGAAGAGCACCGCCCGCGGCCAGTACGGCCTGGTCACCAGCGCCGGCCGGCTGATCCGGCTCGAGTCGCTCGACCTGCCCGCCGTACCGACGACGGCGAACGCGCCGAACCTGCAGGGTGGCGCGCCGGTGGCGGAGTTCGTGTCGCTGGAGCCCGGTGAGAAGGCGCTTGCGCTGACCACGATGGATCCCGACTCGATCGGTGTCGCGCTGGGGACGGCGGCTGGCGTGGTCAAGCGGGTCGTGCCCGACCACCTGAGCAACCGGGACGCGTGGGAGATCGTCCGGCTGAACGACGGCGACGAGGTCGTCGGCGCGATCGAGCTGACGACCGGCGAGGATGAGCTCTGCTTCATCACCTCCGACGCGCAACTGCTGCACTTCCCGGCGTCCGCGGTGCGTCCGCAGGGCCGGACCGCGGGCGGTATGGCCGGTGTCCGGCTCGGCAAGGACGCGAAGGTGGTCTTCTTCGGCGCCGTCGAGTCCGGGCGCGAGGCGCACGTCGTCACGATCGCGGGCTCGTCGTCGGCGCTGCCGGGGACCGAGGTCGGCGCAGTGAAAGTCACACCGTTCAGCGAATACCCGGGCAAGGGCCGCGGCACCGGCGGTGTGCGCTGCCAGCGGCTGCTCAAGGGTGAGGACGGGCTGCTGCTCGGCTTCATCGGTGCTGCGCCGGTCCGGGCGAGCGCGAACAGCGGCGCCCCGGTGGACCTGCCGCCGATCGACCCCCGACGGGACGGCTCCGGCGTACCGGTTGCGCAACCTATCGCTGCCTGCGCCGCCGACAGCGCCAGTTACGTGGCAGGCTGACGCCATGAAGAGACTGCTCGCGCTGGGCGCGGTGCTGGTGATGGCGCTGGCGGGCTGCAGCGACGACAAGAAGGACGCCGACGGCGGCACCACCCAGCCCGGCGACGATCCGGTCGCGCTGCTCACGGATGCCAAGAAGACGATCGACGAGGCGGCCAGCGTGCACATCGTGCTGACCGGCCGCGACCTACCGGAGAACGCGCAGACCCTGGTCAGCGGTGACGGTGTGGCGACACACGCCCCGGCGTTCAAGGGCAAACTGACCGTTCGTACGGCGGGCGCGCCGATCGACGCCGAGGTGGTCGCGGTCGGCAGCAAGGTCTACGCGAAGCTGCCGTTCACGACCGGCTTCACCGAGCTGCCGCAGTCGCAGCTGGTCGCGCTCGGCGCGCCGGACCCGGCAATCCTGCTGGACCCGGACAAGGGCCTGACCTCTTTGCTGCCGAAGGTGAAGGACCCGAAGATCAAAGGCGAGACCCGGGAGGGCGCCAAGGTGCTGACCGAGGTCACCGGCACGGTGCCGGGTTCAGCGCTGCCGGGGATCTTCCCGAAGGCGCCGGCCGACCAGGACTTCCCGAGCACCTTCAAGATCGACAAGGACACCAAGCAGTTGGTGTCGGCAACGATCACCGGACCGTTCTACGACGGCGCCACCAGCAGCTATGACGTGACCCTGGACAAGTACGGCGAGCAGGTCGAGATCACCAAGCCGTGAGCACCCCCAGGGTCCGGCTCACCCTTGCGTCGATCGCGGTAGCCTTCGCAGCTGCCGACACCTACGTCGTCGTCCTGGCGTTGCCGGACATGATGGCGGGCGTCGGGTTGTCCGCGGACGAGCTCCAGCGGGCGGCGCCGATCATCTCCGGGTTCCTGCTCGGCTACATCGCCGTCCTGCCGCTGATCGGCCGGATCGCCGACGTCGTCGGCCGCACCCCGGTACTGATCGGCGCACTGCTGCTCTTCGCGGTCGGGTCGCTCATCACCGCGGGGGCGTACGACCTCTCGTTGATAGTGACCGGCCGCTTCCTGCAAGGTGTCGGCGGTGGCGGCCTCGTCCCGGCCACGCTCGCACTGGTCGCGGACCTGTGGCCGGCCGACCGCCGAGGCCTCCCGCTCGGCGTGGTGAGCGCCGTACAGGAGATCGGGTCGGTGCTCGGCCCGCTGCTCGGCGCGCTCGTGCTCGCGGTGGCCGACTGGCGCTACATCTTCTGGCTCAACCTCCTTGTGGCTGTAGTCCTCGCGCTCCTGCTGAGTGGGTTCAAAGCCCCACCGATCTCGGCTGCGGTCGGCTTCCTCGCCTGTGTGGCCCTCGGCCTCACCTTGACTGCGCCCGAGCGGTTAGCGACCGGCGTGACACTCGGCATCCCGTTCGTCCCGTTCTCCGGTGACTCGCGCCTGCTCACGCCGATTGGCGTGGTCACACTGGCCCTGCTGCTTCTCTGGATTGCCCTGCTGCTCCGCAAGACCCGTGTGCGGGCAACGCTCGAGCAGGTTGACCTCGTGGGCGCACTGCTGCTCGCGCTCGCGCTGGCCGGTGTCGTGCTCGCGTTTGCGACCGCTGATCCCGAGCGGGAGCTGATGTCGCCTGCGGGACCGTGGCTGCTGGTTGGAGCTGCCGTGTTCGCGGTGGCGTTCGCGGTCTGGCAACGCCGTACGCCGCGGGCGATCGTGCCACGTGGTTTGCTCGGCGCCTCGCCGGCGTGGGGTTCGCTGGTGGTCAGCTTCCTCGTCGGATGTGCGCTGATCGCGGCGCTGGTCGACGTACCCGTCTTTGCGCGCACCACCCAGGGCGGCGGGCAGTTGGCGGCCGCGTTGGTGCTGCTGCGGTTCCTGATCGCGTTGCCGGTCGGCGCGGTCGTCGGCGGCTGGCTGACGCGGCGCTACGGGCTCGGCGTGATCACCGGTGCCGGGCTCGCGCTGGCCGGGGCGATGTTCGTGGCGATGGCGTTCTGGAGTCGCGACGCACTCGATCACTGGCCGGCGACCGTCGTACTGCTGCTGTGCGGCTTCGGCTTCGGGCTGGCGTTGTCGCCGGTCAACACGGCCATGCTCGGCGCCACTCCCCCGGACAGCCACGGCCTGGTGAGCGCGCTGGTGGTGGTCGCCCGGATGGTCGGCATGCTCGTCGGCGTCTCCGCCCTCACGGCAATCGGTCTACGCCGCTACTTCGCCATCGTCGACGACATCCCGTCGCCCAACGAACTGTGCCCGTCCGCCCCCGGCTCCTGCCGCCCGTTCGTCGACGCACTCCGCGACGCCGCCGTTTCACAAGTTCACGCAATCTTCGCCGGCGCCGCCGTCTCCGCCTTCCTGGCCGCCATCCTGGCCGTCCTCGTCCTCGGCCGACGTGGCGTTCTGCACAGATGATGGTCACCGTGCCGGAACCTGGTCCCGGCTGCCGTACGGTGATTCCGTGACCGCACGACTCGACGCAGCTGGCCGGCCTGGCCTGTGTTCGACTTTCTGTCGGGAGTTGCGTGAGCCGATGCCCGGTACGGCGGTTGTCGCCAGCGGCTGGGTGGTCGTCGAGCAGCCTGGGCCGTGGGGTGCGAAGGCGCCGACGCAGAGCCATCTCGACCCGGAGTTCGGTCGTGCGATCGACGAGGCGTGCAAGAAGGCGGACGTGCGGTTCGGGCTGATCCGCTCCCCCGGCCGCCATCCGGACGCGGTCGAACGGTCACACCAGGTGTACGTCGCCTCGACTCGTCCCGGCCGGACTTGGCTGCTCGGTGGAGCTGTCGCCGACCCGGTGCAGCTGGACGAGCTCGACCTCGACGCGATCGGCCGAGGCGATCAGGATGCCGTGATCGACTCGCTGCCCACGCTGAGCGTGGTCGACGAGCCGGTGATGCTGGTCTGTACCAACGGCAAGCGCGACGAGTGCTGCGCGCTGCTTGGCCGGCCCTTGGTCAACGCGGTCGCCGCGGTCGCGCCGGGCCGGGTCTGGGAGGCGAACCACCTCGGCGGACACCGGTTCGCGCCGACTGCGACCGTGCTCCCCTTCGGCACGATGCACGGCCACCTGACTGCCAACACCGCCGTCGGCGTACTCGAGGCCGCGCGTCGCGGGGAGACTGTGCTGACCGGCCTACGCGGCCGGTCGACCTGGTCGAAACACGGCCAGGCGGCGGAGATCGCCGTACGTGAGCTCACCGGTGAGCTTGCGCTGGATGCCCTCAGTGTGGCGGGCGAAGACCTGGGAACCGTGACCGTGGTGCATCGCGACGGCCGGTCCTGGAATGTGCCGGTCACCAGCGCACCGGCCGATCCACCTCGTCCGGAGTCCTGCGGAAAGGAGCCGTTCGCCATGTCGATCCTGCGTGCCGAAACCCCAGTGCCGGGTGACGTCCGATGAGCAGCGGATTCGAGGACCTGCTGGCCGCCAACGCCGACTACGCCGCCGACTTCCACTACGGCGGGTTCGACGGGATCGCGCACGCCGGCGTCTGCGTCGTCACCTGCATGGACTCGCGGATCCCGCCGCTGGAGATGCTCGGGCTGAAGCCGGGAGACGCGAAGGTGCTGCGCAGCGCCGGCGGCCGGGTCACCGAGGTGACGATGACCGGGCTGGTGCTCGGCGTCCAGCTGCTCGGCGTCCGCCGGATCATGGTCATCCCGCACACCCGCTGCGCGATGGCCGCGATGTCCGAGGACGACCTGCGCGCCAAGGTCGAGGCCGCCGCCGGCAAGCCGGCCGGCTACCTGCCGATCCACGTCATCCCCGACCAGCTCGAGGCGCTCCGCCACGACGTCACCGCCGTGCGCGACCACCCGCTGATCGGCGACGACATCCTGGTCGGAGGGTTCATGTACGACGTGGACACCGGCCGCCTCACCCAGGTCGACTGACACTTAGGAGCTGCTTCCGTGCCGGGTTCCGGCCACCCTCAGTTCACGCTCGCTCCCGCCGCCCTCCGCCCCTTGCCGCTGGCAACTGTCCGGCCCACCGGATGGTTGCTGGAGCGGCTGCGTCTGCAGGCCGACGGGATGGCCGGTCACCTGGACGAGTTCTGGCCCGACATCGCACGCAGCGGCTGGATCGGCGGTGACGCCGAGGGCTGGGAGCGCGGACCGTACTGGCTCGACGGCATCACCGGCATCGCCTACCTGCTCGACGACGAGCGGCTGCAGGCGAAGGTACAGCGCTGGGTCGACTACATCCTCGACCATCAGCACCCGGACGGCTGGTTCGGGCCGCGCTCGGGCGAATCGACGTACGCCGACCATGACGTCTGGCCGCGGATCATCGTGCTGAAGGCGCTGCTGCAGCACTATGACGCGACCGGCGACGAGCGGGTGGTACCGGCCGCACTGCGGTTCCTCCGGCTGCTCGACGTACTGCTGGACGAGTGGCCGCTGCAGGAGTGGGCGCGGTCGCGGTGGACCGACGTGGTCTGGGTGATCAACCAGCTCCACGATCTGACCCGCGAGGACTGGCTGCTGCCGCTGGCGGCGAAGTGCCAGGAGCAGGGGTTCGACTGGTTTGGGTACGCCGACGACCTCCCGTTCCGCGGGAAGGTGCCGGACGCAACCTTGCAGGCCGCGAAGGACGAGCACGACGGCCTCTGGATGAACGACGTCCACCTGTCCTCGCATGGTGTGAACGTCGCGATGGGGCTCAAGGCGATGCCGGTCTGGTCGCGGCACGATTCCGCCGAGGATCAGCAGGCCCGCCTCCTCCGGCTCGTCGCGGCGTTGGACGAGCACCACGGGCAAGCGAGCGGCTTGTTCAGCTGCGACGAGCACCTGGCCGGTCGCCACCCCAGCCAGGGCACCGAGAACTGCACGGTCGTCGAGCACCTGGCGTCGCTCGAGGTCGCCCTCGAGTCCTACGGCGCCGTCGAGCCACTCGCCGACCGGATGGAGCGGCTCGCCTTCAACGCGCTGCCCGCGAGTGCATCGGCCGACGAGTGGACGCACCAGTACGTGCAGCAGGCCAACCAGGTGATCTGCCACGTCACCGAGGACCGCATCTACACCAACAACGGCCCCGACGCGAACGTCTTCGGCCTCGCGCCCCACTTCGGCTGCTGCACGGCCAACCGACACCAGGGCTGGCACCGCTTCACCACCCACCTCTGGATGCACTCGCCCGACGGCGCCCTCACCGCCCTGTCCTACGCCCCGTGCTCCTTCTCGTACGGCGACCTGTCCGTCGACGTCGCCACGTCGTACCCGTTCGAGGACGACGTCACGATCACGGTCAGCGGCTCCGGCGTCGTACCGCTCGATCTCCGTGTCCCCGCCTGGACCACCGACGCCACCGTCGACGGCAAGCCGGTTGCCGCCGGCACCATTCACCAGGTACGACGCGACTGGTCCGGCGGACCGCACGTCGTTCGACTGCATCTCCCGGCCGCGGTGCAGACGGTCTCGCGGACGGCCAGCACCTTCGAACGCGGTCCACTGGTCTTCGCCCTTCCGATCCCCGAGACCAGGCACCGCATCGGCGGCGACGACCCGCACGCGACCTGGGAGATCCACCCGGCCGGCCCGTGGAACTACGCCATCGACCCGGCCACGATCGAGGTCGACCGCCGGCCGCTGACCGGGCACCCCTTCGTGAAGTCCCCGATTCAGCTCCGCGCGCAGGGCCGCCAAGTCCCCTATTGGACGCTGGAGCACGGCGCAGCCGCCGCACCCGCGCCCAGGCCCGCCACCACCGGCGACGCGCAGGACCTCACGCTCATCCCCTACGGCTGCACAACCCTGCGCGTCACCGAGCTACCGCTGACCTCGTAGACCTCAGAGCTCGTCGACCACCTCGATCTCCTCGACCGCGGAGGTGCCCTCGCGGACCAGGGCGAAGGCTGCCTTCACCTCGGGGAGGTTCGGGGCGAGCTCACGCACGGACTTGAGCGTGTCCATCGAGTCCCAGCGCCAGACGCCGACCCACTGGCCATCGGGCAGCCGGCCGAGGCGCGCCTCGGTCAGACCCGGCGTGGCAGTGCGCACGGCCTCGACCAGGGCGGTGTGGCGATCCCGTACTTCGGTCGCCTCGACGGTGTCGACAGCTTCGAATCGGGTGACTGCGATGAGCGACATAACTAGTGCCTTTCTCTAGAGTTGACTTATAGCGGACGAATCTAGAGATAGACTCTAGTCATGACTGTTGTCAAGCGGCCCAACCGGCGGGCGGAGAAGGCGGCCGAGACCCGGCGGCGGATCATCCAGGCAGCCACTGAGCTGTTCGTCGAGGACGGGTACGGCGCGACCAACCTGCAGGACGTGGCCGACCGGGCCGGGGTCGCCGTACAGACGATCTACTTCGTCTTCGGCAACAAGCGGGCCCTGCTCAAGGAGCTCGTCGACGTGACCATCGCCGGGGACTCCGAGCCGATCGCGACGATGGATCGCCCGTGGTTCACCGACGCCGTCAAAGCGGCGACGGCCGGAGAGATGCTGTCGGCGTACGTCCCCGGCTCGAGCGCCGTGCTGCAGCGGGTCTCACCGATCATGCGCGTCCTGGAGGCCGCTGTAGCGAACGACCCCGAGGTCGCCGCGCTGTGGCCGCAGGACGAGGACCTGCGGTACGTCGTCCAGCGCGCAGCCGCAGACGCGTTGGTCACCAAACCAGGCGCACGCGAGGACCTCACCGCTGAGAACACGGCAGACATCCTCTACGCCATCCTCAGCCCCGAGCTCTACCTGCTGTTCACCCGCGACCGCGCCTGGTCCCACGAGCGCTGGCTGCAGTGGGCCGGAGAGACCCTCCGCAGCCAGCTCTGCGTCACTGGTGGAGCATGACCTTGCCGGTGTCGAGCTCGTAGTAGGCGCCGACCAGTTTGAGCTTGCCGGACTTCTCCAGCGGACCGATGACGGGTGACTGGCGGAGCGTGGCGAGCACGAGGTCGACGTTCGCGTGGATGGCGTTGGTGAGGCGGTCGCCGGGTTTGCCGGCGACCTGCCGGACGGCCGGGGCGAGGGTGTCGACGAGGTAGTCCATCTCGCCCGCCTCGGCGGTGCGCCGGCCTGCGTCGACCGCCTTCATCGTCGCGGTGAGCGCGCCGCACCGCTGGTGGCCGAGCACCATCAGCAGCGGTGTGTGCAACTCGGCGACGCCGAACTCCAGGCTGCCGGTCACCGAGTGGTCGAGCGCTTCGCCGGCACTCCGGACGACGACCAGGTCACCGAGCCCCTGGTCGAAGACGAGCTCGATCGGCACCCGCGAGTCCACACAGCCGAGCACGGTGGCGAACGGGGTCTGACCCTTGCTGACGGCAACGCGGCGCGCGATGCCCTCGTCCAGGTTCTCCTCGCGGTCGGCGACGAACCGGGCGTTGCCTTCCTGCAGGCGCTGCAGCGCCTGGTTGCCGTCAGCAACCGGCGGCGCGGAGGGCGGGTAGGTGCCGGCCAGCGTGTGTCCGGCGGACGAGGCGACCGACGAGGGCGTCGTACCGTCGTCGGCGCAGGCGGTGAGGGCGGCGCCGCCGGCTCCGGCGACGAGAGTAGTCTGCAGGGCGGTGGTCAGGAACCGGCGCCGCGAAGTGAAAGCCGCAGTATTGGGCGCCGACGCCTGGCCGCGGCGAGATGTGATGCTCAACGATGTGCTCCTTGATGAGGGCGGCGTGGGCGATCGCCGCCTTCTGAAGGTAACCCCTTGCATACTGTCTGCAATACCCGGGGTGGTCAGTAATCTGATCGGGTTCCGGGAGAGATCTGATAGACAGCCCTTATGAGACTCCGCCCCAGTTCGTTCTCACGCTCCCTGCTCATCGGCGCCATCGCCCTGACCACTGCCCTGTCGGGTGCGCCGACCGTCCACGCCGCACCCACCACCGGCTGTCTCGACACCGCCGTCAAAGGCACCGTCGAGGAGCAGCGCCTGGACAACGGCGTCGCCGGCGGCCCGTCGGTGCCGGCCGAGATCCTGCGCCGCTCCAGCTTCGACCGGCACGTCGCCCTGTTCACCCGTCTGCTTTGCTCGGTTCCCAACAAACACGCTGCCGCCGTCCTCGTCCGCACCCAAGGCGAGGCCCTCTGGCGTACGGCGACCCATCGCGCACAACACCCGCAGACGCAGCCCGACGCACTGCCCGCAACCGACGACCGCGGTCTCTACTGGGCCCGCATCTCGATGGCCCTCGCCCTGCGGCAGTGGCAACCGGACTTCACCATCGGTACGGCGGACCGCGCCGGCCTGATCCGGTCACTCGAGTACAGCTCCCGCGGTATCACCGGCACCCGGTTCGCCCCTGGCGTGCAGAGGATCCTGGTGACCGGCTTCGACCCGTTCACGCTCGACGCGGACATCCGGATCGGCAACCCGTCCGGCGCCAACGCCTTGACTCTGGACGGTCAGCGCTGGGTGGTGAACGGCAAGACGTACGAGATCCAGACCGTCGTCTTCCCGGTCCGGTACACCGACTTCGACGAGAACATGGTCGAGAACGCTCTCGCCCCGCACTACCGCCCAGGTCCACAGCGGGCTGATCTGGTCATGACTGCGAGCCAGGGCCGGGTGGGCATCCTCGACCTGGAGGTGTTCAACGGCCGGCGCCGTTCGGTCAGCTCGATCGGTGACAACAACAACCTGTGGGGCGGTGGCACGGTCAGCGCACCGGTCGTCTCCCCCAGCATGCCGGCGGGTCCCGAGTGGCTGACCTCCAGCCTGCCGCTGGCCCGGATGGCGCAGGCCGAGGTCACGCCGTTCCGGATGCGGGTCAACACCAGCGTGCTCGAGATCCCGGCCGGTCAGACTCAGCCCGTCCGCCAGCCGCTAGGCCCGACGCCCGGCTCGATCGCGTCCGAGGGCGCCGGCGGCGGCTACCTGTCCAACGAGGTTGCCTACCGCAACACCCTGCAGCGCGACCTGCTGGACCCGTCGATGCCGGCTGGTCACCTGCACGTTCCGGTGCTGTCATTCGACGCGGCGAACAAGACCGCGATCACCGACCCGACGTACGAGGCCAACCGGGAGGCGATCGTCCGCGGCTCCCATGCCGCGCTGCGTACCGCGCTCGGCTGATAGACCCTGAAGGGGACCTTTCCTCGGTAGGAGAGGTGTTGGCAGGGTGTGTGTGGGAGGGGTCAACGTGGAGCACGCGCAGCGTAGCGAGCATGAACGACGTTGATGCCGACGAGCGCAGGCTGAT
>NZ_JBFAHB010000086.1:0-36358 GCF_040653975.1 Kribbella sp. NPDC050820
GCGCGAGGGTGCCCAGTGCGTACGCCAGGTTCTTGCCGCTGGTCGGGTCGGCCGTGGGCCCGGCGCCCCCCCCCCCCGCCCCGGGCGCCGCGCTTTCCGTCCGACGTGCCGGCTTCCGAATCGGCAGGTCGGAGTCTGGGTCAGCCGAGCCGCGCTCGCAGGTTGTCGAGCTCGAGCTTCAGCGTGGCTGGAACCTTGTCACCGAGCTTGGCGAACCACTCCTCGATCAGCGGCAGCTCGGTCCGCCACTCGTCGGCGTCGAACTTCAGCGCGATCGCCAGCTCCTCGTCGGTCATGTCCAGGCCGGACACGTCCAGCGCGTCGGCGGTCGGCACCCGGCCGATCGGGGTCTCGACCGCGGCGGCCTGGCCCTCGATCCGCTCGATCACCCACTTCAGCACCCGGCTGTTCTCGCTGAACCCGGGCCAGACGAACTTGCCGGCCTCGTCCTTGCGGAACCAGTTCACGTAGAAGATCCGCGGCAGCTTGGAGGCGTCGTGCTCCTTGCCGACGGTCAGCCAGTGGTCGAAGTAGTCACCCGCGTTGTAGCCGAGGAACGGCAGCATCGCCATCGGGTCCCGCCGTACGACGCCGACCTCGCCGACCGCGGCCGCGGTGGTCTCGGACGACAGCGTCGCGCCCATGAACACACCGTGGTCCCAGTCCCGCGACTCGGTCACCAGCGGCACCGTGGTGGCCCGGCGGCCGCCGAAGATGATCGCCGATATCGGCACGCCGTTCGGGTCCTCGTACTCGTCGGCGATGATCGGGCACTGCTTGATCGGGGTGCAGAACCGGCTGTTCGGGTGGCTCGACAGCTCGCCCGAGTCCGGCGTCCACTCCCGGCCCTTCCAGTCGGTCAGGTGGTTCGGCGGGGTCGGCGAGTAACCCTCCCACCAGACGTCACCGTCGTCGGTGAGCGCGACGTTCGTGAAGACCGAGTTGCCCTTCTCGATCGTGCGCATCGCGTTCGGGTTGGTCTTCCAGCCGGTACCCGGGGCCACGCCGAACAGGCCGAACTCGGGGTTCACCGCGTACAGCCGGCCGTCCGCGCCGAACCGCATCCAGGCGATGTCGTCGCCGAGCGTCTCGACCTCCCAGCCCTCCAGGGTCGGGTCGAGCATCGCCAGGTTGGTCTTGCCGCAGGCGCTCGGGAACGCGGCCGCGATGTAGTGGACCTTCTTCTCCGGCGAGATCAGCTTCAGGATCAGCATGTGCTCGGCGAGCCAGCCCTCGTCCCGAGCCATCGCCGACGCGATCCGCAGCGAGTAGCACTTCTTGCCGAGCAGCGAGTTGCCGCCGTACCCGGAGCCGTAGGACCAGATCGCCCGCTCCTCGGGGAACTGCACGATGTACTTCTCGTCGTTGCAGGGCCACGGCACGTCCTTCTCGCCCTCTTGGAGCGGGGCGCCGACGGAGTGCAGACAGGGCACGTAGTTCGCGTCGGTGCCCATCTTCTCGAGTACGTCGGCGCCGGTGCGGGCCATGATCCGCATCGACGCGACCACGTACGCGGAGTCGGTGATCTCGACCCCGAACATCGGCTTCTCCGCGGTCAGCGGGCCCATGCAGAACGGGACGACGTACATCGTCCGGCCGCGCATCGAGCCGCGGTACAGCCCAGTCATCAGGGCCTTCATCTCGCCCGGGTCCATCCAGTTGTTGGTCGGACCGGCGTCTTCCTCGTTGACCGAGCAGATGAACGTGCGCTGCTCGACCCGCGCGACGTCCGACGGGTCGGTGCGGACCCAGAACGAGTTCGGCTTCTTCTCGTCGTTCAGCCGGACCATGGTGCCGGCCGCGATCAGCTCGTCGGTGAGCTGCGCGTACTCCGCGTCCGAGCCGTCCATCCAGTGGATCCGGTCCGGCTGCGTCAGTGCGGCGACCTCCGCGACCCAGGCCAGCAGGCCGGCGTGCTTCGTCGGGGCGTCAGTCAGGTCGTAGGCCTCGGCTTTGAGGGGCTCCGGGTCGGCGGTGGCGTCGGCTTCGGTATGGGTCGGGCTGGCGGTGGTCGTCATCGGCGGCTCATTCCCTCTCGGCTGTCGGGCCCGGCGGCCGGCCTGCCCCTCGACGCTGAAGGGAAGGTACGGCTCCGGCCGCCGGGGTCTCCGGCGGTGCGATCCAGCTGGCTGGCGGTGTGATCTGTCGCATACCAGTGCGTCCAGTGGACATATACCAGTGTGCAAGTGGTACTAACGGTACGCGACTCGAACGCGTGGTGAGAACCAGGAGCATGTGAGCCCGCTCACAAAGTTTTCGCGACAATCGCTTTCCGGTGAACCTTGTGAAAATGAGAACGGCCCGCGCTGGATGCGCGGGCCGTTGCTGAAGATTCTTCGGCGGATCAGCTGGTCTGCCGCCAGATGTCGTTCACGATGCGCTGGACGTCCGCTTCCTCTCCGGCGACGCCGGTGGCCATCACCCCGACCAGCCACCACTGGCCGCCACTGATGAAAGCGTGCGTCATCGTCAGCGCGTACACCTTCGTCTTCTGAGAGTCACCCTGCTCGGTGAACCAGGTCCTCGGTTCCTTGGCAGTCTCCGGCGCGGGCGCCGTGAATGCGGCCGTCCAGGCCTTGTCGAACGCGGGCCGGTCGGCCATGCAGGCGGCCAGGTCCTTGCACGGGTGCAGCGCGATCCGGGCGTCGAGCGTCCCGCGCGGCCGGTCCCTCATCGCAGCGGTCTGCACGCGGCGGTAGATCGCCTCGCCGGACTCACCGAGCGAGCTGACCTCGGGCGGCCGCGGCCACCCGAACGCGAACGGGAGCCCGCCGGTCAGGACCGGCTGCACATCCGCGCCGGCCGGGTACGTCGCACCGAGGACGCCGGGGGCACCGGTCGGAGGCTTGTACTTCGCGGTCGTGATCCGCGGGACACCGGGGAGCATGACCGACGGCGGGAGAGGGCTCGGGGTGACCGCGGCAGGCACAGCCTCGACCGGCTCGTCCTTGACCGCGCTGCCGATCGTGGAGCCGATCGAGTACGTGACGGTGAAGACCAACAAGACGATGATCACGGCAACGACGTAGACCCAGGTGCCGATCTTGTGCCGGTACTCGCGGGCGAGCTCGACCTTGGACTGCCGTGGTTTCGCGGGCTGCAGCGCCGCCTCCATCGCGCTCTGCAGGGTCTGCTCACCTGGTGGCTGGGCTGCGGGGGACGGCGGTTGGTCTTGCGGGGTTGCGGCCGCCGGGGGGATGGCGCCGTACCCGCTGAGCTGGGAGCGGACCGCCTGCAGGGACTCCTCGTCGTTGCCAAGGACGCCGTCGAGTGGGTCGATCAGCCGCTCGGCGCCGGACTGGCCGGGGATCAGCTGGGTGATCGCGTATGGGCGGTCGGTGCTGAAGTTCGCGGCCCACAGCGGCGTTTGCAGCTGCCCGGGCTCGAGTGCGGCGCCGCGGCCGGCCTGCACGAGGCGGTCACGCACGACCTCGTCCCGTGCGCCGGTCTCGCTCAGCAACAGCGCGACGACCTCCATGCCGGTGAAGCTGCGGCCGCGCCACAACTCCGCCAGCGGATGCGCCAGCAGCTGCTGGTCGAACTCGTAGCCGGGGATCTGCGGCGTGCTGTTCACTTCGTCTCCCAGATCGCGCGGTCCGCCAGCACCAGCGCCGCCTGCTCTGCGCTCTTCTGCTCGACCGGGTAGGCCGTGTAGTCCACGTTGACGACCACATCGCCGCGCTGCACGATTGCATGAACCGACCACGACTGGCCGGCGATGCCCCGCGCGGTCGCGCTCAGCTTGGTCGGGTACGGCCGGTCGGCGACGGCGTCGAGCGGGCTCCGCTCCCACGTCCACTTCGCGTTCTGCGCCGGGTTCAGCGGTGCGCGGCCTGCGCCGAAGTCCCGGCCGCCGTACGGCGTGATGGTCAGCTTCACCACCGCGGCGGAGTAGGTGCGCTGCGAGCGGGGATCGGCCTGCGCGGCGCAGGTGATCACCGAGGTCCCCGCCTGGGTCAGCGAGACCTCGCCCTTGGATGCCTGGGGCAACAGGCTGGACACGTCGCCGATCCGCTCGCACACGTCGGCCGGCAGCTTGCGGGCCGGCACGATGTCCTCCGGCTGCACCGGGTCACCGAGCGCGAACCCGATCCCCGCCCCTGCGACCACGGCGACCCCACACGCGATCGCCGTACCCCGCACCAGTCGACTCGCCATGCCCGCGACCTTAGTCACGCAGAGGTCCTCCCTTGCCCGTCAACGACGCGTCGTTGGACGAGTGCAGGGAGCAACCGGTTCCCTCTTTGTCAGTTTGGTCAGTTTGTCAGTCGAGGAGAGTCTGGACCGATCCGCCGGACTCGGACAGCTTCGTCCCGAGGCCCTTGAGCGCGTCGCCGACTGTGGCCAGGATCCCCGACAGATCCTGCAGATTCCCGGCCAGGCTCTCGATCTCGGTCGCGACCCCGCCGACCTGCCCGCTCCCGTCGTTCAGCTTCTTCGCCGCCGCGTCCCCGATCCCCGGGATCTTGTCCAGCTCACCCGCCAGCCCCGACAGCATCCCGGCCGCGTCCTTCAGCTTGTCCTTGGCCGAGTTCATCGTGTTCGCGCTCCCGGTCAGCGCCTGCCGCGCCCCACCCTCCCGTCGTCCCCGACCAGCGTCCCGGCCGCCTTCGCCGCCTGCTCCCCCGCCTCGGCCAGCCCCGACCCGACCGTCTTCAGCAACTCCGGCAACTTCCCGATGAGCCCCACCGCGTCGTCCGGCAACCCCCGCACCAGCTGCAGCACCTTCTCGAAATCGTCCGAGTTCTCCATCACGAACCCGACCGCCTTCTTCACGTCCCCCAGATCCCGCCCACCCAGCTAGTCCTCAATGCCCATGCCCCGGATCGTAGGGCCGCCGCCCCTCCCCACCCCGCCCGCCGCACCGCCCGAAACCCACCCGTCGAGCCCGATTGGCCTACACCGGCCCCCGCCATGTATCGTTACTCGTCGTTGTCCAGCGCTCGTAGCTCAACGGATAGAGCATCTGACTACGGATCAGAAGGTTGGGGGTTCGAATCCCTCCGAGCGCGCCCCTCAAGCCCAGGCAGAAACCCCTTCTGACCTGGGCTTTTTCGTGCCCTGACCGTCCTTGTCGCCTGACTGCACGCGCGTCAACTCTGGGCATGGGCATGGCGCTGGGCATGAACGGTCTCGTACGATCGCAGCGTGGCTACGAAGAGTGCCCGCAAACATCGAGGCAACATCGAGGAGCGCGGCGGCGCATACAGGGTGCGGGTCTATGCCGGCGTCGATCCGGTCACCAAGAAGCCTGTGTACCTCAGGGAGACCATCGCCGCCGGACCGGACGCCAAACGGAAGGCTGAGAAGGCGCTCACCAGGCTTCAGAACCAAGTTGACGAGAGACGTGCGCCGCGGACATCTGCCACTCTCAACCAGCTGCTCGACCGCTACTTCGAAGTCGGACTCGACGTCGCCCCTGGAACCCGGCGGGACTACGCCAGCAAGGCGAGCAAGCACATCCGCCCGATTCTCGGATCGACTCCGATCGCGCGGATCCAGGCCGACACGCTTGAGTCGCTGTACGCCGACCTCCGGCGCTGCCGGGACCACTGCCACGGTCGGGACTACATTCAGCACCGCACTACGCACCCGCACGTCTGCGACGAGCACGGTGCGTCTGGGTCGTGCGAGCCGTTCGATCCTGCATGCCGCAGGTGCAAGCGTATGTGCAAGCCACATGAGTGCAGGCCCTACAAGGCGTCAGGGATTCGCACGGTCCACTGGATTCTTAGCGGTGCCTTCGACGCTGCAGTGCGGTGGGGATGGATCGGCGTCAACCCTGCAAACGTGGCCAGAAAGCCAGCCATACCGACAGCCAAGCCGGGACCACCAACTGCCCAGGAGGCCGCCCAGCTCGTGAACGAGGCGTGGGCACGAGGACCGGACTGGGGTGTCTTCGTCTGGACCGCCATGACCACAGGTGCACGTCGTGGCGAACTCTGCGCGCTCCATTGGTACCACCTAAAGCTCGACAACAGCGTCGTTGTCATCGAGCGGGCGATCGGGAAAGGCGAGAACGGCGAGTGGGTCGAGAAGGACACCAAGAGCCATCAACACCGCAGGATCGTGCTTGACGAGGAGACCACGGGAATTCTCCGCGAACATCGAGCCCTAGCTGAGGCCCAGGCCGAGGAACTCGGCGTCAAGATGGACGACAGGGGCTATGTCTTCTCCCTCGCGCCGAATCACGGAACATTCCTAGACCCGAGCACGACGACCCACCGGTTCGAACGTATGGCGCGCCGGCTCCGTATCGACAGCACGCTTCACAAGCTCAGGCACTACTCCGCTACAGAACTGCTGAATGCGGGCGTGAACATCAGGGCCGTGGCGGGCCGGTTGGGGCATGGCGGTGGCGGAGCTACAACACTCCGCGTCTACGCTGCTTGGCTGGCTGAGGCGGATCAACGTGCCGCGCCGGCCCTCGCCGGTCGTATGCCTGCACGCCCGGCTGGAGTTCTCGCTAACGGCGCTGTCGGCCGCGCAAGCTCCGACATCGCCGAAGAAGGCTCGACACCGCGCGGCCCGTACATTCAGATCGCTCGAGACCTGCGCGGAGCCATTAGATGCGGGGTGCTGGGTGTGGGCGACGTTCTACCGCCAGTCAAGGATCTTGCGCGCAGATACGGCGTCGCCGTCGGTACCGCTCATCGTGCTATCGCTCTGCTGGCGGACGAGGGATTCATTCAGACGTCACGAGGTCGACGCCCCATCGTCCTGGAGCAGGGGGGCGGCGCGTCCAACGTCAAGCTTCAGGAGTGACCGAGTCGTCTACCACCTGAGAGAGCGCGGCGACCTGATGCCTGGCTCCAAGCCGAACAACGATCAGCTCACTTTGATATGACGCCTACTCGGCTGCCCAATGTTCACGCCGCACCGATTGCAGCGGCCTCGATCGCAGCGCGGATGGCGCGCCAAGGGAGTTCTTTGTTCGGCGCGCTTCGAGGCGCGTGAAGCGGCCAAACGTCCTCGCCGTAGACCAGGTGGACGCCAGCGCCAGCCAATGCGGCGAGATGGTGCTCCCATGCGGGTTGACCAGCGTGCGCTGCGTTGATCCGCGGAAAGATGACGACCGGTGGGCGGCCGCCCCCGATCGCCTCGCACAGTTGGGTGAGTGCTTGGCTGTCGGCGATGCCAAGCGCGAGCTTGGCTACTAGATTGGCGGTCGCCGGCACGGCCGCGTAGCAGTCCACGGCAGGATGCGGGCTAGTCTCCTGAGGTAGCCGCGGTGCGCTACGAACCGGCAGACCGGTGACGGCTTCGATCTTGCCGAATTCCCCGGTCGCCTCTAACCATGTTGCGGCGGTTGGAGTGAGCGTGACCGCAACAGTCCACCCGCCTTCGAGCATTGGTTCGATGAGTTCCTCGCGGACGTGCTCAATTCCGCCGGCCGCTGCACAGACCAGTCCGAGAGTGCGTCCGCTCATTGAACTGCCCTACAGCGCTCGGCGAGGGCCAGCACCTGTGCTCCCCGACCACCGGCAATCGGGGTCCGCCGGTGGATTTCTCGTACGATCTCGCGCACAGCGGGATTATGGCGCACAAGCTGCGGGGATTTTGCCTCTGCATCGAGGAGCGCGGCAATTGCCTCGTCGTCTTGAGCCGAGTAGCTATGTGCTCGCGCGATGTCGATGCCGTGTGCGACCTGGCGCACCGTCGGAAGTACCGATGAGTCGACGCGGGGGCCGTGTTCGGTCACATACGCGACGTCGCCGAGATCGAGAGCAGCGGACAACCGGTGAAGCATCACATTCGTCGGACCGAAGGAGGTTTGCCAGTAGTTGGCGTCCGCGCCGAGACGCTGAGCAGCCGAGTCGGCAGCAGCCAGGAGTTCATTGGCGGTCGCCCTATCGTTGCGCCTAGCGGCAGCCGTGGCCATACGGAGATCGAGCATGCCGAGCAAGCTCAAAGCCGCCGGGTCCATGTCTCGGACATTCGTGGTCAGCCACGAGCGCGCGGTTTGTCCCAGTTGGAGTGCGTCATCGTATCTGCCGACTGCTAGCAAGGCGTGTGTGCCAGCCCTCGCAGCAGACGCGAGCACAAGTGGATCGTCCGAGTTATCCGCTGCGTTCATCGCTCTCTCAGCCGCGATCCACGACAGGTCAGATTCCCCGATCTTGGTGAGAGTCGTTGCAGCGAGGTGATGGATGCGAGCCGAGACCGCTGATCCGCGACCACTGCCATTCGCCTCTGTTTCGAGAGCTTGAGCGGCGCGGATGAGCTCGGGCAACATTTCGACTGTGCGCCCGATGCGGCCGAGCTGATAATGCTCCCAGGCTCCTTCGGTCAGGTTTGCGACCTGCTCGATGTCAGGCGCCCGACCGAGCTGGTCGTTCGGGAACAAGACCCGCGAGAGCCTGCGAGGAGCCATTAGCGCGTCGCGGATCGCCGGCACGTCGTCGTGCTGGTGATCGTCCTCGAGAAGGACGGGCTGACCAAGCAGGTCGCCGAGCGACACCCGTAGCGCTGACGCGAGCTCCGCGAGTACGTCTAGCCGACGAATCTCCCGTTCGCCCCGCTCGATCTTGCTTAACCAGTCTTCGGTCCGCCCCACCAGGCTTGCCAGCACCGACTGGGTGAGGCCGCGACGAACACGGTAGAACGCGACCCGTTCCCCGATGCTGAGGTGATCGCCGGCTCCGCGCATACCGACAACGATAGGCCAGCGCCCCAACGACCTACCCGGACACTTTGTCCGGGTCGTGTCGTCTACTCCAGTGTCCACTGGTTCTCATGAACTCACCAGCCGCCGCTAGTCGTACTGACCTCACTAGTTCGCGCTGTCATCATCCATACCCAGGCGTCGCTCGACAGCTGCGAGTCTGCGCCGCAGATCCTCAACAGTCTCTCGGAGTTCACTCGCGCCAGTGTCCTCAGGGGGACTCTTCGGCGACGCCGCGACGAACACCCCTCGACCCTGCTGGCTATGCACGAGACCTTCCGCCCGTAGTTGGTCAACGGCCTTCTGGGCAGTCATGACAGCGACTCCCCACTCCTTGGCGAGTTCGCGCCCGGACGGAAGCTTCGTGCCAGCCGCCAGCTCGCCGGTCAGGATTGCACGGCGTACGCCGTCAGCTATCTGGACGTAGGACGGCCGGGGGTCGTTGATCTTCACCTGCACACCCCAACCCTAATCGACCTAGGTATCTAGGTCAGTCCCCTGTGAACTGTTGTGTAATAAAGTGACCTAGATTAGGCTAGGTGACATAGACCAGCCCTCAAGGAGATACGAAATGACAGACGTCAACTCCGTCGAGAAGTCACGGAAGTTCCTCAGCATCACCGAGGCGGCCGAGATCCTCGGCCTGTCGAGGATGACGCTCTACCGCGTGATCGCGGCGGGCGAGTTCCCAACTGTGCGCGTGGGCCGGCGGCTATTCGTGCCGGGCCGAGCGCTTGACGACCTCGTGGCTGCTGCGATCGCGAGCGGCGGTGTGGTGGATGCCGCCGAGTGGCGGCCGACAGAGGTCGCCGGATGAGCCCGCGGTCCACCGCAGGGCGCAGACAAATCCCGGACCGGCCCCGTACGGGCGCCAACCAGAACAGGGCCGGTTCTCCCATCACTCAGGTACGAGTTCGAGAGGTCTACAGCATGACTGACGCAGTGCAGAGTGGCACGGAGTGGGTGCCGCCGATTGGAATGTTGGAGGTTCCGGCTGGGCATGCCGCGGTGATTCGCGGCCTGTTCGCGCTGGCCGCGTTCGTGGCGGCTCACTCGGAGCTGCCGGCGCCGCGGGTGGAGGCCAGTTTCTCCACCGCGCTGCTCGACCAGTGGAGCGCTAAGCGGGCAGTGGTCGATCAGGTTGCCGCCGCGCTCGGCAAGACCGCGACCGACAAGCCGGAGGTCGGCTTCTACGAGGTCGAAACGCGGTTCGGCCCGGTTCGCGTGGGCTCTACCGCGATCACCGCTGACCAGATGGCGGCGCACAACGCTTTCATGTCGTACAGCGACAGCGTGCAGCCCGCGCAGGCTCCCGCCGATGCGCCAGGTGGTGCGCGATGAACGAGCGTATCCAGCTGGATTTGGTGTGGCGGATGCATGACTCGGCCGCTGCGGCGATCGACAAGGCGGACACGAAGGCCGGTTTCGCGGCGACGGTGGAGACGGCGCTGACGGCGGTGGTGCTGACGCTGGTGTCGCAGTCGCACAGCGACCCGCTGCTCGCGCGGGTGCTGTTCGGTGTCGCGCTGGTGGCGCTGGCGGTCGCGCTGGGGTCGGCGCTGTTGGTGGTGGTTCCGCGGTTGCACCGCCCGGCCGACGCTTCGGCGCCGGGGGAGTTCTTGTACTTCGGCGCGGTCCGCAGCCGCCCGGTCGGCCAGCTGATCGGCGAGCACATCGACCCGCTGTGGGCGGGCAAGAAGGTCGCCGACCCGTTGGTGGCGGTGACGCACCAGGCCAAGCGGCTGGCCGACATCGCCTGGACCAAGCACCAGTGGCTGCGGATCTCGTTCGCCACGGCCGTGGTCGGGGCTGTGTTCGCGGTGGCCGGTGTGCTGATCGGGGGTGCGCGATGATGCGGCGCCCGACCAAGACCGAGGGCGTGATGGTGCCCCGGTTTACCGCAGCGATGGTGTTGCTGACGGCAACTGGTGTCGCGGCGGTCGCGTGGGACCGGACCCCGGCGCTGACGGAGACCGGGTACTGGGCGGCGGCGACCGGTGTGGTCGGTTTGGCGACCGCGGGGCTGTTGTTTTGGCGGCTGATGCACGGCCCACTGGTCGCGGCACCGCTGTGGGTGCTGCTGGCCGGCGCTGCCGGTGTTCGCCTACACGCGCCGGGCGGCGCGGCCGGATGGGTCATCGCGGCCGGTGTGCTGCTACTGATCACTCTCGGCCTGGTGGCGGTGAACCGCCCGGTCGGCGGAGGCGTCGCGCTCGCGGCGTGGCTCACGTACACCGGGTTCGGGCTGCGGGCGCTGCCCGCGTCGGTGGAGGCCTCGGCCCATTGGTGGCAGCTGCTGGCCGCCGCGGTCGTCGCGGTGCTGGTGACGGCGGGGTTCACGCTGCGGTCGCGGTCCAGCTCGCGCGGGCTGCTGCGCCGCCTCGGCCGGGCTGGGCGTGTGACTGACGGGCTGGCGTCGGGGTGGGATGTGCGGCGGGTGTCGTCGGCGCGGATGCTGCGCAAGAAGGCCAAGATCGTGCGCCCTTCGCTGGGCGAGGTTCCCGCGTGGAGGCGGCGGTTCGTGCCGCTCACGCAGATCGGCGCGACCGTGGCCACGGTCGGCTGGGTCAAGGTCCGCTCGAGCGCGGAGGACCACACGCTGACGGTGGCCGGGCCGCGCGCGGGCAAGACCGGGCTGATGATGAATCATCTGCTGGACGCGCCGGGCGCGGTGATTGCCACTTCCACGAAGACCGACATCCTCGACATCACCCGCACCCAGCGCGGCAAGCGTGGCCCGGTGTGGGTGTTCGACCCCGACGGCCTGACCGACGACGGGTCCACCATCACCTTCGACCCGCTGACCGGCTGCACCGACCCTGGCGTGGCGATGGACCGCGCCTCGGACCTGCTCGACGGCGTCGGCGCCAAGTCCGACGACGCCGAGCACTGGCTCAACCTGGCCCGGCAGGCGTTGACCGCGCTGCTGCACGCCGCTGCGCTCGGCCCGTACACGATGGCCGACGTTCAGCGCTGGATCGCGCACCCCGACGACCAGGCCAAGTCCGACGCGCTGTGGGAGCTGCGGGTCGCGAACGCGACCGGGTTCGAGCAGCAGGCGATGCAGTTCTTCACCAACAACGAGCGGACCCGATCCAGCATCTCCACCACGATCATGCCCGCGCTGAGCTGGCTGTCGGTCCCGACCGCTGCCGCCGCGGCAGCACCGGGTGGGGTGCCGTTCGATGTGGAGCGGCTGCTGGCGGAGACCGGCACCGTCTACCTGCTGGGTGCCGAGGACAAGAAGACCGCGCCGCTGGTCACGGCGCTGACCGCGCACATCGCCCGACAGGCCAAGGCCCTCGCGGTGCGGACACCGGGCCGCCGGTTGGACCCGCAGCTGACGATGGTGCTGGACGAGGCCGCGCTGATCTGCCTGATCCCGCTCGACCGGTGGACCGGCGACTTCGGGTCCCGCGGAATCACGCTGCACATCTCCGCCCAGTCGCGCGCGCAGCTGCGTGACCGGTTCGGCGAGGCCGCCACCGGCGCGCTGCTGACCAACGTGACCACGAAGGTCGTCCTGGCCGGCACCAGCGACGACGACGATCTGCAGTTCTGGTCCACGCTGTGCGGCGAACGCCTGGAGCAGACCGCGACCAAGGACCGCACCACCGGCGGAGTGTCGATCAGCGACCGCCGCGTCCCGGTCCTCACCCCGGGCCAGGTCGCACAGCTGCGCACCGGGCAGGCACTGATCATCACCCGCGGCATGCCGCCCGCGATCGGCCGCGTGAAGATGGCGTGGAACCGCCGCGACCTGCGCACGGAACGGTTCCACAACCACCACACCGTCCAGTGGACCAGCCGCCAGCTGACCGCGCTCGAGAACCGCATCGGAGCCCGGCTTCTCACCGACACCACCTGGCTCCGCGACCAGCTGCTCGCCTGGATCGACCGCGCGACGGCCGCACGGCAGCGCCTGACCGCGTCCGTCGTACGACGGATCACCACCGCCACCGCGGCGAGCCTCGACGCTGCGGTGTCGTGGCTGGAGGCCAACGACCCGGCCCGCGAACTGGTCGCCCGGGTCCGGCTAGCCGCTGCGATGCGCAAGGCCCGCATCGCCCTCACGAAGCGTGACACGGGGCGCGACACGGGAACGCAGCCGAGCACCGACCACCAGGAGGTGTCCCGATGAGTTCCCTGCTGAGGCTCATCCGCGGCACGCGCCCTGCGGCGACTGCGACGGCCGAGCAGCGCGAGCTGCGCGAGCTGCGGGCGCAGGTCGAGGACATGCGCGCCGATGCCGCGCGGCTGCGCACCGAGCTGCGCGCGGAGATCAAGGCCGCAGAGCGTCGGGCTGGGCTACGTGCCGCGGGTGCGGTCGAGGATCTCTGCGACCTGGCCAACGTCGTTGGCTTTCTGGTCGGCCGCTCGCCCCTGAGCATCGACGTGCGGAGCGCTGTTGCGAACATCATGGCCAGCTGCGCCGGCCTGACGGTCGGCGCTCGGGTCCGGGTGGCTGTTCCGGAGTTGGACCCAGTCGCGTCCGCTGGACGTACCGGCACCGTGCGCGAGCTCGTGCCGGTCAAGGGTTTCCCGGCGAAGGTGTACGTCGAGATGGACGAGCCGGGCTGGGCTGCCTTGCTGTCGTTCATGAACGTCGACGTGAACGGTGTGCGGCTGGAGGCCGCGGTCGACGATCGCGGTTACCTCGTGGTGCCGTTCCCGGACCGGGCGATCTGCGACGGCGGATGGATCGAGGCGATCGTATGACCGCCCGCTCCAACCCCGCAGGCGGGGTCGAATGGGTCGAGTTGTGGGACGGACGGCGCTGGCCGGGCCGGGTCCGCAACGGCCTGCCCGAGTTCCGGTTCGGACAGGCCCCGTCCGGGCTGTCCACCCGGCGACAGCTGCGCGAGCGCGGCCTGTCTCGTGGTGGGCAGGAGCCGTTCGCGCGGTTGACGTGGAAGCGCGATCGGCGGTTCGCGTGGCTGTACGTGGATGACAACGCCAAGACGAAGCGGACCCCGAGCGAAAAGCAGCTGGCCGCCGTGAACAAGGCCCTCGCGGCGCGGAAGGTCTGCGCCGAGTGCGGCCCGGTCGATCACTGCGTGCGGACGACCGACCAGCTGTGCGGCGACTGCCACGCCGCCGGTGTTACGCCGACCGACCAATCGCCGGCCGGAACCGGCGGGTGGCGCACCGTCCAGGCCTGGCAGGACGAAGCCGGCGCCGACACCGACGACGAGCACCACGACGACACCACCGAGCGAAAGGACAAGGCCCGTGCCGCGGCTGCCCGGGCCGCCGAGGCACTGGCCAGCACCGAGGCACGGCTGGACACCGCCGCCCAGGTGGCGGCCGGTGCCGAGCGGGACGAGCAGCTGGCCCGCTGGCATGCCGAGGACGAGGCTTCCCGCCTCAGCGCGGAGCGGGCCGACAGGAGCCAAACGGAGTGGGACGAGAGAGGAGTGGCCTGATGCAGCACGACGACGAGAAGGACCCCGGCACCGCCGCCCTCGCGGCAGTCGCCGGCCTGGCCCGCTCGGTCGAGTCGCTGACCCGCGACGTGGCCGCCATGAAGAAGGGTCTGCAGCAGACCGCGTCGAAGACCGCCGTTGCCCGGCTGAACGACACCGTTGCCTCGCTCGGCAACACGGTCGCCTCGTTCGAGGACCTCTTGACCCAGCTAGCGGCCGGTCCCGGCACCGGCCGCGGGAAGGCAGCCGACGCCAGCTCGGTCGAGCCGGTGCGGTCGTGGCTGCGGCTGCCCGAGGACGACGAAGCCGCTGTGCAGTCGCTGCTGAGCGAGCTGCTGCCATGGATGGAGGCCACCTACCTGCGGTACGCGACCGCGCGGGAGAGCTTGCCGCCGTGCTGGCTGTGGCACCCCGAGATCGTTGAGGAACTGCTGTGGCTGATGGACGCCTGGACGACCGCCTACGACAGCGACGAGGCGTCGAACAAGCTCGTCGGTGACTGGCACGACCGCCAGCGCCCCGGCGTCACCCGCCGCATCGGCGAGTACGCCCCGGCCTGCGACGTGCTCGCTCACCGCGACACCGCCGGCCAGACCGCGGTCACGGTGCCGCTGGCGGCCGACGCGGACCCGTTCGTGACCTGGTGGGCCACCAGCCGCGACACCCACGGCCCCGCGCCCACCCCCGAGCAGATCAAGGCCGGTCGCCGCGGCGGCCTGACCGCCGTACCCGACACCGCCGGAGGCCAGCGATGACCACCCACACACTCAACATGCCTGACGTGTTCGAGGCGGGCACGGTGACGTGGCCGATGCTCGCCGCCGGCGCCGCCGCCCTGCTGATCCTGGCCGCGGTCGTCACCGCTGTCGTGTGGGCGGTCCGGCGGACCGTCGCCACGATCACCGCAGCGGTCGCGGGCGGACGGCTCACGACCCGGAGGGTGCTGATCGTCGTGGCGGTCGTCGCCGCGCTCGGGGTCGCCGGGATCGGTGGTGCCCGCTCGTTCGGCGCGGTGTCGGAGAAGTTCGACAGCCCGCTGGTGCCGCTGGTGGCCGACGGCATGATCGTGGCCTGCACCGCGCTGCGACTCGCTGCGCTTACTCGCGGGTGGCGGATCCCTGGCGCGCTGGTCACGACCTATGTGTTCATCGGCGGCACCGTGTGGCTGAACATCGACACCGCCCACGGCATCGCGGACGCGGTCGCGCACGCCCTCGCCCCGCTGGCCTACGCCGTACTGGTCGAGATGCTCGCGCACCTGCTGCGCCTGCACATGAAGCTCGCCCAGCCCGCGAAGCCGCGGCTGTCGGCGCTGACCTGGTGCACGTCCCCGGTGATCACCACCCGGGTGTGGCTGCACCTGTCGCGGACCGGCAGCGACGACCCGGCCGCCGCCCGGGCGCTCGTGCAGCAGGTCGTCCGGATGGCGTCCCGGCTGGCGACGCTGTGCCCGAGCCACAGGCTGTGGCCGTTCGACGCTGCCCGCGGCGCCCGGACCGCTGCCTTGCAGACGATCCGCGACGGGCTGCTGTCGGCCAGCGAACTCGCCGCGCTCCTACCCGCCGCCGGGCGGCTCACGCCGGGCGAGCTGCTCGCTCTGGTCGACACCGCCGCGCTCGGCCTGACCGTCGACCGCGCCGAGGAGACCGACCGGGACCGCACGCCCGACCGGGCCGCGGACGGGCAGGTCAGTGCACCGGTGTGGCTGATCGCGTACCTGCTCGGTGCACTGTGCACCGGATCGACCGGTGCACCGGTGCACGCCGAGACCCGCACCGCACCGCCCGCACCGGTGTACCCACCGCACCGCACCGATGACCGCACCGGCAGTCGCACCGAACCGGTCGCGGCCCAGGTCAGTGACGAGCGCACCGATGACGAATTCCTGGCGATGGTGCGCGAGCACTCCGCGGCCGAGCACGCCGGCGGGCCGATGAGCCAGCGCGCGATCCGGCGCGTCACGGGCGTCGGCAGCGACCGCGCCCGGCGCCTGGCCGAACTCGCCGGGTGGGCCGAGCCCACCACCACCGGCAGCGACTCACAGCCGCCTGCCCAGCAGGTCCGAGGACAGCTCCAACTCGTCGCCGAGCCCGGCGAAACCACACCGGACAACCACACCAGCGACACCGACGACGCCACCGCCAACCGCGAACTCGAAACGAGCAGCAGCCGATGAACAGCCCAAGCACCACCCGATCAGCAGCCAGTCACCCAGACAGGAACGCAGCCGAAGCGACCATGACCCAGCCGACGATCCAGCAGCAGCCAGCAGGCAGCAGCAAGACCAAAGAACTCAGATCACACCTATGCATCACGATCAAGTGGAGCCGTCACTCCGCTTCGCGTCGTCGGCAGTGCCCGGGCTTCGCCCTGCGCAACAGCGCCGGGCGCGGCTCGGCCCGAGTCGCCGGAGGTGCCTCGTGCTGAGCGTGCGCAGCGGCCACCGGGCCGACTACCTGACGGGCGCGGTGGCGTCCGGGCGGGAGAACTACTACACCGGCGCGGTCGCGGCCGGTGAGCCGCCGGGGCGCTGGTTCGGCAAGGGCGCCGATGCGCTCGGCCTGACCGGTGAGGTCGACGCGCAGGACATGACAGCGCTGTACGAGCGGTTCATCGACCCGCGCGACGACGCGTTCCGCGACCCGGCCCGCTGGGACGAGGCCGAGACCCTCGGCCACACCGGCCGCAACTACAAGACCGAGGAGCAGGTCTACGCCGACGCACTGGCCAAGGAGCCCGGTGCGGACGCGGAGCGCCGCACCGAACTGCGTGCACTGGCGGGCAAGTCGGTGCGCAAGAACGTCGCGTTCCATGACGCGACGTTCTCGGTGCAGAAGTCGGTGACGGTGCTGCACACCGCCTTCGAGGCCCAGGAGGTGCAGGCGCTCGGTGCGGCCGAGGCGGCCCGCGGTGCGCTCGCGGAGGCGCACCGCACCGGTGACGCCGGCGCGGTGCACCAGTGCACGCAGGCGGTGCACCGGGCCGAGACCGAGGCCGCGTCGTGGGGGCAGTACCGCCAAGCGGTCGAGGACGCGATCTGGGCCGGGAACCGGGCCGCCCTGACCTACCTGCAGGACAAGGCCGGTTACACCCGCGTCGGGCACTGGGGCGGCGCCGCCGGCCGGTGGGACGACGCCCACGACTGGACCATCGCGTCGTTCTTCCAGCACGACAGCCGCGACCACGACCCGCAGCTGCACATCCACAACGCGATCCTGAACCGCGTGCAGGGAACCGACGGCAAGTGGCGCACCGTCGACGGCGAGGCGCTGCACCGCTACCAGCCCGCCGCCGGCGCGGTCGGTGAGCGGGTGATGGAGCACCACCTGGCCAAGGCGCTCGGCGTCCGGTTCGAGATGCGCCCGGACGGCAAGGCCCGCGAGGTGGCTGGCATCGACCAGGCCGTGATGGACCTGTTCTCCTCGCGGCGCAAGGCGATCACGAAGAAGACCGCCGCGCTGGTGCGCGCGTTCGAGGCCAAGCACGACCGCGTGCCGAACAACCTGGAACTGGCCTACATCCAGCAGCAGGCGGCGCTGGCCACCCGCAAGGCCAAGTCCCACGACGGCGAGACCGTCGAGCAGCGGCTGGAACGGTGGGATCGCCAGCTGCGCGCCGAGGTCCGCGGGGGACTCGGCAAGGTCGCGCAGAACGTGCTCGCGACCACCGGCACCGCGCCGGATCCGGAGACGTTCAACGAGGCCAAGGTGCTCGACATCGCGCTGGCCGAGATCCAGCACAAGCAGGCCGAGTGGGAGGCCCCCGACCTGACCCGCGAGATCAGCAACGCGCTGCCCGACGACCTGGGCGACCGGACACCGGTGCAGATCGTGGAGCTGCTCGACCAGCTCACCGAGGAAGGTCTGCGCAAGGCGGTCGTGCTGGCCGCGCAGCGGCCCGGCGAGACGATGCTGCCCGCCGAGCTGCGCTTGGCCGACGGGACCTCTTCGTACCGGGCACCCGGCGGCACCCGCTACGCCACCGGCGACCACCTGAAGGCCGAGCGGCAGCTGGCCCGCGCGGGATATGCCCGCGGTGCGGCGCTCGTGCAGCCGCACCTGGCCGAGGCGTTCTGCAAGCAGCTCGCCGAGGCGGGTCTCCAGCTGGGCGCCGATCAGGAGGCGGCGGTGCGCGGCATCCTCACCTCCGGCGCGAAGGTCGAGACGCTGATCGGCCCGGCCGGGACCGGCAAATCCCGCGTCGTCGGCGCCCTCGCGAAGGCCTGGGAGGACCCCGACCTGTGGTTCGGCGAGCAGCACCGCATGATCGGGCTCGCGGCCTCCCAGGTCGCGACCGAGGTGCTGGCCGGCGACGGCGTCACGGCCAAGAACATCACCCGCTGGCTGATGACCCAGCAGCACATCGCCGACGGCTCCGCCAGCCGCGAGGAACTGGCCTGGCAGCTGCGCGACGGTGACCTCGTCGTCGTGGACGAGTCCGCCATGGCCGCGACCAGCGACCTGGCCACCATCAACCGGCTGTGCGACGAGGCCGGAGCCAAGCTGCTGCTGGTCGGGGACCACCGCCAGCTCGCCGCGGTCGGCGCCGCCGGCGGCATGGAACTGGTTGCCTCCGGCGCCCAAACGCACGAACTGACCGAGACCCGCAGGTTCCGGGCCGACTGGGAAGGCCCGGCGTCGCTGCGGCTGCGCGCCGGTGACCAGACCGTGCTGGCCGAGTACCACAAGCAGGGCCGCATCCTCGACGGCGGAACCATCGAGCGCGCCCAGCGCACCGCCGCCGACGCCTGGCTGGCCGATCACCTCAGCGGCCTGCACTCGCTGCTGATCGTGGACACCAACGACCAGGCCGCCCAGGTCAGCGCGCAGCTGCGCGCCAAGCTCGTCGAATACGGCCGCGTCGATGACACCGCCACCGTGCTTCTCGCCGCGCAGGGCACCCACGCCGGCGCCGGTGACCTGATCCAGGCTCGCCACAACGACTGGCGACTCGCCAGCTACAAGGACAACCGGCGGGCCGTGTTCAACCGTGACGAGTTCGAGGTGCTCGAGACCCGACCTGACGGTGGGCTGATCGTCGCCCCGCTGGAGCGCGGCACCCGCCGCCGCGTCCCCGGGGAGACAGTGGAACTGCCCGCGCGTTACGTGCGCGAGCATGTCGCGCTGGGCTACGCCGCGACCGTGCACTCGTCGCAGGGCCTCACCGTCGACACCGTGCACTCGGTCACCACACAGAGCACCTCGCTGTACGCGCTGTATGTGGCGATGAGCCGGGGCCGGGTCGCGAACACGGCGCATGTGGTCACCCAAGCGATCGCGGCGACCGCGGAGGTCGGCGAAACCAAGACGGCGGCGAAGCGGTCGCCGCTGACCGTGCTCGGTGCCGCGTTCGACCTCGACCGGCCGCAGATCTCGGCGCTGCAAGCCCAGGCCGAGGCCGCCGCCGAGGCCGGTCACCTGCGCACACCGGCCGAACTCCTCACCGACGGCATCGCGGTGGCGACCGCCGGCCGCTGCGCGCAGTGGCTCGATGACCTGACCGAGCAGGGCCTGCTCACCGCGCCGCAGCGCGCCAAACTCGCCGCCGAGGACGGCGCCGGGACCCTGGCCACCTTGCTGCGGCGCGCGGAGCTGGCCGGGAACGACCCGCGCCAGGTGCTCGCCGACGCGGTGGGCGCGCGGACGCTGACCGGAGTTCGCCGCCTGTCCTATGTCCTGCACGACCGCATCACCAAGACCACCCGGCTCGAACCGGCCGGAGACAACCACGTCGCCTGGCTGCCGCGACTCGAGGACGAGGCCTGGTCGAGCTATCTGCACCAGCTGGCGGCCGAAGCCGACCAGCGCGCCGCGACCATGGCCGAAGAGTTGGCCGCCGACGCGCCCTCCTGGGCAGTCCAGGCGTTCGGCCCGGCGCCGGCCGATCCCGCGGGCCGCGCCGCGTGGGTCGAGCGCGCCGCGGTCGTGGTCGCCCACCGCGAGCTCGCGGGAGTGACCGCGGACGACGCCGCGCTCGGTCCGGCGCCGAAGCCGGGCCAGGTCGAGGCCTATGCCGCGTGGCGGGCCGCATGGCGCGCGCTCGGACGGCCCGACACCGACCGGGCCGAGGCCGAGATGTCCAACGGCCAGCTCCGGGTCAGGGTCCGCGCCTACGAGCGCGAGAAGGCGTGGGCGCCACCATCGGTCGCCGAAGAACTCGCCGGAACCCGGCAGCACGCCGACGATCAGCGCCGCACAGCAACCCTTCGCGAGACCGAGGCCGCCGCCAGCAGCGACCCGGAGACCGCTCAACGACTGCGAACCCAAGCCGCCGAAGCCAGGGCGCTCGCACAGGCACTCGACGCCCGCGCGGCCGAGCTGGGAAGCGCCGACCAAGCCCGAGCCGAGTGGTACGCCCACACCGCCGCCACCCGCGAAGCGGCCCGGCGCGCCGCCGACGAACTCAAGGAACGCGGCATCGACAACTCCGACGACGGCCTCACCACCGAGGAATGGCTGGCCGACCGGCACGCCGCCGACCAGGGCGAGGACGCCCACCGCGAGGTCACCGACGAGCACGAGCTGGCCGACGTCGCGCAGCAGCGCGAAGCCGACACGATCGAGGCCGTGCCCGGGGATGAGTTCGTGGAGGCGGAACTGGTCAACGACCAGCTAGCCAGCAAGGCCGAGGTGGCCGCTGTCGCTGCCGACGAGATCCCGGACGCGGAAATCGTTGCCGACGACAACACGCACGCCTCCGAGGCGCGCAGCGACGGTGACGCCGACCGGGCCGAGTCGGCCGAGGACCGTGCGGTGCTGGAGCGCCAGGCGCCGGTCGACATTCGCGAGGCCGCGGCCGGCGAGGAGCCCGTTGCGGAGTCCGACACGCCGCGGGTTCCGACCGCGGACGAGACCGCCGAGGCGGTACGCCGAGCCCAGCGGGCACTGATCGAGATTCAGCACCGCCGCGCAGCCGAGGAACGGCACGACGACGCCGAAGCCGAAGCGCGGGCCGAAGAACTCACCCGCTGGCACGTCGACGACACCCGCGCCGATCGCGGCAGGCCGGCACCGGCCCGGTCCGTCGAGCGCGCCGCCGAGGACAGCGGTCCGGTGATGGAACTGGGCAGCTACGACGACTAGCGGCTACGCGTAGTCCAGGCTCTCCCGCCCCTGGCGGGCGGGAGAGCACCCCGGCCTCCGGCCGGGACGAAATCCCTTCTCCGGCTGGGGTTGGTGGGCAGCTACCAGACCGGCCCCCTCCACCCGAACCGGTCCCCAAAGTTCTCGCCTGATGGACGGCGGCGCTCGCTGCGCTCGCTTGTTTCCTTGTCCACCAGCCGAGAACTTTCGGAACCGCTTCGCGCGGAGCCTCTAGCCGGTCCGGTAGGCGGCAGTAGCCGGCAGGCCCCAAAGGACGGGGCTGCCGCCACACAAGCCCACCAGCGGCAAACGGACCAGTCGCAAGGAGACCACCGTGAAGAAGCAAGCCACCACCGGCCGCGAGACCTGCACCGCGTCGTGCAGCGTCAAGAACCACGCCCACTGCGGATCGCGGCAGTGCTGCCCCCACCTCTACACACAGACCGGCGGACGCAAGACCACAACCACCACCGGCCGCAAGGCGGGTGCCCGATGACCGCCACGCTCACCGACCTGTTCTGCGGCGCGGGCGGCTCGAGCACCGGCGCGATCCAGGTTCCCGGTGTCACGGTCCGGATGGCTGCGAACCACTGGAAGCTCGCTGTGGCGAGCCACAACGAAAATCACCCACTGACCGACCACGACTGCGCGGACCTGTCCCAGGTCGACCCGGCCCGCTACCCCCGCACCGACATCTTGTGGGCCTCGCCGGAGTGCACCAACCACTCCCAGGCCAAGGGCAAGAAGCGCAATGTGGACGCGATGCCGGACCTGTTCGGTGACACGCTGCCGGACGAGGCGGCCGAGCGGTCGCGGGCGACGATGTGGGACGTGGTCCGGTTCGCCGAGCACCACCGCTACTCCGCCATCGTGGTCGAGAACGTGGTCGACGCCGCGCTGTGGGTGCTGTGGCCGGCCTGGCGCTCCGGGCTGGACGCGCTCGGCTACTGCACCCACGTCGTCTACCTCAACAGCATGCACGCCCAGGCCGGCGGGCTGCCCGCACCTCAAAGCCGCGACAGGCTTTATGTGGTCGCGCACCTGCGCACGACGACCTGCCCTGACCTGAACCGGTGGACCCGGCCGCAGGCGTACTGCACCGGCTGTGACGCGACGGTGCGGGCGATGCAGGCGTGGAAGAAGCCCGAGCGCACCTGGGGCCGCTACCGGGCGCAGTACGTGTGGCGCTGCCCCAACGTTGCCTGCCGCAACCAGGTGGTCGAGCCGGGCTGGCTCCCGGCCGCTGCCGCGATCGACTGGAGCTTGGTGGGGGAGCGGATCGGGGACCGGACGAGGCCGCTGGCCGACAAGACCATGGCCCGGATCCGCGCCGGACTGGCCCGCTACGTGAAGCCGGAGCTGCTGGTGCCGGTCGAGGGCCGCGCCGGCAAAACCGCCGCCCCGATCTCGGAGCCGATGCGGACCATGACCACCCGCAACGAGACCGGACTCCTGGTCCCGGCCGGTGGCACCTGGAACGAGACCGCGACCCCGCTGACCGACGTGATGCGAACGAGGACCACGCGTGAGTCGGAGGCGCTGGTGGTGCCGCTGCGCAACAACAACACGACCAAGCAGGTGTCGGAGCCGTTCGACACGTTCGCTGCCAACGGTAACCACCACGCGCTGCTGATGCCCTACTACGGCCACGCCACCACCCGACCCACCAGCGAGCCGCACGGGACGTTCACGACCCGGGATCGGTACGCGCTGATCATGCGCAACAACGGATCGCGCCACTCGGGTGCGGAGATGTGCACCCCCGCGACCGAGACGCTGCGCACCCTCACCACCGCCGGGCACCAGTCGCTGCTGGAGCCGCAGACCGTGGCGGTGGAGGACTGCCTGTTCCGGATGCTGGAGCCGCACGAGGTCGCCGCCGGAATGGCGTTCACGCCCGGCTACGTGGTGCTGGGCAACAAGCGCGAGAAGGTCCGCCAGCTCGGCAACGCCGTCACCCCACCCGCCGCCCGCGATCTGATCGCCGCCGTAGCCGAAGCCCTCGGACACGACCTCGCCGACCTGAACGCCGCCTGACGAGCTGGTGGGATCGGCCTCGCCCGCCGACCCCACCAGCTGGGGGCGGCCGCGCATGCCGCCCCCACCAAGCATCCAAACAACACCGGAACCGGCCCCGCAACCAGCGCCGCCGCACCGCACATGACCGAACAACCCCAGACCCGACGAGCTAGGAGACCGCACATGACTGAACAGAACACCGGCCTGACGCTCTACCTGCTGACCCGCACCGACGAGATCGACTACCAGGAGCCCGACGCCCAGGTCGTCATCGCCGCCGACGAAGGCCAGGCCCGCCGGCTGGCGATGGGTGACCTGTCCAAGGACCAGCAGCTGTCCTGGCTCGACCCGCAACGGTCCGCCTGCGTCGCGGTCGCGAAGGTCGCCGCCGGCGGCCCGGGGCACGTGCTGACCGCCCACGCCCCCTCCTGACCCCAGAGAGCCCGAGGAGAATTTCCATGACCACCACCAGCAGCCCCGAGGGACCGGACGACTTCCAGGTGGCCGTGACCGCGGTCACCCACGCGATCCGCGCCATCAACGCCAACCAGCGCCCAGGTGACGGCGCCGAGTTCATCACGCACCTACTCGCCACAGTCGCCGCCAACCTCGGCAGCAGCGAAGCCGTGACCGCCGGACGCCCAGGATCGTGGGAAGCCGCCGGCGTCGGCGACCTGCTGCGCTCCACCGTCGGGTACGACGACGAGTACCTGCTGACCTACCGCACCGAACCGGTCGAGATTGTGGTCAACAGCGTCTACGAGCTGGACGACCTCGGCATGTTCGAGACCTACGAGGCCAGCACCAACCACATCGGCCAGACGCTGTTCGGCGACGGCTGGACCCCGTCGCGCGACCGGTTGACCCTGGACCAGTTGGAGCAGATCGAAGACGCCGAAGGATTGCTCGCCGAGCTCGAGCACAGGGATCGCATCGACTACCAGCAACGGTTCACCGCGGCCGTCCAAGCCCGGCTGGAGCAGCTGCGCAACGACGACCCGGACCGCTTCCCCGGCCACCTGACCGTGACCGTCCGGTTCGCCGACGAAGACCCGAACTACCCCGCTAGCAACGACGATCTGACCGACGGGTGGGGCAGCGACCTGGCCAGCGTCCTCTACCAGCACGCCCGCGAAACCACACCACTGCCCGGCAGCGACACCGCACCGGACTGGGCAGCCGGCCAACGCCACGCCACCACGCTCCTGGCCGCCGGGCACTGGCCGCACCTGCGCATCCCCACCCTCGCCCACTACGGCACCCCAACCCCCTAGCACTGACCGTCGGCGAGAACAGGAGAACCACGTGATGACGATCAAGGTCAGGCTGTCCGGAGAACCCGACGAGATCGACGCGATGATCACGCACCTCAGCGAAGCCTTCGAGGTCGCCGGCGGGGACCGCGCCTACCCGAACCGGGGATCGTTCGGTGTCCGCGTCTACCTCGAAATCCGGCCCCGCCCCGACCAGCCGACCGCTCGCCGCGTACGCAGCGAGCGGGTACAGCCGCACCGTCAGGAGATCGAACCGTGAACCCCACAAAAGACCGCAGGGCAAGGCCGAGGCGGATCGGGGCTCGAGGAGAAGGACCCGACCGGCTGGCCCGGTCGGCGCACTGGCACGCCGCCCGCGGCCTGGCCGTGTTCCCCCTCCGACCCGGCTCGAAGACCCCCGCGATCGAGGACTGGCCGCACCAGGCAACGACAGACCCCGAGCAGCTCACCCGCTGGTGGCGGGAAGCGCCGTACAACATCGGCGTCGCCACCGGCCCGTCCGGGCTGCTGGTGATCGACCTGGACCGGCCCAAGCACGGGAGCGAGACCGTGCCCGAACCCTGGCACTCCCGCGGTGCCACCTGCGGGCGCGACGTGCTCGACCAGCTCGCCGACGACGCGGACCAGGCCATGCCCCGAACCTGGACCGTCACCACGCCCTCGGGCGGACGTCACCTCTACTACCGGCAACCCGACGGCACCGAACTCGGCAACACTGCCGGGCGACTCGGGTGGAAGATCGACACCCGAGGCCACGGTGGCTACGTCGTCGGCGCCGGATCGGTCCTGGGGGGACAGCGATACCGCGCGGATGTGATCCGCCGCCCAGCCACGCTCCCTGACTGGGTCATCCTCGCCCTGACCGGGCCCGACGCACCCCCGATCACACGCCCGGCAGGCAACCCCCGAAGGTTCGGCGCTGCGTACGGGCTGAAAGCGCTCACCGGCCAGCTCGAACACCTGCTGAGCTCCACACCCGGTCGCCGCAACCATGACCTGAACGGATCGGCCTACGCGCTCGGCCGTGTCGCGGCCGCCGGCGCGCTCGACGCTCAGACCGTACGTGACGAGCTCCTGTCCGCCGCGCTGCGGATCGGGCTCGGCCGCCGAGAAGCGCAGCGCACGATCGAGTCCGGCCTGAGCGCCGGGCTTCGACGACCGCGAGGCACGACGTAGAGAAGTAACTCAGGACCAGAACGTCTCCTCCCGCCCGCCATCGGTCACGCAGTTGGCTGCGTGTATGTTCGCCCGAGCTACGGATGGTTGGGGTATAGTCGGCATTAATTAATCGAACACATGTTCGGTTGGGGGAAGAATATACATGGCTGCCACCGGAATTGAATGGACAGAGGTCACCTGGAATCCGGTTACGGGATGCGATCGCGTCGCGTCGGGATGTGACAACTGTTACGCGCTCGCACTCGCGAAGCGGCTGAAAGCGATGGGTGCCGAGAAGTACCAAAACGACGGGGATCCCCGGACCTCCGGACCAGGCTTCGGCGTCACGATCCACCCCAAGGCTCTCGACCAGCCATACCGGTGGCGGGGGTCGAAGCTGGTGTTCGTGAACTCGATGAGCGACCTCTTCCACGCCAGGGTGCCGATCGCCTTCATCCGGGACATATTCGACGTTATTCGCGACACGCCTCAGCACACCTATCAGGTGTTGACCAAACGCGCCCGCCGGCTGGAACGCGTCGCCGAGCGGCTCGACTGGCCGGGGAATCTCTGGATGGGGGTGTCGGTCGAGTCCGCCGACGTCCTGGACCGCGTCGACCAGCTGAGGACCGCGCCGGCCAGCACGCGGTTCCTCTCCTGTGAGCCCCTGCTGACCGCGCTGCCGAACCTTGATCTCACCGGCATCGACTGGGTGATCGCCGGTGGCGAGTCGGGCCCGCGGGCGCGACCGATGGAGTCCGCGTGGGTCGAGGACATTCGGGATCAATGTGTGGCCGCGGACGTGGCGTTCTTCTTCAAGCAATGGGGCGGCCGCACGCCGAAGGCGCACGGCCGCGAGCTGGCCGGCCGCGTCTGGGACGAAATGCCGGTCACCGCCTGAACTACGGCACGACCACCGTCACGCCGGCGGCGAACTGCTGCTTCGGCCCCTTGGGTCGGTTGACCTGGATCAGCCCGGCCTTCTCGAGCTGCTTCAGCGTGGCGGTCAGGTGGGGCTTGCGGTACGGCGTTTCGAGGACAACCCATTCCTCGATGCTGGGTTTCACCATGACGGGACCAGCGCCCGCGTACTTGTGCAGGAGCGCGGAACGGAGCGGGGTGAGGTCGGCCTCTGGGGTGAACAGGACGTCCAGGCCCGCCAACCGGTCGGAGAAGGAGAAGTCACCGGACGGCGCCGTCTTCCACATGGCGTCCTTCATCTTCTCCACACCCAAGATGTGGCGTGTTCCGTGGATGAGGTAGTACCCCACGTTCCCGGTCGAGTTCTTCATCGCAAACCACCGCACCCACGGGAAGTCGGCGACCTCCACCAGCTGGCGGATGTACACGTCACGCAGGTGCGCGACCCGGTCCGTGCCGTCGAAGTCGGCGAGGACCTGCTCGGCGTCCAGGCCGAACAACTCGTTCATGTTCTCAGTCTGGTCAGGATGTTCGATGAACCGGTTGATGAAGCCCACCATGAAGTTGATGAACACCTCGCAGCTCTTGTGGTTCAACAGCTCGGCGAGCAGCTTCATGGGCAGGCCCGTCCAACCGAACGGGTCGACGAACGCGAACGTCGGAGCCAGGCTCCTCTTCTGTTCCGCGAGCCAGTCACACATCGCTTGAGCTTCCTGCTCGAACGTGCCGTTCACGACTCTCGTCTTCACGTTGTCGGGGAACGGTCGGTCGTTCTCCGCTGCCCACGCTGCCTTGAACCCGTCGATCGCCGACAGCAGGCTGGCCGCGTTGTCCTCGTCGTGCTCGATGAAGAGAAACACGAACTCGCGATGCGACATCCGCTGCCAGTGCGAGTGGTTCAGCAGCGCCGACAGCGCGATGATCGGGGATCCCTTCGACCCATCGTTGTAGATCCCGCGCCCCGCGAAGCCGTCCAGCACCAGAATCCGGCCGTTGGTACTCGCGAGGATCGGAAACCACGCGAGCAAGTACTGCTCGAAGATCTCGTGCTTCGCCTTGGTGTGGTCGGGGTACGCCCATTTCCCCGGATCGGAATCCTTGGTCTTCATCCAACAGCCCCCAGGTCGCTCGTCGTAACGCTGGCAGGTTCCCCCCTGCCGCTGAGTGATCAATAGTACGCACGGTGCGCATTCGCACTCGGCGAGTTGGGGGTCGATCCCGCCTCGTGGACGATCCCCGACCACACGTGAACAACTCGCGGCGCCGCCGGCCGCCCAGGTCTGCCCCGTGGCGAGGCCGAGCGCGCTATCACCTCAGGACTCACCGCACGAGCCCGACACCCGCGCTGTCGACCAGCCTGAACCTCGGCATCGGGCTGGTGGACCGAACGAAAGGGCCTCAAGGCCGCCAGCCAGTGGCTCCCTGAGGCCCCCTTGTACGGAACCTGTGACCTACCTCGGATCAGCCTGCTTGCCGGTGCGCTACGTCGATCGGCGGCACACCCGATCGGCGCCAGGCCCATGCCAGGGTCGCCATCGCGCCTTCGGCGAAACCCGGGCGATCGTGCAGTCCGCCGCGGGCAACCGCGAGCTCGGCGGCGTCAGTTTCCCTCGCGATCAGTTCCTCGTAGGCCTTCTGCGTGGTCCTCGGTGATCGGAGCCTGCGACCGTTGCCGGACCGGCCCGGCCGGGTAGTTGAAGGTCACGAAGGCACCAGCCAACCAGCTGCACGTCATCTGCACGCCGGTCAGGTACCAGTCGCCGCGGCCCTCAGCCGCCAGCGCGTCGCCGCGCCGCTCGGCCGTCAACCACAGACGGGCGAACTCATGCACCGGTATCCGCAGGTTCTCCCGCGGTATCCGCTCGAAATCCCGGGCAGTCAGCTCCACGCCACAACACGATCCCACCAGGCACCGGCACTTTCGACCAGGCGCGTGTTCCTCACCACGCCGCGAGATCCAGACTGTGGTCTTCCCGGCTGCCTGTCGCCTAGCGTCCAGTACTCTACGGAGGCGACTGGCGTCACGCAGTCGATGACGATCCAGCTGACAGGGGGACAGCGTCCATGGTCTACACGCACGATCGCGACCTTCATTTCACCCACGACGAGCAGCGCGGGTACTGGCACTTCGTGCTTTACATCGAGCCGCCCTTGTTCGCCGGCTCCGGCATCAACGGCCCCCTGAGCTTCGAGGCCGCTACCAGCCGCTACGCGAAGGAATGGGTCGGGCGGCTCGACGACTGCGACCCCGATGCCCTGCACGTCGCACTCGTTGGCAGCAGCGATGCGCGGTCACTGTGGGATCCGTGTGTCTACGACGACCCCGACTCCCCATCCGCGGTCGGCGGGGACGGGTGTGTGTCGCCGGACCTACCGCGATCCCGTGACCTGGCTCCCAGTGGTCGCCCGCCACTACCGGACCGTCAGTGGCAACATCGAAAACTGGGTACACCTCACGTTCGCGCCGCTCGCGCTGCCAGAAACCGAGCGACTCAGCAGCCTGATCATCGACCATGAGGCGGGCATGCAGTGGGTCCGCACCGAGGCCGGAACGCTGCACATCCTGCCCGAGCAGCGCGGCCGCGGCTACAGCGCCGGCTACGGCGGCGGCGGGCCCACTGCTCTGGCCGAGATGATCCATCAGATCGTGGAACGCGACGGGTACGGCATCTCCGCCAACGAGGCCGCGCGGCCCCTGCAGCAGGGTGATAAGGCCTGGACGTGGGTCACCAGCAAGGCCGCCGACCATACCCAGGAACTCACCCTGACCCAACTCAAGACGCTGTGCCGCACCGGCATGGTGGCATAACCGACACCCCCGAGCTGCTCGCAGATGGTCCCGCGCTGCAACCGGGTCCCGTCGGGATGCACCAAGGCCCCCACTCGGAGGGTGGGGGCCTCAGGCTGGACGGGACGCTCGCACGCCGCGTCCACAGCGTCTAAAGCTAGCGGGACGCTGGATGCGTCGGCACATCGCCCGGTGTCTTCGCCGATGTGTTCCGTGCGATCGCCACGAGCGCCAACAGTGAGTGCTCAAACCAGCCGAACACAACCCATACCAGCAGGCACCACACTGCCGTAGCCGCCATCGTTGCTAACGCAACGGTCACCGCATACGAGGCCGAGTTGTCCTCGAGCGCGATCCCCAGCGCTGAGCTCACCGCGACTACAACCGCCAGGCCGATCAGCACCCACTTGATCACGCCGATCGCCGCCGCGACCCGCGTGCCACCCTCCACGTTGGACATCGAAGTCCCCCTTTCGTCGCAAGCGATGATCTTGCGATTCGTCGCGCCTGGTCAACTATCGGTTGCTACGCCATGCCTTGAGATGTCGCGGCCGCGACACACATGCCGAATGGCGGTCGGCCTGTGGTCGCCGTGCTCAGCGATCGCGTCGTTGTGTCGCGGCCAGGTAGCAGCACAGCCCGATGGCGACGGCGTACAAGATCGCGAACCCTGTACTCATCGCCATCAACTCCTATGCGTCGACGGGCGGCCGGTTCACCCCTTGCCCAGACGATCACCGGATGGGTCGGGTAGTCTCCATCTCAGGTCGGCCCACGGGGGCGCCGACATGGCGGGCCGCGCGCAGTTGCCCGTTGGCTCGGGCCCCGGGACGGTCCCACCCTCAGAGTCAGGGGATGGGGGTGGGAACGCGTCCCGGGGCCCTTGAGCCGTCGACCAGGTACCGTGTGCGCTGGGGAGATTACCCGGGGCCAGGCCGGGGCCTTGCCTGAACGTAGCGCCGGCGGCCCTCGCCCGGGTAGCGCGTGACCAGACTTTGGACACTCTCGGTTACCGAGAAATGGCGAAATGAGGAAAATTCACGCCATGCGATCACGGATAGTGATCATTCCTCTACTTCCGGCGATACCCCCGGAGCGGCACTGAGCCCGGCCGCCTCCATCCGGCAGCAACCTGAGCCGGCGCCGCGCCCGCTCGAACCGACGCCACAGTCACACTCACAGCCCCCGCTGCGGGGTCGACGTGAGCAGCCGCTCCAGGGCCCGTAGCCGGACTGAGTCCAGCGGCTGCGCGCCCTTCAAGCCGGGTCGTGGTGCGTTGTGCCAGGCCTGCGCCCGTTGAACCTCCCGGCCGGTGAAGACCTCCGCCAAGAACTCGCCGTACCCGAGATCCACGGCCGCCCGGTCGGCCAGCTTCTCCTGTGTGCGGCCAGCCCACGGCGCCAGGACCGGCGCGAGGAACGGCGACAGCAAAAACACCACGTAGTGCGAGAACCCAAGGTAGAACCAAACCCCGAGTACACCCACCAGCAAGAACCCTATGACGATCTTGGCCAGGATCGACAACACCCGATGCCGCAAGCAAAAGACGATCACCCGGCCCATCAGGCGGGCGGGCAGAGCCAGCCAGTACAGCAGCAGCGACACCGCGCGCGGCACCGCCAAATGGTGCGCCAGCTCGTGCGCGAGGACGGCCTCCAGGTGGCGGGGCGGCAGCGAGTACACCGCCCAGCTCGTCACCGCCACGGAGGATCCCGGGGTGATCGGGGCTGTTGCCTCCGGCCCCTCGTGCACCCACACCCGGTACCGGTCGGGGTCGACCCCGGCGGCGGTGCAGACCGCCCACCAGGCCGGGCCGAGCCGCTGGGACTCCCATGCCGACGGTGGCCGGAGTCGATGCACCCGCCATGCGAGCAGATCCTCCGCACGCGGGTGAAGGACAACCACAGCCGCCGACACGCCCCAGACGGCGAGGCCGATCCAGTACAGGCCACGCCACGGGACCCCGAGGAACTGAATCGACAGCCAGCTCCACCACAGCCACGGCACAGCGACCGCCAGCTCGATCCACGCCGAGGGCTTCACCTTGCGCACGAACTTCGGCAGCTGCGGGAGCTTCGGCGGGACGATCGACCCGGGCCGTGGCGGTAGCGGCGCCGGCGGGCGGGGAGGCACCTGACCGGGCATCGCCACGTGACCAGCCCGCAGGAGGGGTGGGTGTTGCCCGGGCGCTCCGAGGGCGCGAGGGTCAGGAACCCGCGGCGAGGAGGGGTTCGGACTGTTGGCGTTTTGGTTGCTATCGGCCCCGTTCATTCTCTGCAGCGTAGTTGCGGCGCCGGGATTCGAACAGTCGTTTGCAGGTTGCTGCAGCGCTTGTGACCAGGTGGCAGAGCCACCACTCACCGGGTCAGCTCGCCCGCGATGCCTTCACCTCGATCGGCGGCACCCCCGACCGCCGCCACACCCAGGCCAACGTCACAAACACACCCTCGACGTAGCCCGGCCGTCCCGGCCACTCCCACCGGCCAACCAGTCGCTCCGCCAACAGCGTCTCTTCCTCGATCAGTTCCTCGATCGCCAAGTCGAACCTTCGGCTCAGCGGCGCCCTGGCCAGCTCACCGTGGCGCCCATCGATCGGAAACTCGTACGTGATCCCAGCGTTCGCGAGCCACCGGCAAGCAGCCAGCACGCCGGCCAGGTACCAATCGACCCCACTCTCGGACCGCAACGCGTCGTGCCGGCGCTCCGCCTCAACCCACAGCTCGGCGAACTGCACGACCTTCACACCGCGCAGGTGCTCCCGGCGGATTCGGTCCAAGTCACGGCCCATGAGCTTCATACCACAACACGATCTCACCGGCCGCCGACAATTTCCTAGGCCACGGTCCTATTCGTGGCCGTGACCAGTGGGTGGACTCGAAGTGAGAACTAGCGTGCCCGGTGCACGTCGCACCTGGGGCACGGACGCGCTTCGCCGCCACAGCGCGGGTTAGTCGCGCCGGCTGCGCCGCTTGTCGGCGTACTGGATCGCCCTCTTCACCAGGTAGAGGTCAAAGTCGGCAGTGCCGAAGAGATCGGCGCACTCGACATCGTCGGCGAGCCGGTATCTCAGCAACGTGAGTATGTCGTCGGCGCGGTTCAAATCGGGAGCCTGTGAGAGCAGGCCAGCGGTCTTCCCACTGATCTTGGCTGCCATCGAGGCAGCTCGGTCGGTTGGATAGACCGATCCGATCGCGGCCCGGAGAACCTCAGCGGCAGCGCGTTTGTCATCTGGTGGCGCAGTCCCAGTGAGAACCTGGGCCGTCTGCCACCAATCGATCGGCTGGCCCTGATGGATCACGGTGCCCTTCGAGCGGGATCGCCTATCCAGCGTTGCTAAGTTCCAAGAACCGAATTCATCCGCGTGTACGTATTCACGAGTGCCGCGACTGCTGACGAAAGGCCATCGCAGGCCAGGAACGTGGAAGACGTATCCAGGCGGCAGATTCCTAGCCAACGCGATGATGCCTGCAGATGCCGAGACATCAGCAGTAGCCAACTCCGCCAGCAACGCAGGCACCTCGCGGTAGGAACTTGTGATGGCCTGCAGAAACCTATGCGGGACGAGGAGCCTCGACGCAAAGCGGTTGGCCTCCCACTCTTGCCGCTCCGCGAGCGTGCGGCCAAGGTCGCGTTCGCTACCTTCTGGTGCCACAGCGGATGGCGCGGTGGGGTCCTGGTGGCATTGGACGATATCGACGTGCCATGATATCCGAATATGGCCATACTCGTGTGCTGCGGTAAAGCGCTTCCGGTACATCGGACTCTGCTGCCTGAGAAAGATCTTTGGCCGCTTCGAGTTCAGTTCGACTGCGAGACCGTCGCAGTTGTATGACCATTCCAGCTCTTCAACATCCGCAAACTCCTGGGCAAGCTTCAGGATGTCCACAGGCGGATGCAGGTCGAGTCGCTCAACGAGCGTGTCAGCGAGCCGTTCAACTGCGGTTATTGGGCTCATACCGTCCGGTTTGCTGTAGCCACGCGAGCAACTTCTTCGCTTCGTCGTCGTTCTCTGCCCGGGCGGCCGCCGCAGCCGCAGTGGCGACGTCCCTGATTTCCGCCACCGAGCGACGATGCTTCCGGGCAGCGAACACGAATCGGAGCGACTCTGGACGCTCGACCCACAGGCCGTACTCATCGGTCGTCAGCCCGAGGAACTCAGAAACTGAATCGGGCGCACCTGGAGTGTCATGCCAGCTATCGATGTAGTCGTCGATGTCCTGTGGCAGGGCACGACCCTCTAGAACAGCGTCAACGAACGCGGCTGTCTCAGACATCGATCCTCCTCCCTTTGCGCGGCTCCTTTATCATGGTACCGGTGACTGCGTCCAGTACGCCGATATGGCGCCCACGCGAGTTGAAAACTTCAATCTCGCCGTGTAGGGGATCCCACGTATACAGGCGCCCGTCTTTGGAGCGCCAGCGCTTCTCGCCGTTGAAGGCACCTAGGCACTCCAGTTGGTCTAGATAACACGGATCCGGTCGCGGCTTGTAGAAGCCATGTGGCACCCCCTGTTCACCCTTCCTACCCCGACGCCCGCCTCACAGACCACGACCCCTCCCTCCATGGGGTCATGGGGTAGTCACCCTAGCGGGATATCGGCCTGTCCGCAGTTGCTCAGCGTGTGCCTGACCTCACGGCTTCCCGCGCGGTTGCCGCCAGCACGCCCCTTCCCGCATTGCCTCGGCACGCGCTACCACTCGACCTCCGGCACCAATCGCACCATGGATCAGCTCCGCAGTCGTTGGAATGTCCTGCGTGGATGTGAGGCGAACGATGGTCGAGTAGCCCTCGCCGGCCACTTCGGCAACCACATCAGCGTTGGAACCCCGCACGCGCCGAGCGCCAAGGCTGCGCGTCGAGAACATCGTCGCGAACCCCGACGCGTGGGCATGGTTTTGGGCACGAACTCACGTCTACTAGCGGATGCTGGAGTCCACGGCGACCGGAGTCAAAGACACTGAAGTACGCTGCAGTTGCCTGCCTTTTACGACATGCACGTCTCTACGGATCAGAAGGTTGGGGGTTCGAATCCCTCCGAGCGCGCTTCGTGAAGGCCCAGGCAGACATTCTCTGACCTGGGCTTTTGTGTTGTTGGAGTGAACGGCACATAGCGCGGCTGTGGTGCTCGCCGCCCTCTTGACCCCCGCGATTGACCCCAACGTCATTCCTCCGGCTCCTCGAACAGGAACCCGAGCCGGTCCACGGCGTCCCGCTGCAACTCCTCGGCCACATCGACGTAGATGACCTTCGTGGTGCGGGGGTCAGCGTGCCCGAGAATGTCCTGAATCTGCTCAAGCGGGACACCCTGACTCCACAGCAATGACGCACACGAGTGCCGCAGGTCGTGGAACCGGATTCGCCGTACGCCGGACTTGGCGCACAGGGCATCGAAGTGACGGTTCACGTTCCGCGGCGGGTACGTCGACGAGCTGACCACACGGATGCCCCGACCAGACGAGGCCCGCAAGCTCGGCCTCAACGCGGGGACCCCGGTCCTGGTCTACGTGCGGACGACGTACAGCGACAAGCGACCCCTACGCCTGACGCTCACGATCTTCGCCGGCGACCGCAACCGCGTCGTGTACGAAATCGGCGACCTCCACGCGTACACCGGCGAGAACGGCGGCGCGGCGTCATGATCGTCGAACAGGCCACCATCGAAGACCTACCGGTCATCCTCGCCATGCGGACCGAGGCCAGCCAGTGGCTCGCCAAGCGCGGCATCAACCAGTGGGCAGTCGCATGGCCGAACCCCGAGGCCCAGTCCGAGCGCATCCTCACCAGCATCCGCGCCGGCGAGACCTGGATGATTCGCACCGACGACGGCAGCACCGCCGCCACGGTCGCGCTCGATTCCTTCTCGGACCCCCAGCTCTGGACGCCCGACGAGCAGGCCGAACCCGCGATGTATTTGCACCGGCTGATCGTGCGCCGCAAGTACGCCGGTCTTGTGATGACGCGATCGATTGGGCATGCGACCGCGCCGGCCAGCTCGGCAACCGCTGGGTCCGCATCGATGTGTGGACCGACAACATCGGCCTCCACCGCTACTACGAGAACCGCGGCTTCAAACACGTCCGCACCCTCGACCTGGCCGACTACCCCTCCGGCGCCCTCTTCCAACGCCCAGCAACCGACTGGCGTGGCCGGAAGACAGGTCAAGCACTGACCGAACGGCCCCAGACGCTGCCGGCCCGTCAGGGCCGTTTCGAGGCCTTCGAACGCGCACTCTGGCCGGTGCTCAACGAGGCGAGCATCTGACGATCGAACCTGCTACTGCTGGAGCCTCAATGGCCCATCATTGAGTATCAACACCACCGCGCCGACGACGTGGATTGCTGCGAACGCCAGGAACAGCGGATCGGGCAATGCGAAGCGGTAGCGCGCAGGTTCCGTGTCGTCAACAACGCCTCGTGCCCGAACCTCCGCGGCGACACGGTTGATGAGCTTCGCGAGATCGCCCTGCGTACCGAAGTTGTCGCTGAAGGCCTGGGCGTTAGCAGCCTCGACCCCGGCGGCGATGAAGCTCCGGCTCGCAGTCTTGATCCGGAGGTTACTTCCGCTGACTGCTGCCTCGACCTGCCCCAAGGGGATCGCCGCTGTCCGGAACGGGTTGCGGACGACGACATGTGTCCGCGTCACGACAAGCGAGGACGCGGCATAGAGGTACAGCCCGCCCAGCAGGACGAGGAAGAGGATCTGAAACGACCAATCGCCGCCAGTTAGGTCATCGCCCTTGCCCTCGGGAAAGTACGTAAGCAGGATGCTGAGTACCGACTCGCCCACGAGGAAGGCTCCGGCGACCGTGCGCAGAAATGGTCGGTGATAGCGCACCGGCGCGTCCGGATATGTGGCGATCGCGCGCGCTGTCCTTGGGCGCAGCAGTGTCATGCGACCAATCCTCCCCTCGAACATGCCGGCTGGTCGACACGCCGTCTTTCGTGCCCTGACTGACTCATCCCCGAATCGCGGCTCTGTTGCCGGATTGACCTCTTATGGATCAAGGGCGCGCCTTCGGCGCGCC
>NZ_JBFAHB010000087.1:0-36342 GCF_040653975.1 Kribbella sp. NPDC050820
CTTCATCACGCACCAGACCCCGTCCGAACCGCCAAGACGCCGGACGGCACTCACGCCTGCCCACACGCACCCTTGACTCCCAGCGCGAAAGCTAGACAGTCGGCGACGAAGACAATCTATTTGGTGTCATCGGTCCAAGAGCTGGGATCGACTCACACAGTTCAGTGACTCATTCGACCGACGTCGATGAGGGTCGGGGATTTGAGTAGGTCTCCTGGGGTGACGAAGTTGGCCTCGATGGCTGGGCGGAGGAGGCCGCGGACAGCGCCGCGAGCCGCTGCGATGCCGATTGCAGTACCCACTCCGAAGGAGGTCTGGTCGGAATCACCTGCGAACGCGGTGCTGAACTCGACCAGGGACGCCAGCAGTTCCTCGTCAGTGGGATCTGCACCGAGGTCGAACGAGGGTGGCGGCGCCGGTGGCATGTCATCGTCCGCGAGACCGTTCTCCTCGGCCCAGGCAACGATCAGCGGAGCAAGTTCCGCTTCGGCCACCATGTCGGCGTCTTCTGGTGGAACGGTGGGTACGCCGAAACTTACCGGCTGGTTCAGCGCGGTCTCGTACCGCTCGTCGGGCTGGTCGGCGCCCCACTCGGCCAGCGAGTTTTCCGTGCCGTCGAAAGCGATATCGCCGGACTTGATGAGCAGTCGGAACCGCTCCCTCGGGTCGGAGGGGGCTTCAGAAAAGGACCGGTAAACGAACTCCGAGCAGATCATGCTGCGATGACCGTCCACGTCGACGAAGGCGTTCAGCGCGGCCGCCGCGTGGTCCAGGATGGACCGCAGCATCCTGCGGCCGAACCCGCCGACTGGAATTGCGCGCGTCGCCGCGAGCAGACCCAGAAGGACGATCTGCTGATAGGCATACGGCGATCGTCGGTCCACCCATCCGCCTGCGGTTCCGATCACCGATGCAAGGTCGGCGTTCGGGTACCGCCGTACCGTCATGTAATCGTTTGTTGCGACAGCGGCGGCCAGCGGTGCTCGCCGGAGTCCACGTGCCGCAGCCTCAGCCAGCGTTGTCTCGTCCAGAGCCAGCGCGGCATGGTTCACGTCAGTGTTGTCGAACAGCCGGATCGCCCAGGAGAGAAAGCTGTTGCCATGAAACAGCAACACATCCCCGGGCTCAACGCGTACGTTCTCCCCCATATCCGTTTCCCCCTCGCCAGAACGGCAATTCCCCGCAATCATGGTACAGACTTCACAGGGGGTTCGGGGGGCGAAATGATTGTCTGCAACGGGATTGATGCGCGCACGGGGCGGCCACTCATCGAGATCTCCGAGGAGGAGCTCACCGACCTGATCGCGAAGTCGGCGATTGGTACCGGCCCGGAGCAGGTGGGCGTCGGAGCGGCGGCGGCGCTGCCGTGGGATGTCATACCGACCGAGGTCGCTCAGGCCGGCTGGAGTGTCGTCTTCGCACACAGCGAACAGGCCGAGGTACGGGCCGCGCTGGAGCCGCTCGTGGCCCACCGTGCAAGCCAGGTGGATGCGGTCAACCTGCATCAGCACGAGTATTTCCCGGGCGAAGACCTGATCGGATGGTTGGCCCGCCACGCCGTCAATCCCGGCACCATCGACCCGAGCCGGGTCGGGTACTACGTCCTCCTGGTCGGCTCGCCCGCACAGATCCCGTTCGAGTTCCAATACCTTCTGGACATCGAGTACGCCGTCGGCCGCGTGGCGTTCGATACGCCCGAGGAGTACCAGCGGTACGCCGAGAGTGTGGTTGCCGCCGAAGCGGGCGATCCGGCGCGTGATCGGGTTGCGGCGTATTGGGGAACCAGACACGCTTGGGATCGGGCGACCAAACTCAGCGCGGATCAGTTGCTGCAGCCGCTGCTGCCTGGGGACGAGTCGGAAGGACTCGCCGAGCGTTTCGGATACCGGTCGATCGGAGTCGTCGGAGATGGCGCGACAAGGCAGGCACTACTTGATCTGCTCGCCGGTCACGACGCAGGGGCCGGGCGGCCGGGCTTGCTCGTCACCGCCAGCCACGGGCTCGGCGGTCTCCCGGCCGACAGCCCGGATCAGCGTTCCCAACATGGCGCTCTGGTGTGTCAGGACTGGACCGGCGGTCCAGTCGGACCTTCTGTAACCCTGGCAGGAACTGATGTCGCAGACGCGAAGGTGCACGGCCTGATCGCGTTTCTGTTTGCCTGCTACGGGGCTGGTACGCCGCAACTCGACGACTTCCCACGCTACGGTTCGGTGGCGCCACAGATCGCCACGGAACCGTTCGTTGCTTGCTTGCCGCAACGACTGCTGGCACATCCCGATGGCGGTGCGCTCGCGGTGATCGGCCACGTCGAGCGAGCTTGGGGGTATTCGATCACGAGTGCCGGTGGAAGCCAGCTGGGTCGGTTCAAGGACGTGTTCGGGCAACTGGTCAGCGGTGTCCCGGTGGGACACTCGATGCGGACGTTCAACGAGGCGTACGCGATCTTGTCGACCACGCTCGCACGCAGCCTGAGGTCAGTCGATGGTGATGCCAACGAGAGGCGCAGGTTGCTCACGCTGTGGATGGAACGAACCGACGTGCAGAACTATGTGGTGCTCGGCGACCCCGCGGTGTCGTTGCGTTCCTGACCGAGTAGCTCGATGAGGTCCATGCCCACTTGGCGATCCTTTGGTCTGGCGGCGTGGTCCGCGGTACCTGGTTCGGCGCGCTGTAGGGCATCGCGGACGGCCACGATGCGTTCGAACACAAGGGCTGCTTGACCGCCGCTGACGAACTCGTCCGGCTTTTCGCCGAAGGCGACGACACCGGCTGCGATCAGCACGCGTGGGTCGCGGCTAGTGAGCGCGATCGATCCGCGGAGCTGATCCGCAGCCACTCGCACCTGGGCCTGCTTCGCGGCTGTGAAGACGGCGATGTCGCGTAGCCGCACGTTGCCGATGACCGGTAGCGGAGTGCAGGCGATGATGTTGGCCACCGTGCTGACGTCGCCTTCTGCGGGCTGCGCGCACGCACCGAGCAGCGGGATGGTCGCATCGACGAGCTGCATCCGTACGGTCGGCGGCGGATAGGCCGGTGCGTCCGCCGGAGACGCCTCGATCAGGTCCGACAATGCCTGCCCGTAGGACGGGCCGAGCCAGAGGGTGGCGAGGACATCAGCAAGAACCTCGGGGAGCCACAGCAGCCACTGGTCCGAGACGCTGGCCGCAAGCGCCGGCGTGAGAGCAGTGACGAGGTCGAGGTCATCGTCCACGAGGTGCGCCGCCTCGTGTGCGATCACCGCGGTCTCCGGCAGATGGGCTTGCTGGTGCCATGGAACTCCGATCACCGGTACCGGGAGGTGGTTCACCACTTGCGCGGGGATGTCGCTGAGGCGTCTTGCAGGAAGCAGGTTCCGGTAGGCCTGCCTGCGTCCCTGCGCGAACGGCGAGCCGCTGCTGTCGAAATATGCCAGCGGTGGCTCGCGGAGGTCGTCCGCGGATCGGGTGTCCGCGGCGATCGCGGCGTCGTACAACGGTCGGACGCAGGACCAGGCCAGCTCGTCCGCTGCGATCAACGGTGGCTGGAATTTTTCCACCAGCCGCAGAGCCAGCTTCGAGCGGAAGAAGTCCCAAACGTGATGCAGCCCCAGCAACTGCTCAGTTGTGAATTTCCAAGCGCCATCGGTGTCGAGCTGGTCAAGGGCGGCGTCGAGCATGTGGCGTAGGCGAAGCAGTTGGGTGTGGTGTTTTCTCAGTACGCCTTCTTCCCCGGCGAGGCCCTGCCAGAAGGCCAGCTCGTCGCGCAGCAGTTGTGATTTCGCCGCAAGTTCAGCCTTCCGGCGTTCGGCGAGCGTACTCACTGGAACCGCACCGCACCAGGGTCCTCGACGAAGAGCGCCGGCACCGCGAGGGATTCGCGCAGGATCTGGTCCCGCGAGGACGGCCGGAGTGTTCGGTACAGGTCGCCGACATCTTCGAGACCGGCGATCTGTCCGGCTAGTGCCGCCGGGATCAGCTGCCGCAGCTGACCCTCGGCGCCGGGGCGCACCGGCCCGATCGCGAGTACGGCGTTGGCGTAGCCGAGGTCGAACAGCTCGGAGGCGAAGAGGTTTCGCAGAAGCACCTGGCGAACGATCTCGATCGGGCTGCTCGGCGCAACCGCCTCGAGGATGACCACCGGCCCGAGGCCGGACGTCAACCGTCCCAGCAGATCGTCGAGCGCCGTGACGCTCAGCACGTCGAGACCGTATTCGTTGGAGTGCCGAAGCGACTGGCCGCTGTCGAACGAAAGGCAGACGTCCAGGCCACGCACCTCCAGTGTGGCTTGGATGTGCACCACCGAGCACGGAGATTGCAGCGCGGCCACGTCCCGGCTGGTCGGGTCATCGATCACGGTGGTGTCGAAGAAGGGCTCGTAGTCGATCCACGTTTCGCGTGTCCAGGGTCGCTTGCCTTGGCTCAGCTTGACCCCATGGCTGAGCTGCAGGATCAGCGCGCTCAGTCGGCTCGAGTCCTCGGCCCGGAGCACCGGTTCGATCGAAAGCGGGGAGTCGAGCGCCCGCACGGCCTGATACTGGTCGATCGCTTGAGTGGTCTGCGGACCGATCACGCCGTCGACTACAAGGTGATGCCCGGCGTGGACCAGCGCGCGCTGGAGCCGCATGACTCTCCGCGTGCCGCCGTCGCGGGACGCGCGGAAAAGCACCTGCGCCGACTCGCCTGGCCATCCGGCCTCCCACGGCAACTCGGCAAGTTGCGGTGATGCGATCCGCATCCGTGCGTCCGAGCCAACCTCGACGAACGGTCTCAGCGGATCGCTGAGCATGTCGACCAATGACGAGGGGTCGGGGAGTGACCATGGGCTGCCGGGTTCCCACTTCCGCCCAGTACCTGGGGTCGATCCTTTCCATCCCGTGATTCGGCCGTCGAGGATCATTTGTCTCTGGGCGTCCTGATACGTGTCGATATCGATCACATCGAGGTCCGGACCCCAGCTTGGAGCCGCGGTGCCGGCCAGGGGCAGGTGTTCCTCCTGGGCGGTGATGATCTCCTGTGCCGCGATGTCGTCGCCGAGCGACTGGTACATCTGTGCAGCCAGCCGCAGCAGCTCGGCGGGGTCGCCGTCGATGAGGTAATGTTCTGCCGCCGCTGCCTGCAGCAGCAGGACCTCGGCGTTGCGGCGCGACGGAGCGCTGGTGCGTTCCAGAAGTCCGACCATGCTGTCCAGATGTGGCGCCCATTGCTGGATGTCGCCAGCCGCTCGTGCCCAGGAGATCAGTGCGTCGAGTGCCACCTCTGGACTCCGGCCGTGGCGATCGGTGAAGGTCGCCGCGATCCTCTCCAGACCAGGCACCACATGTTGGGCCCGGGCTGCTGCCTCGAGGACGCGGAGCGAAGCCACTGAGCCGGGCGCGACCTTGATCGATGCCGCCGCGGTCAGCCACTCGTCGACGCCGTTCGGTTCATCGAGGACCCTTGCCAGCTCGGCGAGTCGCAATGACCGTACGATCTGATCCTCCGGGGTGACGTCGCGACGCGCTGGTGTGTTCTGGATGAGGTCGAGTAACGGTCCGGTCTCTGGGGCCGGGTGTGGCGGCAGGACGGGACGACAGTGCTCGAGGCCGTCCAGTGCGTGCAGTACTGCATCCGTCGGCCGGAAGGCCTCGACCGCGCGAGTCAGTAGCGGCAGGTACATCTGCCAGCTTTCGGCGGTGTTCAGCGCGAGGCCCTGGACGGCGACCTGAGCCAGTGCGGATGGTCCTCGCGGAAGGGCCTCGAGCTCAGCGGCCATGGCGTTGAGCAGGCCGCGAGCGTCCGCCTCATAGCCGCGCCGGTGCAGCCAACGGGACCGGAGCAGCTGGACGCGGATCCATTGGTCGTGGTCGCGTGGCACATCGACCCGGCCGGCCGCGTCGATGTGCCGTTCCGCTTCGACCACGCGACCGGCGTCGAGCAGAACCTTCGCGCTGGTCGCACGAGCGTCGGCCTCGCGCAACAAGTCCCCAGCGTCACGCCATTGAGATGCCGCGCTGTCGAGGTAGCTGACTGCCGCGTTGGCATCACCCCAGATTGCGGCGACCCGTCCCTCCAGTTCGGCAACGACCGCAAGTGCCGCGGCCTCACGTAGCACGGTGCCGCTCCCGGCTGTCGACTCGTGCACGGCTAGCCGGCCCACGGCATCGAGCGCGAGATCCGGCCGGCAAGCGAGCAACGCGGCTCGACCCTGACGGGCCACCACCGACGGCGTGGCGGGCTGACGGGCAAGCAGCCGAGCGGCCGCGAGCGGCATACAACGGTTCAGTGAAAGCCAGACCTGGAAGTCGACGAGGTCGTCGTCTCCCACGACGGCGCTGGCGAGTCGAGCCTGCTGTTCGGCGGAGATGGTGTCGCCCGCGGCGAGGAACAAAGTGGCCAGCAGAGTCTGGATCGAGGCCTGGACCTGAGGCGACTGCATTTTCCGGGCCGCCAGCCGGCGCAGCGCCGACAGACCGAGTTGGCCGGCAGCTGACAGCGCAACGCCGGACAGGGCGCTGAGCACGTCCAGATCGTCCGACTGCGCGAGGCGTTCGAGCGCGTTAGTGCGGGCGGACAGGTCACCGCGATGCGCGCGCAACGCTGTCCAGACCGCGGACTTGCGCTCCCCGTCGACGAGCGGGCGGTCGGCCTGTTTCTCCATCGCCTCGATCGCCGACAACCGATGATCGACCTGGTCCCAGCTGAGTCCAGAGAACATGGCCGGCTCGGCCAGTCGTGCCAACGCGACGTCGAGGTGAGCAGCAGCCAGGGTGTCGAGAGACATCAGCGGCTCTTCGCTGAACCATCGACGTGGCTGCTGCCCGCTCAGCGCGATGAGGTCGTCGTCGGCCGTCAGCGCTGCGGCTACGTCTCCCCGCGCGGTCGTGCCGGCGAGCTGATCGACCTCTGTGAGTAGATCCTGCCAGTCGTCGGCGCCGGCCGGTCCGCGGGCGTGGAAAAGGTGATACGCGGCCTCCTCGGCCCACTGCACCACTCTGTAGGGCTGCGCCCGCATCAGCGACTGGAAGTACTGGCACGAGCTGTCATGCAGCATCCGCAACACGTCTTGCTGCTCCATGACGAGGCGCATCGGTTCGCGCACATTCGGATGGAAGCTCAGGTACTCGCCGGCGGCGTCGTTCGGGTCTTGCACGAAGGACACCCAGGATTGGTTCGATGCGTAGGACGTCAGCCGCCGCCACAGGTCGTCCGCGGTGATCTCGCTGACCTCATCGATGACGAACCGGGCCCGCATTCGGTCGTGCGGATCGAGGTGGGGGTCGTCGCCCAATGGCTGGCGACGCAGCGCCGCGGCGATGTAGGGCAGCAGAACCTGGTCGACGAACTGCCGGTCGAGACGCCGCGCGACGACGCCGTAGCGTAGGGCGTATAGCACTGCCGGATCGTCGATCCGCTCCAGCACCCGCTCGATCAGATAGAGTTGCTGGGGATCATCGAATGCCGCGATGTCGGCCGGTGTGATGTTCGGATCCTGTCGGACGAGGTCGCCGTACAGTGCCAGTGTGAACGGCATGAGATCGCCTTTGGCCAGCACGGCGTCGACCATCCCGGGCTGATCGATGCCGCGGACTGTGCCAAGGTAGTCGCGAGCCTCGCTGTCGGTGAAGTTCTCCAGTTGCAGGGTTCGCATGTCCGTAGCCGGGTCGGCAACGGCTCGGTCCACGCGCCTGAGTACGTCGTAGCGAGCGGCGAGCACCAGCCGGACTTCGGGGCGCTGGAGGGTTCGGAACAACGTCGAGATCACACCGTCGATCCGCAGGTCGGTGCGCAGCAGTGCCACCTCGAGTGTGTCGATGACGAGCACCGCCGGTCGAGCAGCTTCAACCAGTCGGGTCAGACCTTCTTCGTACCGGGCGTTCACCTCTTCGGCGAGTGCATCGGTGGTGCCCATCGACGCCAACTCGAGCAACGCTGCGGATGTCTCGCGGCCTCGGAACAGCGCTGGTATCAATCGGCGGCGCTCGCCGAGCAACGCCTCGAAGGGTTTACTGGGTACCTGTCCGTTGAGTTGATGGGCGAGCGCGATTTGCAGCAGCCATGGATACCTCGTCGCGATCATCGGGTCGACATCGTCGAAATCGATCCGGGCCACCGGTATGCGGTTCGGAACGCAGCGCCGCGCGATGAACGAGCGCAGCAGCATGGTTTTGCCCATACCGCCCATTGCGACCAGCTGCAGGGCACGGAATCCGTCGCCTGCGAGCAATTGTTCCAGCTGATCCGTGTACTCCGGACGATCCAGGAAGCCGACTGACCGGTAGTAGTCCATCGACCAGGCCGCCCGAGTGTCCACGCGGGATCGGAGTTCGGCCAACCGGTCCGCGAGCGGGGCGTCGACGACGTGGCGCCGGTCGGGTCGTTCGAAGAAGTCGAGCAGCTCGCGCGCTGTGGTCAGGTCGAATCGTTCGTCGGCCATGGAGAACAGCTCTTCGAATAGGGCGACGGCCGCGTCGAGGTTTGCCAGCATCAGATGGTAGAGCCGCTCCCGGTCGTCTGTGTCGAAGAGCTTCGTCAGTTCCGCGCTGTACGTCGCGAGCTCGTCGGCGTCCCACTCGCTCAGGTACGTCGCCCTCGTGTCATCGGCGAGGACGAAGCGTCCCGGCTCCCTCGGCAACTGCTGGAGGAGTCCGCGTGCGCGGAGTTCCTCCAAGGCGGTCTCCGGTGCCCGGTGCTGAATCGCGCCGGACCAGACGGGCTCGGTTACCCATCGCAACGGAGCCACGAAGCGCAACGCCGTTCGTACGCCGGCCGGCTCGAGGGAGGCAAGGACTAGGCCCGGGTCCTCGCCGGCCCGCAACCGCTCGAGAATCGCTTCGTTGGGCGAGCTCACCATGTCAGGACACCATTCCGGCGCTGGCGCTGTACAGCCTGTGTAGTGTCGCCAGCTTCCACGTCCCGTCGATCTTGGTGGCGTCGACCCACGAGTGATACTGCTCCAGCATCGCCGGGCTGCAGCCGGACGTGGCGGACCGGACATCGGCGTAGACGGCGGCGAACCGTTTGAACTGCTCCGCTGTCGGCAGCTCGATTCGCACCCTCTCGGCCGGCAGACCGCGCAGTGGTTCGAGCGCCGACGCGCCCGCCACGAGTACCACGGACACGTTCGGGACCTCGCCCAGCGCGATCGGCTGCAACAGCCGGGGAACCAGGTGTCTGGCGAGTTCGTCCGGATCGACATGGTCGAGGTGGTCGAGCACGAGGAAGAGTCCTCGATCCGCGGCGGTGGCAGACAACGCCTGCCGGAACAGGTCGAACAACACAGGGATGTGGTCGGGTGTCCGCTCGCTGACCGGTTCGATCCGGCCGAAGTCGTCGATTACCGGTCCCGGAGGGAGATCAGCAGCCTGGGACTGCGGTGGCAGCCCTTGCCGAACCGAATTCAGTGCGGCGGTGAACTCGCGGAACAGCTCGGCAGGGAGAAGCTCGGTCGGTGGTGCGTCGTCGGATGCCGGGTCGCGGATCGCGCGAAGTACGTTCTCCCAGCGCAGCGGGCTCGAGGCCTTGAGGTCGACGTACCGCACCTTCGCGCCCGCCGCCCGCAGCAAGAATCCGGCACCGCGGGCGACCCAGGTCTTGCCGGCCTGCGGCTCGCCGTACACGATCGCGGCGCGGAGCCGAGGTGGCTCGAGGATAGGCGCCAGCGCGAACACGAGCCGGCGTCGTTCGGCTGCGCGATCGATCGCCTCGGCCGGATCCGGACCCATCACCACCTGCGGCGGTGCGAGCAGGGGACCGGGACCGGCAGACATCAGCAGTTGGGGCAACCAACGGTCGATGCCGTCCTTGTCGATGCCCAGCCGTCCGTCGAGACAGGCTTGATCGAGCGAATTTCCCTGCAGCAGCGAACTATAGAACTTCGCGCTGAAGCTCGCGGCGGCTGTGCCCCGGATGGCTCCTTGCATGCAAACCGTGGCGGTTGTTCCATTGCCACGAAACGCTTCGCTCAGTCCGGTTACACCCTCGAGCGCAGTTGCCTGGCCGGTGTGGCACGCGTTGAGCACAACCACAGGGAACCGGTAGGCGAGGTCGTTGACGACCATGTCGGCATCGAGTAAGTAGCCGGTGGCGGTATCGCCGATCCGGACACCACGCGTCTCGCCGATGATGTCGCCGTGCGCGATGACGTGCAGCACGTGCGGCTGCAGATCCTTGCACTCGTCCTTCAGCGTCTGCACGTCCGGTTCGGCAAGCACCTCGACGTGAAAGCGTTCGGGGCGCTGTGCACCGAGAACCTCCAACGCCCGCAATTCTTCTCGCCACAGCAGGGTGTTGTCGGCGGTCCGCCCGATGAGTACGAGGACCCGCAACGGCGGGTCCACCGCCGGGATTGCAGCGACCTCGGCAGGCGCCCGTACGAACATCGTCTGCTGCGCCTGGAACATGATCTGCATCTTGCGCTGCAACGCCTCCCATGGCAGCCGTTGCAGGGCAGCCGCCCGGACGTCGAGGATGGTCCGCTCGGGCACCAGGTCGGCCCACTTCTTCTCGACGGGGCCGACCGCCGAACTCCAGAGGTACTGACCGAGCGAGCGCACAGTGGTGACGTCGGGCATCGCACCACTCAACGCATCGCGGAACAATTCTTCCAGACCAGCCGACATCGCGCCGCCCTCGGGTGGCGGTAGCGGACAGGCAATGACACCCCGCGTCCGTTCGACGTACTCCGTTCCCACCAACTCCCGCAATGACACGAAGTAATGTGCGTCATCGTCGATGTCGATCACAATAGCGACCGTCGGCATATGCTCCCCCTCGCCGCGGCTACTCTCCTGACACCACTGTGGTCGCACAGCGCGCCTACCGCAAGACATTCGGCGGCTCACGCGTGGTAATAGATGGGGTTGCCGTCGGCGCCGCTGAACGCTGTGCCTAGGGCAGTCAATTGATTGATCGCTCGTGTCAGGGTGTGCCAGCGGAGACGTACGGCGATTTGCTGGACGGTTGCACGGTAGGTATCCAGCTGCCGAGGATCGGCTGGGTAACGGTCATGATGCTGGATGGACGTGCACGACGACGACGTGTTTGCGAGCAGCGGGTGCGGCGTCGTCCTCCCATGGTCGTCTGAGTTCGAAGGTGAGCTCGTGGATACCGATTCGGTTGAGTCGCAGCACGAACTTGCGTTGCCGTGCGGCGCCGATGCCTGGGGGTAGGTGTTCTGCCCAGGCGGCCTTGATTAGCGATACCGCCGCGAGACTGCCGGGCAGCACCCATTCATATCCCGAAGCCGTCCGGGGGACGCCGTGGGAGTGCATCGCCGGCGCGACTCGTCACACACCCGCGAGGCTTAGCCGGATCTTCGCGGCTCCTTATCGGTGGAAGCCGTGGACGAACTTTCGAAATGACTCATTTGATTGACTCAATTGATCGCCTGATTTGGAAAAGGTGAGGGGGCCTGACCAAAGCTGCAATGCTATCTGTCGAGGTCTTCGCTCATTAGGAGCATGGACAAACGACTACCTTGGGTGCACAGTTGGTAGTAGGGGGAATGTCATGGCTATCGCTAGTGTTCCGACGCTGCCGAGCAAGAATGACGCCGGCCCTCGACTCAACCTGCGGCCAGCGCTTCGTCAAGCTGGCAGTTCCAAGGTCGTGAGGGCGGCCGAGAGCCGCGTTGGTCGCGGCAAATGGTGGGCCTGCTATGCGACAGCTCTCGGGGTGGCAATTGCCGGCTATATCGTTGCCTACTTCTTCCTCCTTCCGGACTGTGCGCGCACTAAGTCTGGGTGCAGCGCCTCCGAGTCGTTCCACGTGGTGGCAAACTCAAGCCCGTTCGCTGCCCTCGCTGTCCTAGCGCTCGCCGTCGAGCGCTTTCTCGAACCTTGGAGCCGATTCATCGGCCCAAACACAGGGAAGAGGCAGGACGAGCGGGACGCGGAGGCGGAGCGAGCCTCAAGTTCCGCGTCGACACCTGCACGGAGTGAAGATGCAGACGATCCGGTTCGGAAGCTCGCAAGAAAACAGGCTGCCGTGGATCAGGGTCGCGAGATGAACAAGATAATCTTTTGGGGAATCGCCGTAGGCCTGTCGTTCTTGCTTGCGGGAGTGCTGAACGTTCTCTTGATAAGAGCAATCGCACCTTCAGGCGCCGACTATCCATCTGCGTGGGCAGATCTTTTGATCACTGGCTTAGTTATCGGGGTTGGCGCCAAGCCATTGCATGACCTCGTTGCTCAGATCGAGAAGTCGAAGGAAAGTAAGAAGGACCTCGTGGAGACTGGCGGCCAACGATGACGGGGAGCAGTCTGGGATTGCGTCGGAATGTGCCGCATGATCAATGGTGGGCTCGCGCGGCAAGCTTACCGGGTGATATTCGCCGATAAGACCTTAGAGATCTCCCCGAAATTCCCGGCAGCCCGCGGGGAAGGATCGAAACGCTCGGTTTGCGGTTCCCGGGGGGCGGTGTGGAGCATTCAGTCAACTGTCGCGGTGCACCGGGCGAGGCCCGGCTCGTGATTGTCACAGGTATCCGACTCTACCGCGAGTCCCTGGCCACCGTGCTCTGCGCCCTGCCCGAGGTGGCCCGTGTCGCGACAGCGGGCGACGGGCCCGGCGGGATCGCCGGCGCCCACCGCCTGAGCGCAGACCTGGTGTTGCTCGACATGGCGCTCGCGGACGCAGCGGTGACCATCAGGAGCCTGACCCACGCAGTGCCCGCGGTCCGGGTCGTGGCACTCGGCGTGGCCGAGACCGAGGCCGATGTCCTGGCATGCGCCGAGCTGGGCGTCTGCGGGTACGTGCCCCGGGAGGCTTCGCTCGAGCAGCTGCAGCTGGTAATACGGCACGCCTTGCGCGGCGAGGTGATCTGCTCGCCTGAGGTGGCCGGTGGTCTCTTCCGCCGGGTGGCTCATCTCGCCGGGGCGACCCGGCCGGCTGCCCCCACCGACCGGCTCACCACCCGCGAGCGCGAGATACTGAACCTCGTCGGCGTCGGCTTGAGCAACCGGCAGATCGCGGAGAATCTCGGCATCCAGCCCTGCACGGTGAAGAACCACGTGCACAACATCCTCGAGAAGTTGGGCGTCGAGGGCCGTTCCGAGGCCTCGGCCATCGCTCGCCGCTCGTCCTGAGGATCATCTCCTGCCATTTGTTGGGACGCGTCTGGATCCGATGGATCCGGACCGGTCCAGACGAATCCGGATCTGGATGATCCATTGCCCGGCCCCGGCCCGCCGCGCCTTACTGAAAGTCCGGCGCGCCCGGCCCGGTTCGACAGGGGAGAGGCTCGATGACGGAAGCAGGTTCCAACGGGATGTCCGACCCGACGACCACGCAGGCGCAGACACCGGACCAGGTCCTGAGCGCCCTCTAGGAGAAGTTGCACGCCAATCAGGCAGAGGCCAGCCGGCTGACCAGCGAGGCGGACATGCTGCAGGAAGACTTCGCCGGGCTCCAGGGTGACCTCGACGCCGTAGAAGCTGCCCTTACCGCGTACGACGCCGCCGGTCTGCCGGCTGTACAGTCCGACCTAGCCGAGTCGCTGGACGACCTGTGGACCCGCGTAACGGCCATCCTCAGCGACGATGCTCAGGCCGCCCAGGGCGTCGTCGAGGGCCTGCAAACGGATATCGAGACCGCCGCGAACGCCAGGGATGCCGCTCAGACAGCGCACGACGATGCCGCCGCCGAGGTCGAGGCCAAGGCAGCGGATGTGGACAACCGTCAGAAGGTCTGGGACGACCTGATCGCCCTGACGGACCGTCGCACGGGTGAATTGGCCGAGGTCGCCTCCCTCCGGGACCAGGTCCGGTCTGCCGAAGTTGGCAACAACACCTTCGGGGCATATGCCCGGATCAGCGAGGCCGGGCGGCGGCTCACCCTCCTCGGTGACGAACTCTCCACGGAGGAGTACCGGGTGATGCTGATGACCGCCTGGCACGAGTTGGCGGCTGCTCGTGAAGCAGTGCGCACGGCGCGGCTCGACCTGGCTAGGGCGGAGGTCGACCTGACCGCGAAGACCGCGAGCCTGGAAGCACTGACTACCGACCGAGTGACCGTGCTGGAGCAGCGTTGGCAGAACCGCCTGGACACGCCGCCCGACAACCATGACGCGCCACCGGCGCCGTCGGGTTCGCCCGCGCCACCCGACGCCCCGGTGACGGGATCGTGACCAGGATGCAGGTCGTCGAGAGCTCCGGCCCGGTGCGGGTGGGCCTGCTCGGTTGCGTCGACCTCCTCGGCGACCTGATCCGCAGTGTCCTCGCCGGCCGGATAGGACTGCAGATCGTGGCTGATGTGCCGGGCGACTCCCTCGCGCTTGCCCTGCTGCACCGTCCGGACGTGGTGATCTGGCAGTCCTCGCCCGGGACGCGCCCGGGCGACGACCCCTTCGTCGACGTCTGCCCGCCAGCCGTTGTGGCGGTGTACGACGATGGACGGTCCGGGGCCGTGTGGCGGCTGCGCCCGACCCGCGAGGAACTCGGCGATCTGTCGCCCGAATCCCTAGGCGACGCTGTGGCGCTTGCCGGCCGAGAAGGGCAGCGGTCGTGAGCAGCTATCTGACGGTCAACGCGGCCAGCCGGGCGCTGCGGCGGGTGCTGTGGAGTGCTTATGACTCCGACCCGGGCCCGCTGCGTGGCCTCGTGGGCGACGAGCAGGCCATCGTCTTCGACAACCCGACCCTGACTGCGCGAAACCCCAACCGCAAGCTGTCGATCTGGCTGTACCGGATCACCGAGAATGAGTTCCTCCGCAACGATCCCGCGCCTCTGGACAATCGGCTCGACCGTCGCCGCGCGGCGCCTCAGCCCCTCGACCTCAGCTACCTCATCACCCCCTTCACCGGGGGTGGGGAGAACGACCAGCTACTGCTCGGCAAGACACTGCAGGTGCTCCATGACAATCCGACGATCTTCGTGCAGGAGTCGCTGAACCAGGTCACCGAAGAACTCCGTGTGCTCTTCTGCCGGCTCCCACTGGAGGAGGTCACCCGGATCTGGGAGGCTCTGCGGGAGCCCTACCGTCTCTCGGTCTGCTACGACGTGCGGGTCGTCCGCATCGACAGCGATCGCGATCTGCAGGCGGAGCGTGTGTTCGACGCGCGGGTGCTGGCCGACGACGACCCGCAGCTAGCCCCGCTGGAGCCGGTCCCGTGACCCGCCACGAGTTCGCGCCCCTGCGGCCGGTCCGGGTCTTCGACCTGGTCGACGGGTTCGCGGCCGACCGCGGGCTGGACGGGACGCGCCCCCGGCCGCTGGGTGAGGTGCAGGTGCGAGTCCTGGGCATCACGGGGGCCGTCACCGACTGGGCCGAACCGGGAACGCTGGTGCTGCGGACGACCTCCGACGGCTTCCGGGTCTACCTGGGCCGGCTGGAATTCGGGGCAGCCGCGCGCCGCCGCGTGCGCCGGATGGACCTCGCGGGTCACTACCGGCTCCGGGTCAATTCCGACTATTACGAGCGGGTCGACCTGCCCGACGTCGAGCTGCCGGATCCGGCGGTTCGGCCGACACCGTACGCGGTCAGGCTCACGCCCGGCCCCCGCTACCCGTTCCAGGAGGCGACGATTCCCGCGCCGACCCGCGCGGCCGGGCGCCGGGCGGTGGCCCCGGTACCGGGGACGGTTGCGGTGATGCGCGGCACCCTGCGCTCCGCCGACCGGCAACCGATCGAAGGGGCAGAGGTCCGGTACGCGGGGATGACCGCGACGACGATCGCGACTGGTGACTGGATCTTCGTCCTTCCACCCGGCGGCTCGCCCCCCGCTTCAGGGACCGTCCTCGACGTCACGCTGCCCGGCCCGGGACGTCGACGGAGCAGCACCACCTACGACCCGCCCGACACCACACCTGTCTAGGAGTCCGCATGCCCGAATACCTCGCTCCCGGGACGTACACCGAGGAGCTGCGCAGCACGGTGTCGCCTATCGAGGGCGTCAGCACGAGCACGGCCGGATTCATCGGCCGGACGGAGCGCGGTCCCGACACTCCCCTGCTGGTGACCTCTTGGCTGGAGTACGTGCGCTGGTTCGGCGTGCACATCCCCGTCTCGGTCTCCTACCTGCCGTTCGCCGTCCAGGGCTTCTTTGCCAACGGTGGCCAGCGCCTGTTCGTGGCCCGGGTCAACGGCGCCAACGCGCAGATGGCGACGGTGTCGCGGGCGACGGCGGCCGCCGGGCAGAGCCTGGTGGTGAACGCCATCGGCACCGGTGCGTGGGGCAACTCCCTGACGGTGGCGTTCCTCCCGACCCGCCAGACGCCGAAGCCGGCCGCGCCCGGTCGGCCCGCGCCGCCGCCTCGATTCCGCCTGCTGGTCACCTACCTGCCGCCGAGCGCCACCACGGCGGTCACCGAGGAGTACGACGACCTGGCGATCGATCCGGCGGTGCCGCGCTATGCCCTGGCAACCGTGAACTCCGCGTCGCACCTGGTCAACCTGAGCTGGGCCAAGCCGAACGACCCACCGTCGCTGCCCAAGACCGATCCCGCGCCCGCACCCGGGCAGGCGCCCACGACGCTGCCGCTGACCAAGGGCAGCGACGGCGCCGCGATCAAGGCGCTGGACTACGAGGGCGATCCGAATGCCCCGCTGAACCAGCAGCGCGGTCTGCTCGCCCTATCGGCCGTCGACCAGATCTCGATCCTGGCGGTTCCGGACATCGTCGGGCCCATCCCGGCGACCGAACAGGGCCATGTCCGCGAGACGCTGCTGCAGCAGTGCGAGTCGCTGCGGGACAGGATGGCCATCCTCGACGTCCCCGGAGGGAATGGCGACGTCACGAAGATCCAAGTCACCCGGACGTCCGACTACGCCGCGATCTACTACCCCTTTGTCCGGGTGCTCGATCCGGTGGCCGGCGGCTCGGTCCTGGTGCCGCCGAGCGGTTTCGTCGCCGGTATCTACGCCTTCAACGACGTCACCCGAGGCGTGCACAAGGCACCCGCCAACTACGAGGTGCGGGGCATCCTGAGCGACAACCTAACCCCGACTGAGGGGCCCCTCGAATACACGATCACCAAGGGACAGCACGACATCTTGAACCCCGAGAGGATCAACGTCATCCGTGACTTCCGGGCCTCTGGCCTGGGCGTGCGGGTCTGGGGCGCCCGCACCATCTCGCAGGACCCTGGCTGGACCTACGTCAACGTGCGCCGGCTCTTCATGTTCGTCGAGGAATCGATCGACGAGGCCTTGCAGTGGGTCGTCTTCGAGCCGAACGCCGAGTACACCTGGGACCGCGTGCGGCAGAGCATCACCGCGTTCCTGACCCGAGTGTGGCATGACGGCGCGCTCATGGGCACCGCGCCGGAGGAGGCGTTCTTCGTCCGCTGCGACCGCTCCACCATGTCGACGGACGACATCCTCAACGGCCGACTCATCTGCCTGATCGGGCTCGCGGCCGTCCGCCCGGCCGAGTTCGTCATCTTCCGCTACTCGCAGTTCACGGTGGAGGCGGCCGCGTGACCGGGCTCCCGTACCTCTCTGACTGCCCGACCTGACGACTGGAGCGTAGCTATGGCCACCACCGGTGCCCGGATCGACCCGTACACCGCCTTCAACTTCACCCTCACGATCGATGGCGTTCAGGTCGGGGGGTTCTCGGAGATCAGCGGTGTCAACAACGAGAACGACAAGATCGACTACCGCGAGGGGGCCGAAGGACCGACGGTCCGCAAGCTGCCCGGCCTGAAGAAGTTCGGTGACATCACGCTGAAGCGCGGATACACCACGGACGACGCGCTGTGGCAGTGGCGCAAGACCGTGCTGGACGGCAAGACCGTGCGACACGACGGAGCCATCCAACTCAACGACGAGAGCAACAACAAGGCGCTCCGCTGGGAGTTCACCGCCGCATGGCCGTCGAAGTACTCCGCGCCGGCGTTCAACGCCAAGACGAACGAGGTCGCCATCGAGGAGCTCGTGCTCCAGGTCGAGAATCTCGTGCTGGCATGATCACCGGCCCGGAAACGCCGGCCCGCCCGGCGCCGCTCTCCTCGTACCGCACCCCCGGGGTACGGATCGAGTGGCTCGACGCCCCCCCGCAGCAACCGGTCCTCGCCCGCACCGACATCACCGGCTTCGTCGGCGTCGCCGAGCGGGGCCCGCTGCACCAGCCGGTCCTGGTGGAGTCCTTCGAGCAATACATCGGCGTGTTCGGCACCGGCCGCGCGCAGGGCAACCTGCCGTACGCCGTTGAGGGCTTCTTCGCCAACGGCGGGACCCGCTGCTGGGTGGTGCGCGCGGCGGACCCGGCTCGGGCGCGTTTCGCGTTCCTCGACCTCCCGCTCACGACAGGCCCCGACAGCGGGGGCCGCCTGCACCTCACGGCCACCAGCCCGGGCACGTGGGGCAACAGGATCCGGGCGACGCTCCAGCCTGACCCGCTGCATCACGGACGGTTCACCCTCGTGCTGAGAATGGGAGCGGTGCTCGAGATCTGGCGCGACGCCGGCGTCGACCCAAACGGTCGGCGGTTCGTCGTCTCCGTGCTAGGGGGTGGAGGTTCCGCTACGGGATCCCGGCTGGTGACGGCCGCGTGGACGCCGGGGCCGTGGAGATCGGAGCGTCCCCGAACCACGGAGCACGCCGGAACGACGGAGCTCGGCCTGGCCGGCGGCGCCGACGGGTTGACAACCCTAACGCCCCGGCACCTCGCCGGCTCCCACCCGCCCTCCCAGGACCCCTGGGGCGTGGCCGCCCTGGACGCGATCGACGAGATCGGGATCGTCTGCGTCCCCGACTGCTGGACCACACGACGCCCGGCGTCGACGACACCGACCCCGCTTCCGCGCGACTGCGCCCACCCCGAGGCTCCTGCCGCTCGAGCCGACCTCCCGGCGGACCGCGCACCGGAGCGTCTCGACCTGAGCGACGACCAGGCCGCATCCCTCCAACATGACGTGGTCGCCCACTGCGAGGCCCGGGGCGACCGGGTGGCGCTGCTCGACGCCCCACCCGGGACCGTTCCCAGAGCCCTCGAGTGGAGGGCAGGGGCGCCGAGCTCTGCCTACGCCGCCGCCTACTACCCGTGGCTGCGGGTGGTGGACCCGGACTCGACCACAGGCGCGGTCGTGGAGGTGCCGCCGAGCGGCCACGTGGCTGGGATCTGTGGCAGGGTCGATGCCAGTCCCGGCGTGCACAAGCCACCGGCGGGTGAAGTGGTCGAGCTCGGCGTCGACACGGCCACGCCACTCGACGACCTCGACCACGGCGACCTCAACGAGGCTGGCGTCAACGCGCTCCGGGCCGGCCGGACGGTGCAGGTGATGGGCGCGCGCACGCTCAGCCGCGACTCCCAATGGACGTACCTCAACGTCCGGCGCCTGGCGATCATGATCGAGCGCACCGTCGAGCGGGCAGCGGCCTGGACGGTCTTCGAGCCCAACTCTGGGCGCCTGCAGGCGGAGATCACCCGGGTGGTCACAGGCGTCGTCGAGGAGGTCTGGCGCCGCGGGATGCTCAGCGGCGCCACCCGCGAGCAGGCCTACCGCGTCGTCTGCAACGCCAGCAACAACCCCGTGGAGGATGTCCTGGCGGGCAGGCTCGTCTGCCTGGTGTACCTGAACCCGCCGCCGCCGGCCGAGTTCGTCGTCCTCAGGATCGTGCGGGAGCCTACGGCGGTCACCGCGGCCGGAGGCGGTGGGGGCAATGGGTGAGACCGGACAGCGGACAGACCCGTTCCTCGGCTTCCGGTTCGAGGTCACCGTCGACGGGATCGCGGTCGGGGCGTTCTCGGAGTGCGGCGGCCTGCAGCACGAGGTGGAGTTCGTGGACTACGCCGAGGGTGGGCTGAACACCCATGTGCACAAGTTCCCCGCCCGGGGCAGGCAGACGCCGATCCGGTTGAAGCGCGGGATCGCCGACCGGGTGCTGTGGGACTGGTACGCGTCGCTGCTGGCCGGAACCACCGTGCGCCACAACGGGGCGATCCGGGTCCTCGACGCCGCGGGCAGTGGTGTGGAGGCGGAATGGCGGTTCAGCAGGGCCCTGCCCAGCAAGTGGACCGGCCCGGAGCTGAACGCCACGCAGAGCCAGGTCGCGGTGGAGAGCCTGGAGCTCGTACACGAAGGTCTGGAGCGCGGCCGGTGAGCCGCAGGAGGGCGGCCGTCCGTGGTCGTGCGCATCGAGAACCTGACGAGCACCGTCCGGGCGGGGCCGGTCGGGAATCTCACTGCAGAGCAGGTGGAGGAGATCGTCCGCCTGGTGGGCGCCCGGCTGCAGGCGAAGGAGCCGCAGCCGAAGGAGCACGAGCGGGGCGACGACGGGGCCCTGTACCGCAGCGCCCTGCCGCCGCTGCGGACGGACTGAGGAGGCCGCCGTGGCACTGGTGAAGGCGATGATCGAGATCCTCGACCAGGGCGCCATCGACTCGGGACGCGGGCTGCCGCAGTTCATCCACGTGCAGTTCAACCCCACCGAGTATGCGCTGGCGAAGTCCGCCACGTTCGCCGAGATTGCCATCCCGGGGCTCGACTCACCTGTGCTGCAGTTCGTACGCGGCCAGAGCGAGAAGCTGACGCTGGATCTCTTCCTCGACACCACCGAGAACGGCCTCGTGCAGGAGCCCGACGACGTCACGGAGCTGACCAAGGCCTTCCACGAGCTCGTCCGCGTACAACCCAGGACCCACGCGGCGCCGCGGTTCAAGATCACCTGGGGCAAGGGCCTGACCTTCGAAGCAGTAGCCGAGTCGGTCACGCAGAGGTTCACTTTCTTCAGCCCCGAAGGCGTGCCCCTGCGTGCCACGGTCTCCCTCGGGCTGCGGGAGTACCGGCGACTCTCCGAGCAGCTGAAAGACCTCAACCTGCAGTCCAGCGACCACACGCGCACCCACGTCGTACGACGGGGAGAGACCCTGGCCTCGGTCGCGGCCAACCACTACGGCGACCCCCGCACGTGGCGCGTGATCGCCGACGCGAACCCCGGGGCCGACCCGATCCGTCCCGCCCCCGGCTTCCGCCTGACGGTGCCGCCGCTGGATCCGACACAGGTGCCGGCATGACCACCGCCGTACCGATCACGACGGGCGCCGACAAGGAGACGCGCGACTTCTACGTCCCCGGCTTCCTGCTGACCTCACGCGGGGGCGAGCTGCCGGCGCAGGTCGTGCACGACGTGACCCAGGTCAGCTACGGCGACGACCTCGCCAAAATCGATCACGTCGAGATCACGGTCAGCAACTGGGACGACGAGAAGTACACCTTCTCCTACAGCGACGGTGACCGGTTCATGCCCGGCAAGGAGATCGAGCTGTGGCTCGGCTACCAGGGGCAGGGCAACAAGCTCCGCCGCATGATCACGGCCGAGATCACGTCGATGAAGCCGACGTTCCCGGCCGGCGGCGCACCTACCCTCGTTGTCGGCGGACTCAATGTGCTGCACCGGCTGCGGGGCAAGCAGCAGTCGCGGAAGTTCGAGAACCTGACCGCGAGCCAGATCGCGCAGAAGGTCGCAGACGGCCTGAATGTCTCGCTGCGGACCGCTCCGCGCAATGAGAGCCCGTACCCGTACCTCTTGCAGGACAAGGAGTTCGACCTCCTCTTCCTGATGACGCTCGCCCGGTGGCACAACTACGACATCTTCGTCGAGGAGGGACAGGACAAGCTCGGTCGGCCCAGGGTCTACTTCGGTCCGACGGACGGGACCGACCAGGTCGTCTACAAACTGCACTACGGCGCCACTCTCACCCAGTTCGACCCCATCCTGTCGACAGCCAGGCAGGTCGAGTCCGTGACGGTCCAGGCCTGGGACCGGCTGCAGAAGAAGAAGATCGAGGTCACAGTGGACCGGTCCGATCTCGGCCTGGGCAAGCTCGACGGCGAGCTGCAGCAGGCGGTGAAGGACCGAGGCGAGGTCGTCACCGCGACCGTCGCGAACCGTGCCGAGGCCGAACAAGTGGCGCGAGACCGCCTCCGCGAGATCGCTCAGGGCACCGTCACAGCGAGCGGCTCCGTGGTCGGTCTGCCCGACCTCCGAGCCGGCGCGGTGGTCGAGATCTCCGGCGTGGGGACGCGGTTCTCGGGTCGCTACGAGGTGATGTCGAGCACCCACACGCTGGGCTCGAGCGGCTACACCACCGCGTTTACCTGTCGGCGCGAACGAGGGGAGTGAGACGAGATGGAACACCTGAGCGGAGGCGCGGTGCCCGGCGTCGTCCCGGGTGTCGTCATCGACCTCGATGACCCGAAGCGGCTGGGACGGGTGAAGGTCACGTTCCCGGACCTCGGCGATGTCCCGAGCGACTGGTGCCGCATCGTCACGCCCTCGGCAGGTGGCGGACGCGGCGTGCTGTTCCGCCCGGAGAAGGGCGAGGAGGTGATGGTCTGCTTCGAGCGTGGCGACATGCGCTCTGCGTACGTGCTCGGAGGCGTCTGGAACCAGACCGACAAGCCGCCGACGGACCCGGACCCGGTCGCAAACGACATCCGCTCGATCACCTCGCGGAGCGGGCACGTCATCACCTTCGACGACACGAAGGGTAAGGAGAAGATCGAGATCGTCGCCCACGGGAGCAAGCAGAAGGTCGTCATCGACAGCGCTGCCCCGAAGATCACGGTCAGCGCCGAGACCGGTGACGTCGAGGTCACTGCCGCCGAGGGCGACATCACCCTGCACGGACGCACCGTGAACATCAAGGCCGACCAGCAGCTCACGCTCGACTGCCAGGGACAAGTCAAGGTCAGCGACAGCACGATCCAGCTGAACTGAAGGAGGAGGTCGATGCCTGCATCTGCGGCCCGCGCCGGTGATCGCGTCACCGCGCTCGACTCGCACTTGATCCAGCCGCCTGGCACGACGCCGCCCGTCGTCGTACCGCACCCGTTCAGCGGCATCATCGACGGGTCCGTCAGCTCGAACGTGATCATTGGTGGAGCCGGTGCCGCCACGGTGGGCAGTACGGCGTCCAACACCCCGCCCCACCTGCCGCAGGGCGGCACCTTCGTCATCCCACCGACCAACCGCGGGCAGATCGTCCAGGGCAGCGCGACCGTGCTGGTGAACGGGAAGGGCCTGGCCCGCGCGGGCGACCAGGCCCAGACCTGCGACGACCTGGGCCTGATCACCGGCGTGGTGGTCGCGGTCGGCATCGTTCTGGCAGGGAGCTGAGATGACCGAGCTCGCCGACGACTCCGCCTTCATCGGCCGCGGCTGGCCCTTCCCGGTCCGACCCGACCCGGTCGCGGGCCGTCTGCCGTGGTCGGCGCACGAGGAGAAGGTGCGCCAGAGCATGTGGCTGATCCTCGCCACGGCGCCGGGGGAGCGGGTCATGCGGCCGGACTTCGGCTGTGGTGTCAACGAGCTCGTGTTCCAGCCCAACACCGTCGCCTTCCACGGCGTGGTCGCCGAGCGGGTGCGCACCGCCCTGGTCCGATGGGAGCCCCGCGTGGACGTGCTGGGCGTGGACGTCACCGCTCCCGAGGACGCTGGCAACGTCCTGCTCGTAAAGGTCGACTACCGGATCCGGGCGAACAACGCCGCCGGGAACCTGGTGTACCCGTACTACCTCACCGAGGGACCGGGAGGTGCGGCATGAGCCGACAGCTACCTTTCCGAGCGCTATTTCCAGTTCGCGGTGGACGGAGCGCAGGAACGTGTCGACTCCGAGCTGAAGCGGACCGGGAAGGTCAGTGGCTTCGTGGGGTACTGGCACACGCATCCAGGTGGCCGGGCGTATCCGAGTCCGACCGACGAACAAGGCATGGCTTCAATCGTTCGGCCTGACGGCAGGCGGACGCGTGCGCTGATGCTGATCTTTGCTGGGAACGAGGAACGCTGGTCGAACTGGCGGGACGGATCCGCTGGATCGGAGCCCGAGATCTTCGCACGGGTCGTGCCGCGCTCCGCCAGCCTGGTAGCGGCTGGGCATCCTGGTTTCGCCGGTGGGCAGGACCTACAGCATCTGCCACCTGGATCGTACTTTCGTGGTGGATACAGCGGTGCTGATCGGACGGAACGCTCCAGTGGCGCTGCGTCTCTCGGCATGTCGTCGGAGCGCGTTCGTATGCGATGGTGGTCGCCAAGACTCTGGCGGCTCCGATGAGTGGCGTACAGCGGCCGAAGATCGGGTTGGCATTCTCCGGTGGTGGCTCTCGGGCAGCAGCTTTCGGGCTCGGGGCACTGCGCGCTCTGCACGACCGCAACCTCCTTGGGGACGTCGAGGTGGTGTCCGGCATCAGCGGCGGCAGTCTGCTGTCGGCCCTGTGGGCCTACGGGCCGTCCGACTTCGACGAGTTCGACGAGTCGGTCACCAGGCTACTGAGTCGTGGTCTACAGACCGAACTGATTCGAAGGGCGTTCTCTCCACGGCGGGCTGCGGCGAACCTGACGAGTGGAGTCGCTGCGGCACTTCCTGGCCGGAACCGCCGCAGCACCAGAACCGAATCGCTCGTCGACACCCTGGCCGCCCGATCCTTCGGCAGGAAGACCATGCCCGAGGTCACACAGCCAGGGCTGGATGTCATCATCTCGGCGACGGACCTCTCCACCGCCAACGCGGTCCGCTTCGGCAGCAAAGTGAGTTCGTGCTCGCCGTACGGTGTGATCAGCGAACCCGTTCCGGTGGCGGACGCAGTGGCGGCCTCGGCCGCGTTCCCGGCCTTGCTGCCACAGCTCAACAGGTCGTACACGTTCACGCAGTCCGACGGCACGGTGCGTCGCAAGACGATGCTGATGACGGACGGCGGAATCTATGACAACCTGGGTCTCACCCCGCTGTTGCCTGGACGCTCGAGTGCGTTCACGAGCCATGTTTACGACCTCGACTATCTGATCGCGATCGACGCCGGAAGCGGCCGAACGACTCCGCGTGCTCCGAACCGCTGGCTGTTCCGGATGAAGCGCAGCCTCGAGATCGCACACATCCGCAACCAGGACGGAACGCGCGCTCTTGTGCACCAACTCGCGGAATCAGGTCGACTCAAGGGAATCGTGTACAGCTACCTCGGCATGAACGATGCAAGGCTGCCTCGCCCGCTGAAGGACCTGGTACCTCGGCAACGTGTGTTCAGCTACCGAACCAACTTCGCGAAGATGAGCCCTGAGAACTTGGCAGCGCTCACGACCCGCGGAGAACAACTCACCCGAACGTTGATCGATGCGTACTGCCCCGAGCTCGGGCGTTGAACATCATCGGTGCGAACGGCGGCGTCAGAACATGCGCGGGCGGCCATGTCTGCGCTCAGCCGTAAGCGTCGAGCACCCGCGTATGCTAAGCCCATCCCTCCATCGCCCGATGTCTTGCATCGACGTCTGGGAGACTGGTCGTCCAAGCGTCTGTCAGAGATTTCCACAGGCGCGGCCGGTGGTGAGCGGCTATCCGATCGGCCATGGCGAAGAGTGCGCGGCGCCGACGAGGATCCGGTGACCGCTCGACTTCTCGGAGGATGTTCGCCAGGGCCTTCTTGGTATCAGTGAGATCGGGCTGGCTCCCAATCGCCACCGCCGCACTCGGCAGTTCCTCGGTGGTGATCATCGTCAGATCTTCTGTCAGTTCGACCGCGAATGGGCGTAGGACCTGCCACCCGAGTTCGCGTAGCACCGCCAACCGGATCGCCGGATCGGTGCCGGAGACCGCCGCAGAGAAGACGCTGTGGGGGTCCTGGGCCCTCAAAGTCATGAGGATTTGATCATCCCAATCCAGATTGGGACCGTCGCTGTTGTCCGCCCATCGGAACGTCGGTGAGGCGGCGCCCTGCATCAACTTCAGGAGGGCTGGCACCAAGATCGGATCCGGAGACGCCTCGACCCTGAGAAGGGCAACGCCGAAGCGGAGATGTTCGGATACCGGCGCGCAAGCATCGGGCCGGTTGAGGTCCGATGCGCTATCCCCCGCCCGACCCAGAGCTGCTGCGCGATGGTCGGGATACCTGATGAGCCCGATGCGCATCCAGTCGGTCGCGTCATCCCAGCCGGCGAGTACGGTCTCCGGCTCGATCTGAGCAAACATGACTTGTGTCCACGCGTCGCCGAGCGCGGCGGGAGCGAGCAGCTGCGCTGGTTCGACGGGCGGCATGATGCGCTGAGGTTCGTCATCAGGCCAGTGGTACGTCGCCGTGCGAGCGATCAGGTATGCCTGGACGTCGGTCGGATCACCACATTTGATCAGATCCGCGGCGTCTGCACGCCCGGTTGCTGCCAATGCCTGTGCTAGGCGAATCCGCCTCGGCCAGGGGGTCCGCTCGTAACCCTCGACCAACCTGGCGGTCAGATCATCGGGCAGGTCGCGCAGCACCGACCCCGGGAAGAACGGCTGATCACGCACTAGATGCTCGACGACGACGCGTTGTGCTGCAATGAGGTCCAGACTGGCAAGCTCCTTGGCATTCTCCAGGCGACCGCCCCAACCGCCGTCGGTCTCGATGAACTCGAGCAGTATCTCGCGGACTCGTTTGGGGTCCATCGCCAGGAGGTTGGCAGCCTCGCCCGCGCTCACCCACCCGCCTGGCAATGGGGTTTCAAGGAGGGTTCGCGCTGCGCGTTCGAGATCGAGCCGATAGCGGACCGCGTGATCAGTGGCGAATGCGAAGTCGACTACGTCTTGATCTACTGGAGACCGGCCAGGAAGCTCGTCCATCAGGCTGAGCAGCATCAGCCCGTACCGGTCGGCGGGGTCCGCATGTTGGTGCAGGGTCCACAAGCGGGCCCGCCAGGCCTCGTCGAGGGCCGGATGACGGCTGGACAGAATACCGGCGTAGAGCTCGAGTACCACAAACCACGTGTCAGCCAGCGAACGCTGCGCCGCGTCGACCATGCCGCTCTCGGGATTCCGCACCGTCTTCGCGTACATGAACTCCGCGCAGAGGTACTCCTGGATCGTTCGGTGCAACCAGATGAAAACGGCGTCCGCAGAAACGTCCGAACCGGCCGCGTGTCCGCCGACCAACGGAGCAGCACGAACGAGGAGACCATCCTGAGTGAACAGCGGATTCACGTGGGCACGAAGGTTCGCTGGCATCAGGGTCCGCGCCAGGCGCCACGTCACCTCATCGCCCCAATCCTGCGACTCCTCTGCGGACCGGTCCCCAGTCGCCATCGACCAGGCCAGGTAGCTCGCCGCCTCAATCCGTTCGATCCGCTCGGCTTCGTTCGGCGGGCTGTACGCGGGGGAATCCTTCTTCCACACCTGACTCAGCAGCAGCTCGATCGCTCGTGCGTAGAGAGGAGCGCGTCTCGTCGGCATGTCCACGCTATGGGAGGCGATCAGTGCCGAGAACCCCGCCAGGACCGGAACCTCCATCAACGACGCGAAGTCGCTTGAGGTCTGCATCGCGGCGAGCAGCCTCGATTTCGGCGATGAGGCGGGGGCACTGTGGCGGTGCCAGAGATCGATGAAGGCCGTGATCTGCTCCCTTCCGAGCGTACTGATCACGAACTCGGCCGCCTCGGCGAGTGGTGGTGTGTAGCCCGTGATCCGCGAGGCTACGATCACCCGGCCGGGAAGCGCGAGAGTTTGGAGCCCGCGCTCGACGGCCTTCCTGGCCGCATGGTCGGTCACCTCGTCCCATCCGTCCAGGAGCACCTCGCTCCGACCAGTCGCGACGTCGGATCTCAGCGCTGCAGACGTCTCCGCATCGCCGTCGATGACCAGACCGTCGAGGACTGCGGCCACCAGCGCGTCCAGGGCCTCATCCCTCGTCGGACGCAAGCGTTGCGACAACCGGGCCGCGAAATGAGTCAGGTGTGCGTATGCGGGCCTCCGGCCGGCGTCTGTCAACGCGAGCGCATGCATCTTAAGGATCGTCGACTTGCCGAAACCAGGATCGCCCAGCACGACGAGGTCACCATGCTGCGTCGCAAGGGTCTCCGTCCACGTCTCCCCGTGTCGCCAGGTAAGTCCGCTGTAGCGGCCGGGAGCGGAGACGACCTCAGGGTCAGGCGCCTCCCAACGCACAAGTCTGCTCAGGGCGGCGACGTCGATCAACCGCATACCGGCCGGGTAATATTCCGGCAAGCGGTCCAAAACCGAGCGGTACGCATCCGCGATCGCATCACGACTTCGCTCGCCCGCTGCCTCTTGCAGGCTGCGGACTACGGCTGGACGGAAGTCCTCGTCGTACTGCCGGATTGCCCGGACAAGCGCTACCGCGACGTTCGGCGGGAACGCGGCGTGCACGCCGTTGCGAACATCGAGGATCGGATTGAGCATGGCGCGGTCCTCGACCGGCCGACGCTTCTCGGCGGCGATGAAATGCGGGAGCGATATGGCGCAGCCGTCGGCGCCCCAACGGGCCAGGCGTGCCACGGACCGTGCGCTGGGTTCACCCGTGGACGATCGACGAGCGCCATCACTGTGCAAGTCCTGCATCAGGCCGCGGTACAGCAGGAGGCGCTGGCAGAACTCGCTCCAAGCGCCGACGGAGTCCTCCACCGAACCAGGTTAGCCGAGTTCGGAACGGTGCCGTTCGTGTCATTCGTGCCACATCGCCGGTGACGAGGTTGCCGTCAGGGTGGTCCTATGCCAATCGACGTACGCGATGTGAAGGGCCTGACGCAGGTGGACCCGGCGCTGGCCGCGGTTATCACCGAAGCGCTGGTCGCCGAGCAGCGTGACGCGAACGACCTCGCCCGACGCCAGCAGTTGATCGGCGTCCTTGGAATCCTTTGCGGTGCCCTGATCTCGATCCTCTTTGGCTACTGGTCCTTCCTCCTGCTGAACGCCGGTCACACCATCGGCGGCTGCGTCCTTGGCACCGGGGACCTGAGCGCCCTGGTCGCAATGTTCCTCAGCACCAACCGCCGATCCCGCTGAGTCCACAGAAACGCAGCGGTGATGCCGCCCGTATCTCAAGCTCCTTTACGCGCCACGCGCCTACATCCGGTTCCACCTAGCGTACGGAATTGGGCCCGAGATCAGGCGCGTCTGTGCGCGGCGGAGGGCTTCGCGGAGGGTCCCGTTGACGCGCTGAAGTTCGCTGACTTGGTGCTGCAATCGGTCGACTTCTGCGAGGAGCCCGGTGATGTGTTCGGCTTCGATTGCTTCTGCCGAGCGGACCCGTTTTCGGCTTCGCCAGTGCCGGAGGCGGCAGCGATCTGAGCAGAAGCGTTGGTCGGATCTGGCTGGGGTGTAGGTGTCGGCGCAGTGTTCGCAGACGTGATGGCGGGCGGCCGGAGCATGTCCGAACGGGGGTGGTAGATCGTCCATACATGCTCAACGGCGGGCGGTGGGAAGTGCCGGAATACTCGTTGCAGATTGGTGAAACGCCTCAGGTGCCAGATGTGTGACGGTCATGCTAACGCTGCTTGGGCGACATCGAGTGCGTTGCGCTGTCTGCAAAACCGGCGATTCGTTGAACCTTCACCTATAGATCGGGCGCCCACGCTGGCAGGTGAGGAAGCGCCCATCGCGCCGTGTTTGAAAGCCTGGTCGCTGTTGTCGCCTTCGGTCGGTTTCAAGTTCGCGACAGACGAACCGCGAGTCTTGATGGGACTCCGGCTGGTCGGTCCGATCGAACACGTCGGTCAGCTCCTCAGCTCCCGGCCGACGTGACGGAGTGCAGCAGCCAGGAACTCCAGGTCGGGGACGGCCAGCGGATCCGCCACGAGTCCGAAGTTGGTGGTCCCTCCGAGGCTGACCACGCCGAAGAGCAGCCCTACGCCGTTCGATCGGGGAAGGATCGGACATGTCCCGAGGTGGGCTCGTCCGGCGAGGTAGAGCGGGCGCCTAGGCCCTCGCATGTACGAGACCACGGCGTGCACCAGGTTCTGGGCGCCGAACCACCGCGCCAGCGTCTGGTTGACCGGTCCGGGAAGCGACGGCCCCGACGCGATGAGGTCGGCGATGGCTGTAACGGCCTCGGCCTGATGGCTGTGACGCACCCGCTCCAGACTCTGTGCGATATCGTGCAGCCGATTCGCCTCGGGCACCGGGCCGACTGGCAGGTCCACGACATTGAAGGTCGCGTGGTTCCCCAACTCGGCAGAGCGCGAACGGAAGGCCACCGTGCGCGGGATAAACACGCGGAGTGTGTCGAGCTCGGTGCCCCGGGCCAGCAGCAGTCGGCTCGTCGCACCGGCGACGATGGAGAGTATGACGGCTTCGAGGCTGACGTCGAACCGGCGCCGGATGCCCTGCAGGTCGGCCTCAGGTATTGCGGCGGCGGCGTATCGTCGGGCGCCCGGCCGCGCCGGTCGGAAGGGGTTCGGTGGCGCCGTGCCAAGCTCGGCAAAGGTGCCGAGTCCCTGGAGCAGCGCACCCGTCGAGATACGATCCTCGTCGCGGTCGGCCCACCGCGCCGTCCGTTGCGCGGCAGTACGGAACGTGTCGACCGCCTGCAGAGCGAGCGTCTCAGCCACCAGCGCGTTATCGTCCGGAGCGGGGTCCGGCGTCCATGGCTCAGGTGGAGGCGGCGCATAGGTTCGATCGGCAGAGAGCAGCAGCTTGCCGATCTCGATGCCGCTCATGCCGTCGATGAGAGCGTGGTGCCAGCGGAGCACGACCGCGCTTTGCCCGTTGCCGGTACGGGGAATTACGGCGACGTCCCAGAGGGGTCCGCTGCGGTCTAAGGGCTCGGACACGATCGCACCGGCGAACGCCAGCAGTGCGGCCCCGTTAGGGACCTGGTGGAGCGGCGCCATCCGGATGCGGGCGCTCAGGTCGAAGGCTGCGTCATCGACCCAGACCGCGGAGGCACCGGCGAGCGGTACTGTGGCCAGCCGCTGACGCAGGCGCGGCAGGAGATGGATCTTCGATGCGAACAGCTTCGTGAGGTCGATGAGGAAGGCGTCGTGGTTCGTTCCTTCGACCGTGACGAGTGCTCCGACATTCATCGTCGAACCGGGCGCCTCCTGGTCAAGGAAGAAGCGGTCCTGAGGCCGGAGCCGGTCGCGCGGACGACTGTCAGGCATGGAGATCGACCGTGGCTTCGGCGAGGAGACCGAGCTGACCCAACAGTGCGCTCTCGGCGTCACTGGATCCGGTGCGCCAGTCAACAAAGGGCTGCCGGTGGGTCGTGCCGGCTTGGTCTCGGAACTGGCGCGCCAGCTCCCGCAGCTGGGGCACGCGGCTGGAGGCGTCGAGAAGTAGTTCGATCATCCTATACATCCACAGCGTGTCGGAGATGGGAGAGCGGATCTCGATGCCTCCGCTCCTCACCGCCTGATCGATTTCGAGGTCGGCGTCGAGCAACCCGAGGACAACGACGGTGGTCGTGAAGCCCGACCCGTCGCATGCGACCCCTGGGTCGTCTGCCTGAACGCGCATCTCGCTCTCGGCGAGAGACTCGACGAGCACGATATCGTCGTCAAGGCCGATGCGCGCCGTTCGGCCGGTGAGGATGGAACGGAGCTGGGCGCCGGCGCCGCAGTGGTCGGTATCGAGCGCTGCCACCAACTCGGGGAGCCAGAATCTGAGACCTGACTCCGGGCCGTCAGTCGACATACTCGAACACCCCTCGGCCGTGAAAGGCGAAGCGCTCGCCGCCGCGCATCCCTGAGGCGCGGAACGGTCCAAACATCTCGTGGATGTAGGAATAACCGGGAAGCTGGGGATCTGCCACGATCAATTGGATGGCGTCCTCCACCTGCAAGCGCGCTGTCATTCGATCGAATCCGTCGTCGACCCGTAGCTCGATGGTTCCTGGCAGCCGCGGACTCGACCGTTCTGCATGCAGGGCTGCCATCGCACCCGGCAGGCGGCGGGAACAGCCGCGTCTCCAGCTTGCTAGGCGGACCTCCACAGACGAACCCCCGTACGACCGGTTCAGCCAGCCGTGCCGGGCGGGAAGCGCGATCGTGACGTTCGCGGCACCTTGGCCGTGCGCGCGGTCGGTCGCCCGGCTCATTACGAGGGCGCCGTGCTCACTCGGCCATGCCGCCCACTCCCAGCCAATGTCCTCTCCCCAGTGCCATCGTCCCCAGTTGTGGTCGTGGTAGGCGAGTGCGTCGTCGAGGCTGATCCGACGTCCGGGCGCCTCCATATACCCCTTCGACCTGAGGAGCGGGGTCGCTCGCCACGCGATCCAGCCCGAGCCGAACGGCATCGGGGCCACCGTCTGGATGACGCGGGTCCGGGGCACTGCCTCGATGTGGACGGCTAGGCCTGAGGTCGGATGGCGAAACGTCGTGGTCATGCCACCGCTCACCGGATCGAGCTGGACGACGAGTTGGTCGCCGACGGCCAGGGTCCGCTCAGTGATGGTCGTCTGCGAACGCGACACCGTCTCGTGGTACGTGCTCCAACGTCCCGCGTGGTGCACGAGGGCCGTCGTGCTGACGACAGCGCGCGGATCATCGGCGGCACCCTGCACAGCGCCGTTCAAGACGATGGCGATACCAGTCGCAGCGTCAAACACGTTGAGGTGGAGCCAGTCCTTATATGAGGCGGCGAGCCGATCGTTGGGACCGGGCGGTCGGAGCAAGTCGGCGAAAATCATCGCAGCATCCGGCCTTGTCCGGCTGCCTGCTCATCGGCGCTGGTGACGCGGTCCAGGAGGGGGCCAGCTTGGATGACATCACTGAGCGTCGCGGCAACCTCGCTCGCGAAGGCCCAGAGGCCGACGAGAAAGTCGACGGGATCGACCGGCTCGGCCGAACGCAGAATGCCTATGCCCGATCCTTCGAAGACGCTGGCCAATGCGGCATCGACGGACTCCGAAATGTCGGGAGCGAGCACGAGGGCGACGTCGTTGAAGAAGTCCTCCAGCATGGGCGTCGGCGGCGACGCCGATGCCAGCGCTCCCAAGCCGAGGCGACCGAACAGCAGGTCCAGGTTCTCGGAAAGGCGGCCTCGATCGAGGGCGTCACGCATGTGCCGCCCCTCGACTGTCTCGGCCACCGATCGTCCGAGTGCGGCGAGACCGGCGATCATCGATGCGACCGCTTGCGCGCCAGTGATGGCGGAGAGCGTGGCGGCTCGCGTAAGCACGCCGACAAGCAACGTCGTCGTGCCGCGTCCCAACTCCATGGGATGGTCGACAAAATCGGCCCGAGGCGCCGACGACGCCGGGCCACTCGCGTCGGCCGGACTCACCACTCGCTCGATTCATGTACGACGATGCGCAACGGCACCATCCCGGTCGTGGCGAGGCACCGGATGGACCCGTTGTAGGTTCCTTCCGGCACGCCTGGGGCGACTGTGACGGCGAGATCGATGATGGTCGTCTCTCCCGGAAACAGCAGCCGCACGGCCGACCGGAGCACATGGTCGGGTGACCAAGTGCCGCCGTCGGCCCGCCGCAACACGGTCAACGCCGGGCTGACCACGACCACCGCCGACTGTAGGTTCTGTACCGTGAGCGTGGCGCGTATGAGCTGGCCGGCCGATGCCTCGGCGAGGAGCGGTCGTGGACCTGGAGTGAGCACGCAGCGCGGTGCCCAAGGGCCGAATGAGACGATGACTTGGCGGATTGAGGCGACGACCCCCTCGATCGCGTCGAAGGTGAGGCGTTGCCTGCGGCTCGAGGGCGACGCAGTCGGCGGCGCGTCGAACAGATCCTCACGGGTATGTATGCGGATGGGCACGAGTCGACCCCCGTCCTATTTGGCTCGCTCGACTACATACCACAGCATCTCTCTGAGGAAATGACGAGCCTCATTCTCCTCATAGAATGTCATGCTGTACTCGTCGAGTGCGATCGCTCTTTCGACAAATCGATCTGCCATGCGGCGTCCGTGGGCGATCGAGCCGCGTTCGATCATGGCGTCGAGGAGCCATTGCACATCGGTGGGCTCCTTCTTCCGACGTGGCGTCTGCAAGATGGCCAGCGCACGCTTGCGGGACGCCGTGTCAGCCTCGCGCAAGAAGTGGAGCAGCATGAGTGTGCGCTTCCCCTCCCAGAGGTCTCCCGCTGCCTCCTTGCCGTAGACGCTCGGCTCGGCTTCGAGGTTCAGCAGGTCGTCACAAATCTGGAAGGCGATGCCGGCCAGGTGGCCCAATTCGATAAGCGGAACGAGATCCCGCTCCATGGGAAAGCGCACACCGGCAGGGCATCCGCACAGCACACCGATGCGCAACGGAGCGATCACTGTGTACCAGCATGTCTTCTTGTACGCCATGCGGACGTAGTCCTGATCATTGAGATCGAAGATGTCCTGCCGTATCCAATCGAGTTCGACCGCCTGACCCTCCACCGACTCGCGTGCCATGCGTTCCACCTCACACAAGATGAGCAGAGCCCGTCGCAGTCCGATCACTTCGGCATTGCGCAGCAACAATTGCATCGCCAGAACATTCGTGGCGTCACCGACGTTGACCGCCACCGCGGCCCCGTGCAAGCGGAGCATGGTGACCTCACCCCGGCGGAAGTCCGAATCGTCTTCAACGTCGTCATGGACCAGGAAGGCGTTGTGGTACAGCTCAAGTGCGGCAGCACTCAGCCGCGCCTGCTCTGTGCGGCCGCCCGCTGCTCGGGCCGAGGCGATGAGTATGGCGGGTCGAAGGCTCTTGCCCTCGCGGAAGGGGTAGTCGGCGAGCAGGTCGTAGAGCGGGCCGTATCCAGTCGGACGGTTGCCCTCGAAGAGTTCCTGCAGCTCCTGGAGCACGATCTCACGGGACTCTCGCAGGAGTCGGTCGACGAGTGAGCGATCGTAAGCCATTCGCCTCTCCCTTACGCGAGCGCGGATCCGCACCGCTCGAATAGTCCGACGCCGCGACGCTTGAACTGGCACAACTGCCATTGGAACGGCGGCGGTTGGTGCCGCAAATGGAGCATTCGTTGGCTTAAAACGGAGGATTCGGTGGCTTAACATCGAGCATTCTGTGGCATAGCATCGAGGATATCGACGTCTCAGATTCTGGGAAGCTGAACGAGGTGTTTCATGGGCAAGGTTCCGGACAGCTTCGACATTGAAGCTGATGTCAACGCCGTCGTACAGAGCACGTCAGGCATCGATGCCGACGTCGACATGGACTCGCGCATGGCCATCGACACGACCATGCGAATGCCTGATCCGATCCGCGCCGCGGTCTCCGTTGAGCCACTGCGGACTGAGATGGACACGGTGTCGCGACTCGCGATCACCGAACCGATCCGCACCGAGATGCAGATGGACGTGAAGCCGGTCGTCCTGGACCTCTGCATCAATCTCGGCATCAACAAGCTTCCGCGGACGAAGGTCAAGCGGCCGTACCATCACTGCCTGGCTGTCTCCGTCCTCGGTACGGAGTTGGCATCGGTGTCGCTGCGGGGTCACCAAGACATCGTCATCGACGATCCTGACATCCGTCCGGCAGTGGCTTGGGGCTCCGACGAAGGGGTCCGAAACCCTCGACCGCCGGCCCACCACCGGGCCGATCCGCCCGAGCCCGAGGTCATCGGGGCTGATGGTCGTCATGGCGGCCTGCGCATACGTATCGGCGACTGACGTCGCCGGCCCGCTCGACCCGGCCGAGGAGTCCAAATGAACGGTCGAGCCACCGGCCAACCGCTCGCCGTCACCGAGACCCTCGCCGAGGCGCCCGGGCCGCGTCTGCGTGCCAACCGGTGCCGGGCCTCGATGGTATTGCGCAACGCGGGAGACGAGCGCGTCGTCATCCGCTCCGCCGAGGTGCGCGACCTCGACGGGTTGCGAGGGGCACCGGGTGAGACCTTCGATGTCCGCGTCCTGGGGTTGCTGCGCTCGGGCGCGTCGGCGCGGATTCCCATCCGTTTCGAGGTTCCGCCCACCGCTGCCCCCGGGTCGTACCGCTTCGACGTGACCGTCGGGGACGTGCAGGAGTCTATGACCCTTCAGGTTGCGCCGCATCCGCAGCTGAGGCTGTCGCCGAGTGTCGTCTTGGTAACCGGGTCCGGTCACTCGTCGCGCCTGGTGATCGCAGAGAACGGCGGGAACCTGGACCTATCCCTCGCCGGCGTGATTGCGGCGCCGCTTGATGACGAGCTGATCATGTGTCGCTCGCTCCGAGGCGCATTGAGCCTGTTCGACGAACTGGACGAGGCTGAAATCGACGTTGATCGGCTGGTGGTGCGGGCGGCAAAGACGGCGGGCACCGCGTTGGCGCACGCGATCCTCGGTGTGCGCTTCGTTCCTGACGACGAGCCACTCCTGCCGGGAGCGTCGACGCGGTTGGTGGTCGAGATTGACACGCCCACGACGCTCGACCCTCGCGGTCGCTACGTCGCCATCGTTCCGGTCTTGACGACGACGCTCACGGTCGTTGTCGTCCCCACCAAGGTCGGTGGCATCACATCACCGCCCGTGCCGGGCCAGCCTGCGGCTCGGGCAGCCGCGAAGAAGGCGACGAAGCGGAACTCGACCAAGCGTAACTAGAGACAGCACGTCCGTCCCCCGGAGGGCAGCATGCAACGAACGACCAGTCAGCGTGGTTCCGGTCGATCGACCACCTTTGACCAGACCTCGTCAGCCATCAGCACGCTTGCTTCGTCGATGGTGTCGGCCGTCTGTCGACGGCACGTGAAAACTGACCCCCAGACGGCAACTGAAATCTGACCCCTTTCCGAGACGCTGGCCTCAGGCGAGGTCAGGAGGAAGCGGG
>NZ_JBFAHB010000088.1:0-36002 GCF_040653975.1 Kribbella sp. NPDC050820
TCACACCCTCGGGTGTGAGGCGCTTACTGGTTTCAGGGCACTCGCGGCCGGGCGCATGATGGTGGGGTGGGCGGCGCGATGGTCGGGCGCGAGGGGGAGCTCGCGCTGATCGAAGGCTTGATGGCTCGGCTGCCGGGGGCGGCGTCGGCTGTTGCGGTCGTGCGCGGTGAAGCCGGGATCGGGAAGACGACGCTGGTTCGCGCCGCCGTCGCGGATGCCGACGCTGCCGGCCTGCGGATCCTGAGCGGTGCGTGTGCGCCGTTGTCCGGCACGGTGGCGTACGGCGGTCTGGACGCGGCACTCGGGGTTGGCCAGGCCGCCGCCGGCGAGGTGTTCACCTCGCTCGCGGCGGGACGCGCCTGGGCCGCGGAGTCGATGCTGCGCACGGTGGGGGAGATCGCCGAGAGCGGCGCAGTACTCGTTGTCGAGGACCTGCACTGGGCGGATGTGTCGACGCTCGACTTCATCGCGCACCTGAGCCGCAACCTGCCCGCTACCGGTCTGCTGGTCCTGCTGACCTGGCGGGACGAGGAAACCGATCCCGAGCGAGCACGGTGGCTGAGCGAGCAGGTCCGCAGCCCGTCCGTCACCGAGGTGCCGCTTCGCCGACTCACACTCGATGAGACCAGCCGCCAGTTGCCGGAGTGCTCCGCAGAGTTGGTGGCCGCGGTGTACGGACGCAGTGCGGGCAACCCGTATCTCAACGCGGAGCTCGCTCGGGATGGTGCGAGTCCGTCGGAGTCACTGCGCCAAGTGCTGACGTCGAGGCTCGACGCCGTCGATGCGCAGGCGCGGACGGTGGTCGCTGCCGCCGCGACGCTTGGCCGCGCGCTGACCGACGACGAGATGCTTGCCGCGGCCGCCGGTGACCCTGACGCCGTCTGGCGGGCCTGCGATGCCGGCCTCATGCTGCGCGATCCCGGCCGTGGGTCGTCCGCTCGGCACCCAGTGCTGGCCGAGGTCGCGTACGAACGGCTGCTGTCGCGCGATCGCCGACAGCTGCACAGCAGAATGGCCGGACACCTGGAGACAGCTCTGCCAGCGCGGCCGACCGCGGCCGAGGTCGCCGAGGTCGCCGAGCAGTATCGGCGCGCGGACGACCCTGACGACGGGCTTGTCTGGTCGGTGCGCGCCGCGGTGGCAGCCGAGCAGGGGTACGCGATCGCGGAGGCCGGTCATTGGTACGCCGTCGCTGCGGCGATCTGGGACTCGGCCCAGAAGGTACGAGCGGACGTACGTGAGAAGTTGGCACTGCTGGTGTCCGCGGCGACTCACCTGGCGTCCGTCGGCCAGACTGATCGCGCCATGGCGCTGCTGGACGGCGACTTGGCGTCCATGTCCGACACAGACGACGAAGTCGTGCGGGCGGCCCTCGCCCGCAGTTGGCTCGGAACGACTGTGGGACACACCGATCAGGCGCTGCGGGACGTCGAACTCGCCGAGCAGTTGACATCTTCGGACGACGAACCGACGTGGGCCCGCGTATGCGCTGCCCGCGCGATGGCACTCGGCACCTGCTCGCGATGGGAGGAGGCGCTGGGCTCGGCGAGGACCGCGCTCGAATTCGCCGCCAAGTGCGGAGACATCCGCACGGTCGGGATAGTGCACGGCATGCTCGGCGTCCCGGCCAGTCTCGAAGGCCGCGTGTCCGAGGCGCTCGGGCATTTTCAGACAGCCCTTGCGATCGCGTACACGCTGGCCGAGCCCGAGGATCTTGCCCTGGCCGGCGTCGTGCTGACCGACGTCCACCTGCGGCTCGGCGACCCGGACCGAGCCGCGCGGGTCGCAGCGCTGGTCCGGCGGGAGATCGGCCGGCTGATGCTGGGACGGCACTGGCTGGAGGACCTCATGGACGCCAACGTCGCCCAGGCGCTTTACGACGCGGGTCGGTGGGACGAGGCGATCGACTGGATGCCCGACCCGACGGAGTCGTCCGACCTGGGCTTCGTCCAGTCCACGCTGCAGCAGGTTCACGTGGCGCGTGGCGACGTGGCGGCTGCCGAGGAACTGCAGGCACAAGCTGCGGCACTCGGCGAGCGTGATCAACCGCAGTTCCTGGGCATGTACAGCGAGGCGCGCGCCAGGCTCCTGCTCCTCATCGGACACCCCGGCGAGGCGCTCGATGTGGTCCTGTCGGCCGCACGGACGATGCCGGACCATCTCCTCGGACCTGACGATGCGGCGGACCTGCTGACGGCCGGCCTCGAGGCGGCCGGGAGCGCCGCTGATCCCGAGCGGCTCGAAGAGTTGGTGGCGTTGCTCGGCGATGTGACGACGACGGGCCGCACCGGAGCCGCGATGAGCGCGGTCATCAGCGGTGAGCGATCCCGGGCGGCCGGCGCCGGCGATCCGGATCCATGGCTGCTCGCGGCAACGGAGTGGGCCGCGGTCGGCCGGCCGCACGACGAGGCGCGGGCACGCCTGCGCGCAGCCGAGGCGATCCTTGCCAGTACGCCGGGCGCTGCCGCCCGCGGTACCGCCGCCGAACAACTCACCGGCGCGCGGCGTCTCGCTGAACGTCTCGGTGCGGTTCCGTTGCTCGAACAGATCGACAAACTCGCACGACTCGCCCGCGTCGACACGGGACGACCGGACCCGGCCGCCGTTCAAGCGAAGGCGGAGGTGCCGCCGCAGGGGCTCACGGACCGGGAGCGGCAGGTCCTTGCGCTGCTCGCCGGAGGCCGCACCAACCGGGAGATCGGCGATGCCCTCTACATGAGTCCCAAGACCGCGAGCGTCCACGTGACGCACATTCTGGAGAAGCTCGGCGTCGAGAGCCGGGTCCAGGCCGCTGCCGTGGCCGTTCGGCTTGGCCTCGACAAACCCCAGCAGTCGTGAGGTGTTGCGGTCAGGCCGGGGACGGGGTGGTGGTTGTGGTGGCCGGTCCGCCGCTGTGGGTGTGGCGGACGGCCAGGCCGGCTCCGATCAGGACGACTCCCCAGAGCAGGGCGACGCAGCCGAGGAAGACGGCGATGCCGACCGCGGCGGCGCCCGGGTTGGCGACGAACAGGACGCCGATCAGGATCGACAGCGCCGCGTTCAGGATCAGCAGCCAGCGCGGCATCACGTGGTTGCTGGTGAACGCGCCGAACACCTCGAACAGGCCGCGCACGATCAGCCAGATCCCGAGGATCCAGGTCAGCGTCACCGCCGCCACGCCCGGGCTGAAGATCGCGAAGAACGCCGCGACGAGGGCGACCACGCCGAGCAGGATCAGCCAGACCCGGCTGCTGCCCTTCGACTCCGGCCGGAACGCCTGGACCAGCGAACCGATGCCGTCCATCAGGGCCCAGAAGCCCCACAGCAGTGCCAGCGCGATCGCGGTCTCGATCGGCCAGACGATCGCCAGAATGCCGAACACGACACCGATCGCACCGCGGATGACCAAGGACCTCCAGCCGATCGTGAGCCACTCACGCTCCATGTCCCCACCTCCCAAGCCCATCGTGACCGCGCAACCGGCGACGCACAACGCCCCGGGCGTACTGTGCCGGTATGGCGCTGGCGGTGTGCCTCCTGTTCGATCGACGCACCGACCGGATCCTGCGGGCGTTGTGGGACCGGTTGGAGGATCGCGGCGTACCGACGCTGAAGTCGCACACGCACGGGCGGCACGTGCCGCACCTGTCCCTCGCGGTGCTGCGGGAGTGGGACCAGGAGAAGGTGACGCAGGCCGTGCAGCCCTTGATGGACGGGCCTGTCGGTCTGTACTTCGACGCGCTCGGGACGTTCCGGCGCGGCCGGGCATGGCTGGTGCCGGCGGTAGGCGTCGACGTGCTGGAGCTGCAGGAGAAAGCAGTCTCGGCGGTCAGGGAGACCGGTGCCGATCTCCACCGCCACTACGAACCAGGGCGCTGGGTGCCGCATTGCACCCTCGCGCCGCGCGTTCCACTGGTGTCGCTACCGATCCTCGCAGCAGCCGTGTACGACGTCCTGCCGCTCGAGGCGACCGCGGATCACGCCGCACTGATCGACAGCGGAACGGGTCAGGTCTGGCTACTCTGACGCGCGACGCAGAGCCTCCGAGAGGCGCTCGGCCGCGGCCATGACGGCTGGGGCGTGCATGCGGCCGGGCTGGCGGGACAAGCGCTCGATCGGGCCGGAGACGGAGACTGCGGCGATCACCTTGCCGCTGGGGGAGCGGACCGGAGCCGACACCGACGCGACGCCCTGCTCGCGCTCACCGACCGAGTGCGCCCATCCGCGACGCCGTACGCCGGCCAGTGCGGCAGCGTTGAAGGTCGCGTTGTGGAGGCCGCGGTGCATCCGCTCCGGGTCCTCCCAGGCAAGCAGTATTTGAGCGGCCGACCCGGCTGCCATGGTCAGCTGGCTGCCGACCGGCACGGTGTCGCGCAGGCCGGACGGACGCTCGGCCGCAGCCACGCAGACGCGGTACTCGCCTTGTCGGCGGAAGAGCTGCGCCGACTCACCGGTGATGTCGCGGAGTCGCGCCAGCACCGGGCCGGCTGTCGCCAGCAGCCGGTCCTCTCCGGCGGCGGAGGCCAACTCGCTCAGTCGCGGACCGAGCACGAACCGTCCCTGCATGTCCCTTCCGACCAGGCGGTGGTGCTCGAGCGCCACCGCGAGCCGGTGCGCGGTCGGGCGGGCCAGACCGGTGGCCGCGACCAGTCCGGCCAGGGTCGCCGGCCCGGACTCGAGCGCGGACAGAACGAGGGCTGCTTTGTCGAGAACGCCGACTCCGCTAGAGTTGTCCATGAGACGATATTGCCGTCTCGAATCGTGGAACGCAAGTCGCTTCCGTGACCCAGTTCAGAGCACTGTGAGCGATAAGGCACTGCACCACACACATCTCAAAGGAGAGTCTGATGGGTAGGACGTTGTCGGAAAAGGTCTGGGATGCGCACGTCGTGCGCCATGCCGACGGAGAACCCGACCTCCTCTACATCGACCTCCACCTGGTGCACGAGGTGACCAGCCCGCAGGCGTTCGACGGGCTCCGGCTGGCCGGCCGGCAGGTCCGCCGCCCGGACCTGACCATCGCCACCGAGGACCACAACGTCCCGACCTTCGACGTGGACAAGCCGATCGCCGACCCGGTGTCGCGGACCCAGGTGGACACGCTGCGCAGGAACGCCGAGGAGTTCGGGATCCGGATCCACACCCTCGGCGACCCGGACCAGGGCGTCGTGCACGTGATCGGCCCGCAGCTCGGCCTGACCCAGCCCGGGATGACCGTGGTCTGCGGTGACAGCCACACCTCCACCCACGGCGCGTTCGGCGCGATTGCCTTCGGCATCGGCACCAGCGAGGTCGAGCACGTGCTGGCCACCCAGACCCTGATGCAGGCCCGGCCCAAGACGATGGCCGTCACGGTCGACGGCGTACTGCCCGACGGCGTCTCGGCCAAGGACCTGGTGCTGGCGCTGATCGCGAAGGTCGGCACCGGCGGCGGCCAGGGCTACATCGTCGAGTACCGCGGCGAGGCGATCCGCGCGCTGAGCATGGAAGCCCGGATGACGATCTGCAACATGTCGATCGAGTGGGGCGCCAAGGCCGGCATGATCGCGCCGGACGAGACCACGTTCGCCTACCTGCAGGACAAGCCGCACGCGCCGCAGGGCGTGGACTGGGAGGCCGCGGTCGAGTACTGGAAGAGCCTCGCCACCGACGACGACGCCACCTTCGACCGCGAGGTCGTGCTGCGCGCCGAGGACATCACGCCGTTCGTCACCTGGGGCACCAACCCGGGCCAGGGCATCCCGCTGTCGGAGAACGTGCCGTCGCCGGACGACTTCGACAACGACAACGACAAGCGCGCCGCCGAGCGGGCGCTGGAGTACATGGGCCTGACCGCCGGGACGCCGATGCGCGAGATCCACGTGGACACGGTGTTCCTGGGGTCCTGCACCAACGGCCGGATCGAGGACCTGCGGGCCGCGGCCGGCGTGCTGGCCGGCCGGAAGGTTGCCGACGGCACCCGGATGCTGGTGGTCCCGGGCTCCGGCCGGGTCCGGCTGCAGGCCGAGGCCGAGGGCCTGGACCGGATCTTCAAGGAAGCCGGTGCGGAGTGGCGGGGCGCGGGCTGCTCGATGTGCCTGGGCATGAACCCGGACCAGCTGGCCCCCGGCGAGCGCAGCGCCTCCACCTCGAACCGGAACTTCGAAGGCCGCCAGGGCAAGGGCGGTCGCACCCACCTGGTCTCGCCGCTGGTCGCCGCCGCGACCGCGGTCACCGGAACCCTCGCGGCCCCGGCGGACCTGGAGCCGCTGGACGTCGCCGTACCCGAGAACGTCTGAGGAGAGCAGAGAGATGGAAGCCTTCACCCAGCACATCGGTACGGCGGCCCCGCTGCGCCGCAGCAACGTGGACACCGACCAGATCATCCCGGCCGTCTACCTGAAGCGGGTCACCCGGACCGGCTTCGAGGACGGGCTGTTCGCGGCCTGGCGCAACGACCCCACCTTCGTCCTGAACCAGCCCGAGTACGACGGGGTCTCGGTGCTCGTGGCCGGTCCGGACTTCGGCACCGGGTCGTCCCGGGAGCACGCGGTCTGGGCGCTGATGGACTACGGGTTCCGGGTCGTGGTGTCGTCGCGCTTCGGCGATATCTTCCGCGGCAACTCGGGCAAGGCCGGGCTGCTCGCGGCCCTGGTGACGCAGGACGTCGTGGAGCAGCTGTGGACCACGATCGAGGCCGACCCGGGCACCAAGGTCACGGTGGACCTGGAGAACAAGACGATCTCGGCCGGTGACGTGTCCGCGCCGTTCGAGATCGACGACTACACCCGCTACCGGCTGCTGAACGGCCTGGACGACGTCGGCATCACGCTGTCGCACGCGTCCGACATCGCCGCCTACGAGGCGACCCGGCCGAGCTTCAAGCCGGCCACGCTGCCTGCCAAGGCGTAGAACGCGCGCAGAGTTGTCGCCGCCGTAACACGCAGCACATCGGCGGCGATAACTCTGGTGTTACCCTTGCGTGGTTGTCAGAACAAGGCTTGCGAGATCCGGGAGGTGAGGCGCTCATGAACAGCGATCCCTCCAGACATACCGATCTCGCTCGACCTTCCAGGGGCTGATTCCTCTTCTTCTGATGCGGCCTGGGTGCCGCGGGGTCGGGCAGACGTGTGCCCATACACCCGCGCCACCGCATCTGGGGGACTCATGTCCGACCTTCGTATCCGTCCGCTGCGCGCCTTCGGCCGCACCCCCTTCCGTGCTCCCCGCCGTCCCGCGCCGGAGCCCGCCGAGCTGCAGATCCGCGACACCACGCCGAAGCCCAAGGGGCACAGCGTCGTCGACAGCGCGATCTACTGCGACGGCAACCGGGTCGCGTCGCCGGACTCGCTGGCCGAGACCTACCGCGTGCTGCACAAGGCGCCGCAGAGCCTGGCCTGGATCGGCCTTTACCGTCCGGACCGGCGCGAGCTCGACTCCCTGGCCCAGGAGTTCGATCTGCACGAGCTGGCCATCGAGGACGCCAACGAGGCCCACCAGCGCCCGAAGCTGGAGCGGTACGGCGACACGTTGTTCGTCGTACTGAAGGCTGCTCGCTACCGGGACGCGACCGAGGAGGTCGAGTTCGGCGAGGTGCATGTGTTCGTCGGCCCGGACTTCGTGGTGACGGTCCGACACGCCGAGGCGCCCAATCTGGCCGCGGTACGGCGCCGCGTCGAACGCGACCCCGAATTGCTGCAGCGCGGCACCGAGGCGGTCCTCTACGCGATCATGGACAAGGTCGTCGACGGCTACGCGCCCGTGGTGGCCGGCCTGGAGAACGACATCGACGAGATCGAGACCGAGGTGTTCCGCGGCGACCCGAAGGTGTCGCGGCGCATCTACGAGCTGTCCCGTGAGGTGATCGAGTTCCAGCGTGCGACCCGGCCACTGGTCGGCATGCTCGAGTCCCTGCGCGGCGGCTTCGAGAAGTACGGCGTGGACGAGGAGCTGCAGCGGTCGCTGCGGGACGTGGCCGACCACGTCACCGAGGTGGTGGAGAAGGTCGACGGGTTCCGCGAGCTGCTCCGCGACATCCTGACCGTGAACGCGACGCTGGTCGCCCAGCAGCAGAACGAGGAGATGAAGAGCCTCGCGATCGCCAGCAGCGAGCAGAACGAAGAGGTGAAGCGGATCTCCGCGTGGGCGGCGATCCTGTTCGCCCCGACCCTGATCGGCACCGTCTACGGGATGAACTTCGACAGCATGCCCGAGCTGCACTGGCAGTACGGCTACCCGTTCGCGATCGGCCTGATGGCGTTGGTGTGTGGGGGTCTGCACCAGATCTTCAAGCGCCGCGGCTGGCTCTGAATGATCCGTGCCCGCCCAGGGCACTAGTCTTCAGACACCCTGCGGACCTTGGAGGCCGACCATGTGGCTGTTCCTGCGGCGAAAGCTGATCATGTGGGCGATCGTGGCGATCGCCGTACCGTTGCTGGACTATCTGCTGGGCAAGGTGGCCGAGGAGTTGCGGGCCCGCAAAGGTGAGTCGGCGGTGACGCGAGGCCTCGACACAGCCCAGTCGGGGCTGCGAACCTTGCGGGGAAAGCGTCACTGAAGGGGCCTGCGAAGCCGTCACCCTTGGGCATCGGATCGTTGCTCAGCAGGGATTCGGAGACCTCCAGAAGGCCGAATCGGGCGAAATTGTGGCACGAATCGCCCAAAACAAGGCCGAATTGCCGCGTTGGTGTTTGTGAACGGCGTGTTGAGTCCATAACGTTCACGTGAGATCGAGCGCTGTGCTCGACGCCTAGTGTTCACGGAGGGAAGCAGTGAACAAGAGCCAGTTGGTCGAAGCGCTCGCAGTGCACTTCGACGGAAACCGCCGCCAGGCCCAGCATGCGTTGGAGTCGGTCATCGACACCATCGAGCGCGAGCTGACCAAGAAGGGTGGCAAGGTCGCCATCACCGGTTTCGGTGCCTTCGAGGCCATCGAGCGTGGGGCGCGCATCGTGCGCAACCCGCGGACCGGTGAGACCAAGCGCGCCAAGAAGACCACGGTTCCGAAGTTCCGCGCCGGTGCGGAGCTGAAGGCCGTTGTCTCCGGCGCGAAGAAGCTGCCGAAGCTGGTTGTGCCGAAGGCCACCGCGACCGCCACCAGGGCAGCCGCGCCGGCCAAGAAGGCCGCCCCGGCGAAGGCCGCAGCGACCAAGACCGCAGCAGCGACAAAGACCGCCGCCAAGAAGACGGTGGCCAAGAAGGCCCCGGCGAAGAAGGCCCCGGCCAAGACCGTCGCGAAGAAGGCGCCGGCGAAGAAGGCCCCGGCCAAGACCGTTGCCAAGAAGGCGCCGGCCAAGAAGGCCCCCGCCAAGAAGGCTCCGGCGAAGCGCGCAGCTTCTCGCTGACCTTCAGCACTGCAGCACCGCAACACCAGCGAAGGCCGGTCACCCTCTCCAGGGGCGACCGGCCTTCGCCGTGTTCAGGATGCCTCGGGCAACCTTCAGAGCTCGGTGATGAATTCGACCTTGGTGACAGTCAGCCCGGCCCCGGATCCGCTGGTCTGCAGCCGGACCCGCTGGCCGACCCGCAGGTGGCGCACCGGGGTGTCGGCCACCGCGTGCACGGTGAAGGGCAACTCGATCCCGGTGTCGGTCAGCACCGCACCGGCGAAACTCTCGGTGTCGTAACGGCTCACGGTTCCCTGCATGTCAGCAGGCTAGACCCTCGGTCCCGGTGGCGGCACCGAGCACCAGCGACATCACGTCGGCCGTCGCCGGACCCACACCGAGTTGTACGGCGTGTGCCAGATCGGCTGCGGTGTCGACGTCACGCCGTACCGAGTCGATGCCGGGCAGCTCGATCGGGACCGCGCCCGACAGTTGGTGGGCTAGTGCGGAACCCGCGCCGAAGCGGGGATCCAGCGCGACACCGGGCGCTGCGGCGAGCAACGTCGTACCGGTCCCGGGGAGGTCGACCACGAACGATCGTGGCGCCACACACGCCGCGAGTACGGCGGTCAGCTCGGCCGGCCGCAGCGCCGGGAGGTCTGCGGAGAGGGCAACGACCCCGTGGTCCGGGAACTCGGCGGCGGCCACCGTGGCACCGTGCAGCAAGGCTTCGTTCAGCCCCGCGGACGGAAGGTCCGGCACAGCCAGCGCGCCCACCGCGGTGACGTCCGCGGCGACGACCGGGTCGTCGGTGACGACCAGGACGGCGCGGACCAGGGGAGATGCGAGGGCGGCCGCAGTAGTGTCGACAGCAAAGGCGCGGGCGAGCTCGGGCCGGTGCTGGGGGTAGGCCGCAGCGAGCCGGCTCTTCGCGATCGCCGTACGCTTCACCGGGATCGCCAGGGTCCAGGGAGCGACCTGTAGGTCTGCCATCAGGCAGGATTCTCCCATGACGGATGGCAGTGACGAGCAGCAGGAGGCAGGAGTGGACAGCCGGCAGAGTGACCCCAGGCCGCGCCGGGGGTTCTGGTTCGGGCTGGTGGTCGCGATCGTCAAGCCGTTCATGCTGGCCTTCACCAAGCCGGACTTCAGCGGCCGGGAGAACATGCCGCGGTCCGGCGGCGTGGTGTTCGCGCCGAACCACATCTCGCACTTCGACCCGCTGGTGCTCGGGTTCTTCATCTGGGAGTGCCGGCGGATCCCGCGGTTCCTGGGCAAGGCCTCGGTCTTCAAGATCCCGGTCCTCGGCCGGATCATCTCCAGTGCCGGGCAGATCCCGGTGTACCGGGAGTCGGCCCAGGCGGCCGACGCGTTCCGGGACGCGGTCGCCGCGATCGAGCGTGGCGAGTGCGTCGGCGTCTACCCCGAAGGCACGATCACCCGGGATCCGGAGCTGTGGCCGATGACCGGCAAGACCGGCGCGGCCCGGATCGCCTTGATGACCGGGTGTCCGGTGGTCCCGATCGCCAACTGGGGAGCGCAGGACGTGCTGGAGTCGTACACCGGCAAGCTGCGGATCCGGCTGCTGCCGCGCAAGACCATCAAGGTGCGGGCCGGGAAACCGGTCGACCTGAGCGCGTTCGAGGGCAAGCCGATCACCAACGGGCTGTTGCACGAGGCAACCGAGGTGATCATGCGCGCGGTCGCGGACACGCTCGGCGAGGTGCGCGGCGAGATCCCGCCCAAGGAGCTCTACGACCTGCGCAAGGCGCGTGCCGAGGATGCCAAGGACGCCAAGGACGACGGTGAGGAGAAGGCATGACCAAGGTTGCGGTGTTCGGGGCCGGCTCCTGGGGTACGGCGTTCGCCACGGTGCTGGCCAACGCCGGCAACCAGGTGTCGATCTGGGGCCGGCGGGAGTCGCTCTGCGAGGCGATCAACACCCAGCACGAGAACTCCGACTACCTGCCCGGGATCCGTTTGCCGGACTCGATCACTGCGACCCACGACCCGGCCGCGGCCGCGGCCGGCGCGGAGGCCGTCGTACTCGCGGTGCCGAGTCAGTCGCTGCGGGACAACCTGAAGGACTGGGCCGGCGTGCTGCCGAACGCCGTACCGCTGGTCAGCCTGATGAAGGGCGTCGAGGTCGGTACGACGAAGCGGATGAGCGAGGTGATCGCCGAGCTCACCGGCGCCGGCCCGGAACGGATCGCGGTCGTCTCCGGCCCGAACCTGGCCCGTGAGATCGCCGAAGGGCAGCCGGCCGCGTCCGTCGTCGCCTGTGCCGACGAGGGCACCGCGACCCGGCTGCAGAAGTTGTGCCACTCGCCGACGTTCCGCCCGTACACGAACAACGACGTGATCGGCTGCGAGCTCGGCGGCGCCTCCAAGAACGTGATCGCCCTGGCCGTCGGGATGGCGGTCGGCCTCGGCTTCGGCGACAACGCCCGGGCGTCGGTGATCACCCGCGGCCTGGTCGAGATCGCCCGCCTGGGTACGGCGCTCGGCGCGCAGGAGCACACGTTCTCCGGCCTGGCCGGGCTGGGCGACCTGGTCGCGACCTGCTCGTCGCCGTTGTCGCGGAACCGGACCTTCGGCGAGAAGCTCGGCCAGGGCATGACCGTCGCCGAGATCGCCGGCGCCACCCGGCAGGTCGCCGAGGGCGTGAAGTCCTGCGCGTCGATCTCCGAGCTCGCCCACCACCACGACGTCGAGATGCCGATCGCCGAACACGTGACCAAGGTCGTGGCCGGCGAGATGACGCCGAAGGACATGCTGTTCAGCCTGGTGTCCCGGTCGGCCAAGTCCGAGCGCTGGTGATCGTCCCGGAGGCCTTCGTCCGGGCGACCGTCGATCGCGAAGGCGAGGCCGGAGAAGCCTGGCTCGAACGGTTGCCGGGGATCATCGAGGACCTGCTGTCCCGGTGGGACTGCGCCGTCGACGGCGATGCGATGCATGGCCAGGTCGGCGTCGTCGTTCCCGTCCTGGCGCCCGCACCGGCCGTGCTGAAGGTGTCGTTCCCGCATCCCGGCAACGTGCACGAGCCGGATGCCTTCGCCGCTTGGGACGGTCGTGGTGCGGTCCGGCTCTACGAGCGGGACGACGACCGGTTCGCGCTGCTGCTCGAACGCGTGCATCCGACGACGCTCAACGAGGGCACAAACATCGCGGAGGACGCGGGGCGGCTGCATCGTCGGCTGGCGGTGCCTGCACCCGTCGGCCTGCCGCGACTGCAGGACCGTGCCGACGAGTGGGAAGCGGAGCTCCGCAAGGATGCCGCTGAACTGACGCATCCGCTGCCCGACTCGGTCCTCGACGCGGCTGTGGCCGTCATCCACGAGCTCGGCCGGGGCCAACCGGACATCCTCATCCACGGCGACTTCCATCCGCGTAACATCCTGCGCGCCGACCGGGAGCCGTGGCTGGCCGTGGATCCCAAGGGTTACGTGGGTGATCCGGCGTACGACGGCGCCACGTTCCTCAAGCCGCGGGCGCTCGCGTTGATGGAGTCCGACGATCTGATGAAGGCGCTGCAGCGCGAGCTGGAGGTGTTTGCCGAAGCTGCCGAGCTCGATCCGGAACGTGTTCGGTTGTGGGCGCAGCTGCAGGCTGTGCAGGCCGCGTTGCACGGCAGGCGGTACGGCTACGGCCGTGCGCGGAGTGGGCCGTTGCTGAAGCGGCTCAACGCCCTCGCGGATCAGTTGGCCATGAGTTGGTGCTGAAGGACGAGTGTCGCGGCGCCGCGGAGCGCAGCGTCCTGGCCGGACCGGCTGGTGACCACGAGCAGGTCGGTGGTGGCCAGGGGCAACGATCTGGCATAGATCGCTTCCCGGATCCCGGCCAGCAGGCTGTCACCGGCCTGCGACAGTGAGCCGCCGACCACGATCACTGACGGGTTCAAGAGGCTGACGCAGGCCGCCAGCACGGTGCCGATCTCGCGGCCTGCTTGCCGAACCGCTGCGGTCGCAGCCGTGTCGCCGGCCCGGACCAGCTTGACGATGTCCTGGCTGCTGTTGACTCCGAGCTGGGCGGCGATCGCTGCGGCCGACGCGACCGCCTCCAGGCAGCCAGTGTTCCCACAGCGGCAGACTTCGTCGTGATCGAGTGCCTGGATGTGGCCGATGTCCCCGGCCGCTCCCTGCGCGCCCCGATGCAGCCGGCCACCGCTGATCACGCCGGCGCCGATCCCGGTCGCCACCTTCACGAACAGCAGGTGCTCGACGTCGGCGTACTCGGAGGCGTGTTCGCCGAGCGCCATGATGTTCACGTCGTTGTCGACCAGCACCGGTCCGGCGAGCTCGCGGCCGAGCCGGCCGACGACGTCGTACGAGTCCCAGCCCGGCATGATCGGCGGGTGGTTCGGCCGCCCGGTGCTGTGCTCCACGGGACCTGGCAGTCCGACGCCCGTACCCGCGAGGTCCTTGACCGATCGCCGCGCCGACTTCAGCAAGCCGCGGCTGATCCGCACGACCTCGCTGAGCACCGTCTCCGGCCCTTCCGCGATGTTCAGCGGCATCGTGGACCGGTCGAGGATCTCGCCGGTCAGGTCGGTGAGGGCGACCGACAGGTGCGTCGCTCCGATGTCCGCGGCCAGGATCAGCCGGGCGGCCGGGTTGAACCGGAACCGGGCCGGCGGCCGCCCGCCGGTCGACGCGGCCTCACCCGACGGTACGACGAGACCGGCCGCGACCAGCTCCTCGATCCGCCCGGTCACGGTCGACCGGGCGAGTCCGCTGAGGTCGATGAGCTCTGCGCGGGTCCGCGGCTGCCCGTCGAGCAGCAAGCGCAGGACCGCGCCGCTTCCCGCCGTACCGAGATCACTCATGCGCAGGACTTCCGTCGGAGGGCCGTGGACTTTTGCTTGACAGGGTTCAAAAGTGTCACATAGCGTCCTTCAGCGTGTCCACCAGTGCGCGCAAGCTCCGGGTCGGGATCGTCGGCGGCGGCTTCATGGGCCGCGTCCACGGCAGGTCTGCGCTGGTCGCTGGCGCCCAGGTGGTCGGCGCGATCGGATCGACACCCGAACGCGCCGAGGCGGCCGCGGAGGCGACCGGCGCCGATCGCGGGTACGCCGATCTCGACGAGCTGCTCGCCGCCGACATCGACGTGGTCCATGTCTGTACGCCGAACAACACGCACCTCCCGGTGACGCTGCAGGCGCTCGAAGCCGGCAAGCACGTGGTCTGCGAGAAGCCGCTCGCGACCTCGGTCCAGGACGCTGCCGGACTGCACGCCGCGGCCCTCGAGACCGAGCGGGTCGGGACGGTCCCGTTCGTCTACCGCTACCACCCAATGGTTCGCGAGCTCCGCACCCGGATCGCCGAGGGTGAGGCCGGTGTGATCACCAGCCTGCACGGGTCGTACCTGCAGGACTGGCTTGCGGGCGAGGACGACCAGAACTGGCGGGTGGACGACGAGGCCGGCGGCCCGTCGCGGACCTTTGCCGACATCGGGTCGCACTGGTGCGACCTGACCGAGTTCGTCACCGGCGACCGGATCGCCGCGATCAGCGCCCAGCTGCGGACCGTTCGCTCGAACCGTGGCGGCGTCGAGGTCCGCACCGAGGACCTTGCGACCGCGCAGTTCCGGACCGAGGCCGGAGTCGTCGGCACGATCGTTGTCAGCCAGGTCGCGGCCGGCCGGAAGAACCGCCTCTACCTCGAGGTCTCCGGGACCGAGTCGAGCTTCGGCTTCGACCAGGAGGACCCCGACCGGCTGTGGGTCGGCCGCCGTACCGCCTCGCAGGTGCTGACCAGGGATCCCGAGACGCTGAGCCCGCCCGCGGCGCGGGTGAACCGGCTTCCGGCCGGGCATGTGCAGGGGTACCAGGACGCTTTCGACAGCTTCGTCGCCGACAGCTATGCCGCCGTACTGGGTGACCGCCCGGACGGCCTGCCCGATTTCGCCGCCGGAGCGCGGTCCGCCCGGCTGGTCGACGCCGTGCTGCGGTCGGCCGCCGCGGACAGCGCCTGGATCACCGTCGAGAACTCTTAGGAGCCAGTCAGATGCCACGTCCGATCACGTTGTTCACCGGTCAGTGGGCCGACCTGCCGTTCGAGGAGGTCTGCCAGTTCGCCTCCGAAGCGGGGTACGACGGTGTCGAGATCGCCTGCTCGGGTGATCACTTCGACGTCCAGCAGGCGGTCGAGGACGACTCCTACGTCCAGGGGAGGCACGACATCCTGGCCAAGTACAACCTGCAGGTGTTCGCGATCTCGAACCACCTGGTCGGCCAGGCGGTCTGCGACGACCCGATCGACTTCCGGCACCAGGCGATCGTGCCGTCGCGGGTGTGGGGCGACGGCGATCCCGAAGGGGTGCGGCAGCGTGCCGCCGAGGACCTGAAGAACACAGCGCGGGCCGCGGCCAAGCTCGGCGTGAACACGGTGATCGGCTTCACCGGGTCGTCGATCTGGCAGTACGTCGCGATGTTCCCGCCGGTGCCGGCCGAGCGGATCGCGGCCGGCTACCAGGACTTCGCCGACCGCTGGAACCCGATCCTGGACGTCTTCGACGAGGTCGGCGTGCGGTTCGCGCACGAGGTGCACCCGTCCGAGATCGCCTACGACTACTGGACCACCCAGCTCACCCTGGAGGCGATCGGCCACCGCGAGGCGTTCGGCCTGAACTGGGACCCGAGCCACATGGTTTGGCAGGACATCGACCCGGTCGCGTTCCTGTGGGACTTCAAGGACCGGATCTACCACGTCGACTGCAAGGACACCCGGATGCGGGTCGGCGGCGGCCGCAACGGCCGGCTCGGCTCGCACCTGCCGTGGGGCGACCCGCGGCGCGGCTGGGACTTCTACTCGACCGGTCACGGCGACGTGAAGTGGGAGGACTGCTTCCGGGTGCTGAACTCCATCGGGTACGACGGCCCGATCTCGGTCGAGTGGGAGGACGCCGGGATGGAGCGCAAGGTCGGCGCCGCCGAAGCCGTCAACGTGATCCGGGCGCTCGCCTTCGACAAGCCCGCGGCGGCCTTCGACGCGGCCTTCTCGACGGACAAGTAGGCCGTCAGCGCATCCCGAACTGCTGCCACTCGGGCTCGATCAAGGCGACGACCCGCTCCTGCTCGCGCGGGTAGGGCTGGCCGATGTACTTCGCCGCAAGCTGGTCCACGAGTTCCCAGGCCGCGTCGCCGTCGAGCCACTCGACGACGCGGCCGCGGACGATCACCGGCTCGAACGGGTTGTCGAGCGGCGTCAGCGACAGGGCGACTCGCGGATCGCGCCGCAGGTTGCGGGCCTTCCGCGAGTCCGGCCCGGTGAGGAACGCGATGCGCTCGCCCACCGGCATGACCCACAGCGGAACGGAGTGCGGCGCGCCGTCGGGCAGCACAGTGGCCAGGTGGCCGACCGCAGTCGTCTCGAGCACACGGCGTACGTCGGGGTTCAGCATGGCAATCAGCTCCTAGCGAGGGTTGGTTCCGAGCCAGCCGACGAAGTCGGCGACTGCGGTGGCGGTGTCGAAGCGCGGCGTGAAGCCGGTGTCGGCGGTCAGCCGAGTGATGTCGAGGTACGGCTCAAGTTGGCCGCCCGATGTCAACGGGACCTGTGCCCCCGGTACGGCGGCCTCGAGTGCGGTGGCGAACTCGTGATTGGCGACCGGACGGCCGCTGGACACGTTGTAGGTGTCGTGGTTCAGGGTCGGGACGGTCATGAGGAGCGCGATCGCCCGGCCCGCGTCCGGCACGTAGCAGCGGTCGCCACCGTCGTCGCCGTACACCTGCGGCCGCTCGCCTCCGCGGACAACAGCGGTGATGAGCGAGGGGATCGGATAAAACGGCGACGTCGGGTCGCCCAGCGGGCCCCAGATGGTTCCGAGCCGCAGGATGACAGGCTGTACGGCGCTGCCCGCCAATGCCTGTTGGGTGAGCGGCTCGGCCGCCTCCTTGAAAGCCAGGATCGGGTTGTCGAGCGTCATCGCCGGCAGCGCGAGTTCCTCATGCCAGCTGGACTCCGGGCGGCCGATGTACAGACCGATGCTGCTGGCGACCGCGAACCGCCGTACCTGCCACGCGCGAGCGGCTTCGAGGGCGTTGTAGAGGCCGGTCGTGTTGCTGCGCAGGAACTCGACAGGATCGGCGATCGACGCGCCCGTGGGGGAGGGCGCGAACGACGGACGCGGGGCCGCGAGGTGCACGATTCCGGTGATCTCGTGGCGCTTGCCGAGGTCGAGGAACGCATCGCGATCGGTGACATCCAGCTGTTCGACGATGACTCGGCCGGCCAGGAAGGACGGGACGTCTACGCTGTGGTGGCTGGTGACGACAACCTCCTCGCCGAGGTCGAGCAACGCCTGAGCGGTGTGCGCGCCGATCATCCCGAGGCCGCCGGTGACGAGGATCATCGCTGCACCTCGTAGTGCAGGTGGGTCACGCCCGGCGCCGGTACGACGTCGATCAGACGCAGCCGGATGTGGTCGGGCAGGTCCTGGAAGTACGGGCGGCCGCCGCCGAGCAGGATCGGCACCTGGTGGAGGACCAGTTCGTCGACCAGGCCGGCCTGCAGGGCAGCGGTCACGACGCCGCCGCCCATCAGCGCGACATCCTTGTCGCCGGCAACCTTCTTGGCGGCCGCGACCGCGTCCTCGATCCCGGTGGTGACGATCGTCTGGCGGTCGCTCGCCTCCGGCGCCGGCCGATGGGTGACGACGACGAGCGGCGCCGTCGGGTGCGGGCTGCCGCCGCCGAAGTTTTCGGAGTCGTCGTACGTGTTGCGCCCGGCGAGGGAGGCGCCGACCCGGGCGGCGAGGGTGTCGAAGAGCCGGGCGCTCGGCTCGCTGAGCTTGAAGCCGTCCATCACCTGGCTGGCGGTGTCGCCGTCGAAGTACCAGTCGAAGAGCATCCCGCCGTCGCCGAGCCCGTGTCCTGGTCGCGGGTCACGACCGGTGATGTAGCCGTCGACCGAGACCGATAGTGCGCTGAAGACCTTGCTCATCGCCGTCCTCCGGTTTGGGGTTCCTTGAAGAGACTCCACGACCGTAGCAGTTAGAGTTCCGTAAGGGAACCCCAACTGTTAGGCTCATGGCATGCAACGCACGAACTTCGGTGAGCTGGTCTGCTCGATCGCGCGCACCCTCGACGTGATCGGGGAGCCGTGGTCGCCACTCATCCTGCGCGACGTGTGGGTCGGGATGCGCCGGTTCGACGAGCTCCAGGCGGACCTCAAGATCTCCCGCAAGGTGCTCACCGAGCGGCTCCAGCACCTGGTCGGCCACGGCGTGCTCGAGCGCCGTCCGTACGACAACCGCCCGCGGTACGAGTACCACCTGACCGAGAAGGGCACCGAGCTCGTCGACCTGCTCATGGTCATGAAGGGCTGGGGTGACAAGTGGCTGGCGGGCGAGGCCGGACCGCCGGTTCTCTACCGCCATCACGCCTGCGGCGAGATCGCCGACGTCGACCTCCACTGCACTCACTGCGACAAGCCCATGCATGCGAACGACGTCGACATCCTCCCCGGCCCCGCCGCTATGTGGTGAGCTGCTGAAGCCGGTGGCGGATGAGGCCGTCGAGCCGCTGCCACGCCGGCGATGACGCGTTGACGGTGCTCTGCAGGAGTTGGGGGATGGCGGTGCCCGTCGATTGCCCAGGCAGGTTGCCGGGGTCGTAGCGCTGGACCGTCGCCTCGACGATGCGGTCGGCGAGCTCGGGCAGCGCGGGGTCGGCCGGGTCGAGGTCGTGGGCCTGGTCGTAGGCGAGGTAGAGCGCTTCGAGCGCCGGGTCGGTGAGTGCTTCGGCTTGATCGCGGAAGAGGTCGCCGGCGATCTCCGGGTGCGTCGCGTAGACGACGATCCACAGGTCACGTTCCAACTCGACCCAGCGGCGGGTGAATCCACGCTTCTCGAGCTGCTGGAGGTGGCTCTCCACGTCGATCGGCAGCAGCCGGATGTCGCCGGCCGCCAATTTCCGCAGTCGGCGCTGAGTGTCCCGCAGGCCCCGGATCCGCGCGGTCAGCTCGGCGTCGATCTGCTGCAGCGCCTCGCCGAGATCCGTCTGGTCGAGGTCGCGGATCCGCGCGAGCGGTACGCCGGCCTCGGCCAAGGTCCTGATCCGGACCAGGTCGACGACCGCTTGGGCGCCGTACCGGCGATACCCGGAGGCATCGCGTTCGGGCTCGGGGAGGAGGCCTTTGGCGTGGTAGACGCGCACGGTCTTGGTCGACACCCCGACGTACCGGGCGAGCTGTCCGATGGTGAGCACACAGTCATTGTTGACCTTGCCCCTGGGGCAATGTTCAAGGATCGAGGTATGACGGACTGGGAGACTCTTCGGGCGTTGGCTGACGAGGGGAACGAGAAGGCGATGGATCGGCTGGCGGACCTGGCCGACGAGCGTGGTGACGTCGAGGCGCTGAGCGAGTTGCTGGACGAGGGGTGTGAGCGGGCGGGGGAGCACCTCACGCGTCGGGCGGTCGCCGCCAACGACCTACTGGAGCTTCAGCGGATCTCCGACGCCGGGTACGGCGAGGCCGGCGAGGCGCTCGACCGGCTCCTTGGCTAGGCGGGGGCGGAGGCCGAACCAGACGAGTACGACGCAGGCGAGGGTCAGTACGACGTCGACCGCCAGCGCGAGCTGAGTCCCCGCGAGGTGGGTGGCTTGCGTCGCGGCGATGGCGGCGAGGACCGGCGTGCCGACCGTGCCGCCGACCTCCTGGGTCATCGACGTCAGACCACTCGCCAGGCCCTGCTCCTCGTCTGCGACACCCGCCGTACCGGTCACCGTGTAGGCGACGATCGCGGCCACGTGCCCGTAGAACCCGATGAACAGCGCCGGAATCAGCACCACGAGCGCGATCACCCGGTCGGTGCCGAGGAACACCAGCGGCAGTGTCGCCAGGCCCTGCACGGCCATGCTCACGGTCAGGACGGTGCGGTAGCCGAAGCGCCCGATGATGCGTCCGGCAACCACTCCGGCGAACACCGACGCCACCCCGGGGATGCCGAAGACCAGACCTGTCGCGAGCGGTGACAGGCCGAGTGTCTGCTGCAGGTAGAGCGTGGTCAGGAAGATCATCGCAGGCTCCATCGAGCAGACCACCAGACCCGCGAAGTTGCCCCACGTCACCGACGGCCGTCGCAGGATGTGCACCGGGACCAGCGGTGCGGCCGATCGCCGCTCGATCCGCCAGAACGCCACCAGGAGCAGTACACCGACGATCGCCGTCGGAAGGCTTCGCTCGATCACGGCGTAGATCACGGCCAGCAGACCGCCGGTCACCGTCACCGCACCAGGTACGTCGAGACGCGTCCGCACGGCCGCCTTGCTCTCCGCAATCACGAACGGCGCCAGCACCAGAACGGTCAGCACGACCGGCACGTTGATGAAGAACGCCGCCCGCCATCCCAGCAGGCTCACCAGCGCACCGCCGACCAGAGCGCCGACCGCGAAGCCCGCGGACAGCAGCGCACCCCGCAGACCCAACACCCGCTCACGCTTCGATCCGTCGAAGGTCGTGGTCAGCAACGACAACGACGTGGGCAGGGCCATCGCGGTCGCCAAGCCTTGCAGCACTCGCGCGGTCAACAGTTGCTCAGCGCTCGTCGACAGACCGCCAAGCACGGACGCGCAGGCCAACAGAACCATGCCGGCCAGGAACAGCCGCCGCCGGCCGAAGTAGTCCGCCAGTCGCCCGAACAGCAAGGCGAACCCCGCCGCAGGCAGCGCGAACGCCGAGGTGATCCACGCCAGCCCGTCCGGCCCCAGCCCGACGCCCGCACCGGCCTGCGGCAACGCGACGTTCAGGATCGAGAAGTCGACGGACAGCATGAACCCGGCGCCGAGCAGCACCAGCAGGACCACGCGTTGGCGTGCACTGAACATGAGACGCTCCACCTCTTTAGCAACCGTTGGGTTGCAACTCTATAGCAGCCATTCGGTTGCGTCAAAGGAGCTGGTTGGACCGTCTGTGGGGGAGTGAGGTTGTCAGCTCACCCGGGAGCGGCTGCGCGTGCGCAGTACCGGGGCGAAGATCGCGAGACCGGTCGCGAGCACGGTGACCACCAGGAACGAGATCGTCAGGCTGCTGGCCTGCGCGATCCCGCCGATGATCGACGGCGCCACCAGTCCGGAGGCGTAGGTGATCGTCGCGACGCCCGCAATCGCGTGGCTCGCGTTGGCGCCGGTACGCCCCGCCGCGGCGAAGGCGAGTGGTACGACGACCGCGATGCCGATCCCGATCAGTCCGAAGCCGGCCATCGCCATCGCCGGGTTCTGGGCCACCACGACCAGGACGCCGCCTGCCGTCGCGATCACGCCACTCCACCGCACCGTCCGTACGGCGCCGTACCGGTCGATCACCGCATCGCCGCTGATCCGGGCGATCGCCATCGTCAACGCGAAGCCCGTGGTCGCCGCAGCAGCCACGCCCGCCGAACTGTCGAGGACGTCGTGCAGGTAGATGGCCGACCAGTCCAGGCTGGCGCCCTCCGCGAAGACCGCGCAGAACCCGACCGCCCCGATCAGCAACGCCGACCGCGGCGGCAAGGCGAACCTCGCCGGCGGCTCCTCGTCGTCCGCGGGATGCAGGTTCAGCACGAACTGACACACGACAAGACCGATGACCGTCAGGACGGCGGCCGCCAGGGCGTGATGGAGTTGCGCGCTCATCCCGGTGTGGGCGGCGACTGTTCCGACGGCCGACCCGATCAGTGCGCCGACGCTCCACATGCCGTGCAGGCCGGACATGATCGATCTGTCGAGCCGGTGCTCGACCTCGACGCCGAGCGCGTTCATCGCGACATCGGCCATGCCTGCTGTGCCGCCGTACACCAGCAAAGCCGCGCACAGGGTGGGCAGGTTGGGGGCGAGCGACGGCAGGACGAGTGCGAGCGTCCAGAGCGCGAGCAGGACGCGGAGGGCGTTGCGGGTGCCCAGGGTGTGGCTGACGCGGGCGGCGAGCGGCATCATCAGCGCCGCGCCGAGCGCCGGGAACGCGAGCGCGAGCCCGAGTTGGCCGGCCGAGACCCCGGAGTGTTCCTGGATCCAGGGCACCCGGGTCGCGAAAGATCCCGTCACCGCGCCGTGCACACAGAAGACGGCTGCCACCGCATACCTCGACCGCGCGACCAGGTCAGCCACAGGCAAACACTCACTTTGTTTGATCGAACATCCGGATGGTAGCTTTCTGCGCGTGAGGAGTGCAGAACGGCACCAAGTGATCGTAGAACGACTGCGCAGGGTGGACCGAGTGACGGTCCAGGAACTGGTCGACGCCACCGAGGCATCCGACATGACGGTCCGTCGCGACCTCGACTTCCTGGCCGCTCAAGGCGTGCTGAAGCGGGTCCACGGCGGAGCTGTGTCCGCGATGCCGTCGGGCGTCGAGCCGCCGTACTCGCTGCGCGCCCAGGCTGCTGTCGCGGCCAAGCAGGCCATTGCCGCGGCCGCGGTCGAGCACATCCATGACGGCGAGACGATCGTGCTCGACAGCGGGACGACGGCGCTCGAGGTGGCCAAGCTCCTGCACGATCGCGCGATCACTGTGATGCCGCTGTCGCTGCACATCGCCAACGAGTTGGCCGAAGCGCCGCGGATCCGGCTGCTGATGCCCGGCGGTGAGGCGCGCAAGGGCGAGCTGGCCCTGGTCGGCCCGCTGACCGTTGCGTCGCTCCGGGCGCTGCGGTTCGACCTCGCCGTACTCAGCCCTTGCGCCTTCAGCCTCGACGCCGGGCTCACCGCCTTCGACCTCGGCGACGCCGAGGTCAAGCAGGCAGCGCTCGAGGTCGCCACCCGCACGATGGTGCTTGCCGACGGCGCCAAGTGGGACCGCGCCGCGCTGGCGTACGTGTGCCCGGCCGACCGGCCGGACCTGATCATCACCGACCCGACCGCCCCGGAGGACCAGAGGACGATGCTTGCCCAACGTGGAGTTCTGGTTGAGGTGACCTCTTGACCGCTACCGATCTGCGTCCGCAGACCGCACCGCCAAGAGCCGCCCGCATCGCCACCTGGACCTACTTCGGCCTCAACGGTTTCGCCGTCGGCATGTGGGTTGTCCACATCCCCAGCATCGAGCACGCCACCGGGATCACGCACAGCACGCTCGGGCTGCTGCTGCTCGCCCTGGGCGGCGCCGCCTTCCTCGGCATGCAGGTCGCCGGACCGCTCGCAGACCGTCTCGGCCAGCGCCGCCTGGTCCCGGCCACCGGTGTTCTGCTCGGCCTCGCCCTGCCCTGGCCCGGATTCGCCGAGAACTGGTGGACCCTCGGCCTCGCGTTGATGGCGCTCGGGTTCGCCAACGGCTCGATCGATGTCGGGATGAACGCCCAGGCCGTGGTCGTCGAACGCGGCTACCCGCGCCCGATCATGGCTGCGTTCCACGCGATGTGGTCGATCGGTGGGGCCTTCGCCGCGCTGATCGGGGCCGCCACCCTGCGGGCCGAGGTGCCGACCAAGGTCACGCTCGGCCTGGCCGGCGTCCTGTGTGTCGTCGTGTCGCTGGTCGTGAGCCGATTCCTGCTCGAGGCCACGCCCGAAGAGCACGAGGAGCAGGAGGAGCGCGCGAAACCCCCGGCCAAGCTGGTATGGGCGCTCGGCGGCCTCGCCTTCGGCCTGATGCTCGCGGAGGGTGTCGCCAACGACTGGGCCGCCCTCCAGTTCCGCGACGTCCTCGACACCTCGGTCAGTACGGCGGCCTACGCGTACGGCGCCTTCGCCGTCGCGATGACAGTCGGGCGCTTCCTCACCGACCGGGTCGCGGCCGTGGTCGGCCCGGCGGCCATCGTCCGCTATGGCGCCGCGATGGCGGCGATAGGGCTCACCATCGTGATCGTCGTACCTTGGGTGCCGGTCGGGCTCTTCGGCTGGGCGTTGTTCGGCCTCGGCCTGGCCGGTGGTGTGCCGCAACTCTTCACCGCCGCCGGCAACCTCGACCCGCGCGCGTCCGGTGCGTTGATGGCACGTGTCGTCGGACTCGGGTACGTCGGCCTGCTCGCCGGGCCGGCGTTGATCGGCGGACTCGCGCACTGGATGCCGCTGAACATCGCGTTCATCCTGCCGGTGGTGCTGTGCGTGCTGACGTTCTTCGGCGCGCCGGTGCTCAAGTCAAGGTCTTGAGGGCCTGCTCGAGATCGGCCCACAGGTCGTCCGGGTGCTCGATCCCGACGGCCAGCCGGATCAGGTCGTCCGGGATCGTCGGCACCTCGATCGGCCAGCGGCGACGACGCTCGAGCATCGACTCGACGCCACCGAGGCTGGTCGCGTGCACCCAGAGCGCCGTACTCTCGCAGACCCGTTGAGCGCCCTCGGCTTCGCCGCCGAGCTCGAACGACAGGATCGCGCCGAAGCCGGACATCTGGGCGGCGGCTCTGGCGTGACCCGGGTCATCCGGCAGGCCCGGGTATCGCACGCGGCTGACGCGCGGGTGCTCTCGCAGTCGCTCGGCCAGGAAGGCTGCGTTGGACTGGGCGCGCTCCAGTCTCAGGGCGAGCGTTCGCAGGCCCCTGAGGGCTAGCCAGGCCTCCATCGGTCCGGGGATCGCCCCGAGGCTGCGTCTGCGGAGCTCGATCGCGTTCCAGAGGTCGTCGTCGGCGGTGACGACCGCGCCGAGGACGACGTCGGAGTGGCCGGCGATGAACTTCGTTGCCGAGTGCATCACGACGTCGGCGCCGTACTTCAGCGGCTGCTGGAGAAGCGGGGTCGCAAACGTGTTGTCGACGACGACCGACGCACCGGCTCGGCGTCCCGCTGCGGAGAGCGCGGGCAGGTCGGCGACCTCCATCGCCGGGTTGGTCGGCGACTCGATCCACAACATGTCCGCGCCGACGGTCGCCGCGATGACGGCGTCGGTGTCAGCGACGTTCACCCGCTCGACGGTGAGGCGGTTGGTTGCCGCCTGCTGGTCGAGCAACGCGAGTACGCCGGAGTACGCGTGCTGCGGCGCCACCACCTTCCCGCCGACGGGCACCAGGTCGACGATCGCCGCCACCGCCGCCATCCCGGACGCAAACGTCAGCCCCCGACCGCCCTCGAGCTCACCCAGCGTCTCCTCGAGCGCGACCCACGAGTCGTTCCCGAACCGCCCATACCCCCGGTCTCCACCAGCCACATACGTAGAACTGAACACCGGCGACTGATTCACCGGTGCGTTCGGCACCCGCTCAGGTCGGCCGGCATGCACCACAACAGTGGACGGATCGAGATCAGAGCTCATACCGGAATTCTCCCGACACGACCGCACCCCGAGTCGAGCGGCCCCCACCCCAGAGCCCGATTCCGCCGGCGCCGAAGGTCAGCTGCCGGAGACGTTCACCGCCGGAAGGGGGATGCCGCCACCTCGAAGAAGCTTCATGGCCCGGCGGGCCAGCGGCTTCACCTCGGTGGTGCCCGGGTTCTCCACCCACAGCCGGACGACTGTCTCGATGATGTTCATCGCGATGCCGGCCGACAGCGCGGCCGTGAACTCGACGGATTGCGGATCGTCGCCGGGCAGGCGCCGTACCAGCTCGTCGGTCAGCTCGTTGCGGAAGCGCCAGATCATCTCGTTCAGGTGAGCGCTCACCGACGCCGTCTGCGCGGCCAGGTCGAACACTGCCCGCACCCGGTCCGGGTTGCTTTCGAGCTGCTCGAGCACCCGCTCGATCACCGACTGCAGGCCGTCCGGCAGGTCCACCTCGGGCTGCTCGCGGAACCACGCGACCGCGCCCAGCAGGCAGTCCTCGACGAACTCCAGGACGAGTGTCTCCTTGGTCGGGAAGTACCGGTACAGCGTGCTCGGTCCGACCTCGGCGGCCGCGGCGATCTGTTCCACCGTGGTCCGGCCGAAGCCGTGGTCGGTGAACAGCTCGAACGCCTTGTCCGCGATCAGCCGGCGGGTCCGCTCCCGCTTGAGTTCGCGCAGTCCCATCTCCACCTCCGCGGGCAGAGTACCGGTTCCGGCGTGTCATGGATGCTTCTGCCATATGGTATTCACTACCAAAATCTGGCTGAAGGGATCGCCCCGATGACCTTCCCGATGACGCGCCCGTCCGGCTGCCCGTTCGACCCCGAGTCAAGCTGCAGGAGGTGTTCATCCGGCTGTACACCCGGATTCCGACCCTGCGGCTGGCCGTCCCGTTCGAGGAGATCCGCTTCAAGGACAACACCCTCGTGTACGGCGTGACCGACCTGCCCGTCACCTGGGAGTGACCGGACGGCCACGGTCTGTGCGCCACTACGGATCGAGATCTGAAGAGCTCTTTACCGAACCCAGGTCGGAACCTGATCGCGAGGCCGCTACAGTCGAGCCGGTGAGTGAGTACTCGAGGGAACAACGAAAGCCCCGTGTCGCCGTGGTCTTCGGCGGCCGGTCGAGCGAGCACGCCATCTCCTGCGTGACCGCGGCCAACGTGCTGCAGGCGATCGACCGGGACAAGTACGACGTGGTACCGGTCGGCATCAGCACCAGCGGCCACTGGGTGCTGGAGAGCGGCGACCCGGAGCGGCTGTCGATCACCGACGGCAAGCTCCCGGAGGTCGACGTGACAGCGATGCCGGTGCTGTTCGGCGCGAACCGCGAGCTCGTGGTCAGCGAACCGGGCCAGGTCCCGAACACGCTCGGCGAGGTCGACGTGGTCTTCCCGCTGCTGCACGGCCCGTGGGGTGAGGACGGCACCATCCAGGGCCTGCTCGAGATGTCGGACATCCGGTACGTCGGCTCCGGCGTCCTGTCCAGCGCGGTCGGCATGGACAAGCACTTCATGAAGGTCGTCTTCCAGGCAGCCGGCCTCGAGGTCACGCCGTACGTCGTCATCCGCGACCGCGACTGGACCCGCGATCCGGAGGCCTGCCGGACTGCGGTCGACGCGCTCGGCTACCCGGTGTTCGTGAAGCCGTGCCGCGGTGGGTCGAGCCTGGGGATCAGCAAGGTCAACAGCCTCGCCGAGCTCGACGACGCCGTCGCCGAGGCGCGGGCGCACGACCCGAAGGTGATCGTCGAGGCGTCCGCGAAGGACCCGCGCGAGATCGAGGTCGGCGTGCTCGGCGGCCTGGACGGCGGCCCGGCCGAGGCCAGCGTCTGCGGTGAGATCGCGGTGTCCGGTGGCGGGCACGACTTCTACGACTTCGAGACCAAGTACCTGCCCGAGGGGGAGGAGTACACCGCCCTGTCGGTTCCCGCCGACCTCCCCGAGGAGATCGCCGCCGAGATCCGCGCCAAGGCCCTGACCGCCTTCGACGCGATCGAGGGCGAGGGGCTGGCCCGTGTCGACTTCTTCCTCGACGCAGACGGTCGGGTCGTCATCAACGAGATCAACACCATGCCCGGCTTCACGCCCACGAGCATGTTCCCTCGCCTCTGGGCCGCCACCGGCGTCGACTACCCCGCGCTGGTCGACCGCCTCCTGACCCTGGCCACCACCCGTCCCACCGGCCTCCGCTAACCCCTGTGCGCTGCTCATAGCCGTCTCGCACGGGCGCGGAGGTAGCGCTGCTGGGGCAGGCTGGTGGTTTGGCTGGCGGCTTCTTCGTACGCGGCCCGCGCCCCCTCCACGTCGCCGGACATTTCCAGGAGGTGGGCGCGGACTGCCGGTAGGCGGTGGTCTGCGCTGAGGCGGTCGTCGGTCTCGATCGTCGCCAATAGTTTGAGGCCGGCGTCAGGCCCCTGAGCCATCGCGACCGCGACCACCTGGTTCAGCGCGACCATCGGGTTGTCGACCTGTTGCAGCAGCACGTCGTACAGCGCCACGATCTGCGCCCAGTCGGTCTCCGCCGCAGTCGGCGCCTCGTCGTGTACGGCGGCGATCGCGGCCTGGAGCTGATAGGGCCCGACAGGTCCACGGGGCAGCGTTGCGGTGATCAACTCGACTCCTTCCTGAATCAGCTCCGGTATCCACAGCGATCGGTCCTGCTCGTCCATCGGGACCAGCTCGCCGAGCGGACTGGTCCGGGCCGGTCGTCGGGCGTCGGTCAGCAGCATCAGCGCCAGCAATCCCGCGACCTCGCCGTCGTCAGGCAGCAGTCGATGCAGCATCCGCGCCAACCGGATCCCCTCCGCCGCCAACTCCACCCGCTGCAGGCTCGGCCCCGTCGTACTCGAGTAGCCCTCGTTGAAGATCAGGTACACGACCTTCAACACCGCGCCCAGCCGCTCGTCCCGGTCCGCCGGCAGGGCGAACCGGGCGCCACTGTCCTTCACGCTCGCCTTGGCCCGGCTGATCCGCCGCGTTATCGTCGCCTCCGGCACCAGGAACGCCCGCGCGATCTCCGTTGTCGTGAGACCGCCGACCGCCCGGAGTGTCAGCGCGATCTGCGAAGCCGGCGACAACGACGGATGGCAACACATGAACAGCAGGACCAGTGTGTCGTCGGTGTCCGCCACCGGCTCACTGGGACCGGTCGCCCACTGCGCTACCCGGTCCTCGCGCCGCTGACGGGCCTGCTCACGGCGAAGTAGATCCGTCAGCCGGCGCGAAGCAACCGTGATCAACCAGCCCCGAGGACTGTCCGGGACCCCGTCCACCGGCCACTGCTGCGCCGCGGCCAGCAAGGCCTCCTGCACCGCGTCCTCCGCGGTGTCGAAGTGCCCGAACCGCCGCACGAGCGCTCCGAGCACCTGCGGAGTGAGCTCGCGGAGCAGATCCTCTAGAGCCACGGCCATGATCGATCAGTCCGCGATCTCGCCGCGGCCCTCGATGATCGGCCGGATGTCGGCGTACGCGGTCGCCCGGACGAACTCCGGCGCCGGGGTGTCGCCGAGCCGGGCCGCGATCTCGGTCGCCCGGTCGAACGACTCGCACTCGACGATCCAGTACCCGGCGAGCACCTCCTGGGTCTCGGCGTACGGCCCGTCGGTGACGACCGCGGCGCCGTCCTTCGAACCCAGCCGCCGGGTGTGCACCGGCGCCGCGAGCCCGCGCGTCTCGACCAGCTCGCCGGACTCGATCAGGTCGTTGTTGAACTTCTCCATGAAGGCGCCCATCGCCGCGAAGTCCTCCGCGCTCCAGGCCGGCTTCCCGGTGTCCTTGCCCGCCATCCCGTCGTAGTCCTGCTGCGACGCGTAGGTGAGGATCATGTACTTCATCGCAATCTCCCGTCGTCCAGGGCGCCACCGCGGCGCCGCTCGCCTGGTACGTCGCCCCCGCCGGATCGAACCGGACACCGTCGACGAACATTTTCGGTCTCGACGGGAGTATGCAGTTGTCAGGTGCAGGGAGTAACGAGTTTGTTGTACCTGTGGACAGCGTCGGAGACGTCGGTCAGGGCGTTCGCTTCCGGGGCGTACTTCGACGGGACCGCGACCTCGAGGTAAAGCTGGCGGCCGATGGTGGTGAAGATGAAACCGTTCCCGACTTCCTTCGCGAACCAGCCAACGCCGTTGACCTCGAAGCACTGCGACTGCGCCTCGGCCATCCCGGCCGGCGGGTTCACGCCACAGGTCACCTCGATCGGCGGATCGCCGTACGCGGTGGTCAGCGGACTGGCAGGCTCGGTCTTGCGCCGCGGCGCGTCCAGCACCTTCTCCGGCAGCGCCTTCACCAGCGGCTCACAGGCGGCTGCGACCTCGGGAGCGGCAGACGGTACGGCGACGGGTGCGGGACCCGGACTGCACCCGGCCAGCAGGATCAGGCCGAGTGCAGCGAGCAGGACTTTGGGCATGCGAAAGACGGGCGGGACCCCGTGGCGCTCAGATGTGGACGACGGGGCAGGTCAGGGTGCGGGTGATGCCGGGCACGTTCTGGACCTTGGCAACCACCAGCTTGCCGAGCTCGTCGACGTTGCGGGCTTCGGCGCGCACGATCACGTCGTACGGGCCGGTGACGTCCTCGGCCAGGGTGACGCCCTGGACCTCGGCGATCTGTGCCGCGACGTCGGCAGCCTTGCCGACCTCGGTCTGGATCAGGATGTAGGCCTGGACCACCACGTCGTTCTCCACTCAGTCGTCCTCAGCGGGCACCGGCCGTGCTCCGCAGGGGTACTGCGAGACGGCCGGGCGTACTCTTCGTTGCCCGGTCACGGTACCGCCTAGACTCCGGTTGGCGATATGGGAGGTCTGCTGACGTGACAGAGACGTTGGGGAGCACAGGTGAGTTCGGCCTGATCGCGGCCGTCACCAAAGGGCTGTCCACAGGTGAGGACGTCCTGGTCGGGCCCGGCGACGACGCGGCCGTGGTGGCGGTGCCGGACGGCCGGATGGTGATCACGACCGACCTGCTGGTGGAGGGCCGGCACTTCCGCCAGGACTGGTCGTCGGCGTACGACGTGGGCCGCAAGGCAGCCGCGCAGAACCTGGCCGACATCATGGCCATGGGCGCCAGACCGACGTCGCTCGTGGTCGGGTTCGGTGCGCCCGCGGACCTGCCGACCGCATGGGCGCTGGAGCTCAACCAGGGCCTGGTCGACGAGGCGGAGCTGGTCGACGTGAGCATCGTCGGCGGCGACACCGTGCAGTCGGACAAGATCGTCGTCTCGGTGACCGCATTCGGTTCGCTGGACGGCCGTCCGCCGGTGCTGCGCTCTGGCGCGCGCCCGGGTGATGAGGTCGCCTACGTCGGGCGGCTGGGCTGGGCCGAAGCAGGCTGGGCGGTGCTGGCGCGCGGCTTCCGCTCACCACGAGCCGTCGTCGAGGCGCATCGCCGACCGCAACCGCCGTACGCCGAAGGACCTAGGGCCGCTCAGTCCGGTGCGTCGTCGCTGTGTGACGTCAGCGACGGACTGCTGGCCGACTTGGGCCACATAGCCGTGGCGAGCCAGGTGGCGATCGACGTGCACTCGCAGGCGTTGACTGTGCCCGAGCCGCTGCAGGCAGTGGCCGCCGCGACTGGTGTGGACGCGCTCAAGTTCGTCCTGACCGGCGGTGAAGACCATGCGCTGGTCGGTACCTTCGAGCCCGCCGACGTGCCCGAGGGCTGGACCGTCATCGGCTCGGTTGCGGAAGGCAACGAGGACCGCCCGGCCGGAACCGTGACCGTGGACGGAGCGGCGTACGCCGCCGAGTCCGGTCACGCTCACTTCAGGAGTTGAGATGCTGCCCAGAGTGCTGACGATCGCGGGCTCCGACTCCGGCGGCGGCGCCGGGATCCAGGCCGACCTCAAGGCGATGCTGGCCAACGGTGTGCACGGGATGAGTGTGCTGACCGCGATCACCGCGCAGAACAGCCTCGGCGTGCAGGGTGCGTGGGAGCTGCCGGAGGAACAAGTCCGGGCGCAGTTCCGCAGTGTGGTGGACGACATCGGTGTCGACGCGGTCAAGACCGGCATGCTGGCCTCCGCGTCGATGGTCCGGGTGGTCGCTGACCTGCTGCGCACGCTGCCGCCGTCCGTGCCCGTAGTGGTGGACCCCGTGTCGGTGTCGAAGCACGGCGATGCGTTGCTGGCTGCTGATGCGATGGACGCCGTACGGTCGGAGATCGTGCCGCTGGCAACCGTCCTGACACCGAACCTCACCGAGCTCGGACCGGTCGCCGGCATGGAGCTGGAGACCGTGGAGGACCGCGAGCTCGCCGCGAAGCTGCTGCTGGACGCCGGCGCCGACTGGGTGCTCGTCAAGGGCGGCCACGACCCCGGTACGGCGTCTGTCGACGTGCTGCACGGTGATGGGGTGCGCCGGGCCTACAGCGCCGTACGCGCGGACAACAGGCACACGCATGGCACCGGCTGCACGTTGGCCAGCGCGATCGCGTCGTACCTCGCGCGTGGGTACGACGTACCCGGCGCAGTGGGTGCGGCGAAGGAGTACGTGACCGGGGCGATCGCGGCCGGGTTCGCGCTCGGTGGTGGAATCGGTCCGGTCGACCATGCCTGGCGATTTCGAGGGAGCAGCAGTTGAGCAAGCAGCAGCCGCCAGTGGACGGGTACTGCGAGCAGTGCGGGTTCAACTACGACACAGGTGACCTGCAGGGCACAGTGACGTTGCTGATCCGGCAGGCGGCCGACTGCAGCATGGCGCTGACGAAGGCGGCCGCCGGTCCGGACCCGGACGTCGTACGGCTGCGCCCGGAGCCTGAGGTGTGGTCGGCGATCGAGTACGCGTGCCACGTGCGCGACGTACTGGAGGTGCAGCGGCTGCGGATCGCGCAGTGCCTGGCCGAGGACCGGCCGGTGTACGCGCCGATGGACCGGACTGGTCGGGTGAAGCAGGCCAAGTACGAGGACCAGGACCCGATGGAGGTCGCTGCCGCCCTGGTGCGGTTCGCTCGCGAGTTCGGTGCTGCTGCACGGGTGCTTACGCCGCCGCAGTTGGGCAAGCTCGGCCTCTACAACTACCCGGTGCGGGCGCCGCGGACGCTGGGCTGGATCATCCGTCACACCGCGCACGAGATCCAGCACCACCGCCACGACATCACCACGATCCTGGCGAAGGTGGAGCCGCCTATCGTGCCCAAGGCGCCGGCTGAGGAGATCAGCGCCGAAGAGGCTGACGAGGTCAGCGTCGATCAGCCCAGCTAGCGATCGACGGCTCCGTCGTCAGGTGGTCGAGGGCCAGCGCTGCGGCACCACGCAGCGGACCGTCGCTCTGGTACTCGGCTGGCAGGACCGGCGGGGGAGCGGCCCGGTGGAAGGTCATCAGCCCGCCTAGATAGGCCTGCTCGAACGTGGACACAGCGGCGGCTCGGAGTGGGATCGCCAAACCGCCCACCGTGACCACTTCCGGGTCGTGTGCGTTGACCAGACCGGCTATGCCTGTGGCGAGTGCAGTCACCACTCTGGCGACCGCACGGCTCGTAGCACGGTCCGTACGGCGTAGCACGGCCTCTGTGTAGCCGTACGGGTCGGCCGGCTCCGGCTCCTTCAGGTGCCGCGCCAGTGCCCGGCCGTCGATCTCCAGATCCCAGCAGCCGCGCGCACCGCACGGACACTGCCGTCCACGCTCACCGAACGGGATGTGCCCGTACTCACCACCCGCCCCGGACGCACCTTGCGCCGGTACGCCGTCGATCAGCAGCGTGCCGCCGATTCCCACCTCGACGATGAGGTGCAACGCCGTACCCGCACCGGCGGCGGCTCCGGTGCGAGCCTCCGCGACACCGCTCAGCGTTGCGTCGTTGCCGACCAGCAGCGGGAGGCCTGTGACGGTCTGCAGGTCTACTTCGGCCCAGCCGAGGGTGGGTGCCTGCATCAGGCGGTTGTCGCGGATCGTGCCAGCTGCTGCCAGGCTGACGACTTGCAGGCGATCGCCGTACTGCTCCTGCACTTGCTGCACGGCCTTCTGCAGGTTGCCGAGCACCACCTGCGGCCTCCGGCTGCGGTGCCGCTTGGATTGCTGCTCCAGGAACGAGCCGTCCAGTGCGACCACGGCGCTCCGCCAACTGCCCTGCCGCAGCTCCAGCGCAAGCGCCACAGGACCGCGCGGGTGCGCCCGTAGGACAGTCGTGGGCCGACCGCGTCCCTGACTAGGCGCGGGGACCTCGGTGAGCAGTTGCACGTCGCGCAACCGCGCAGCGACCTCAGTCGCCGAGCTGGTGCTCAGCCGTAGCTCCCGCGCGACCGCCGCCCGCGTGATCCCGGGCCGGCGGCTCACCCACGCGAGTACGTCGGCCGCGGTCTGCCACTGCCCCCGCCGGACACCTGTCGTCATGCCATGGTTCTACCTTATGCTCGGAGAACGAGTTTAATGGAGGGGTGATGAGGATCCGCGACATCCGCGCCGTGCTGTTCGACATGGACGGCACGCTGGTCGACTCCGACGCCGCCGTGGAGCGTGCGTGGACGGTCTGGGCGGCGGAGTACGACGTACCGCTGGCCGACGTACTCCCTGCTGCTCACGGCAGCCCGGCGGACTCGACCGTCGCACGCACCCGCCCGGACCTCTCAGCGGCCGAGCAGACGGCAGCCGCGGCCAGGCAGCTGGAGCTCCAGTACGACGACCTGTCCGATGTGACCGCGACTCCGGGTGCCTTCCAGGTGCTCGGTGTGTTGGACCGGCTCGGCCTGCCGTGGGCTGTCGTGACGAGTGCGGACGACCGGCCGGCGAAGGTACGCCTGACTGCGGCCGGCATCTCACCGCCCGTGCTGGTGACCGTCGAGGACATCAGCCGGGGCAAGCCGGACCCTGAGGGGTATCTGCATGCTGCTGAGCTCCTCGGCGTACCGCCGGAGCAGTGCTTGGTCGTGGAGGACGCGACGGTCGGTCTGGAGGCTGGGCGTGCGGCTGGGGCCGTGACTGCCGGCCTGAAGGGGCTGGACGCTGACTTCCGGCTCACCGACCTACACCAGCTTGCTGACATGCTCACCACGGCCCGGACGGAGGGCACGAGGTCTGACGACCTGACTGCCGGATGACCGGGCGGGCAGACGAGATCCGGATCGGGGTCGGGCTCTCGTCCATGGGGTACCTGCTGGCCGGGCTGGGTGCCTGCGTCGCTCTGCTCGCACGGGACCTGAGCGAGTCCACCGGTCGGCTCGCCTTGCTGTCGTCGGCGTTCGCAGTGGGACTCGTTGTGGTCGCTGTGGTGGGCCCGATGCTGTTGCGGTCCTGGGCGCTGATCACTGTGCTGCGCCTTGGGTCGCTGGTGTGCGCGGCCGGAGCTGTGCTGCTGGCACTAGCGCCTGCGTACGGCGTGGCGGTCGCAGGCGGGCTGTGCATCGGACTTGGTGGGGCGCTGCTCGTTCTCGTTGCTCCACTGGTGTTGCACGGTCCTACGGCTGCGTCGCGATTGAGTCGGGTGAATGCGGTCGCCAGTGCGACCGGGATTCTGGCACCGCTGGCGATCGGTGCAGTTGACTCCGTTGGCCCGACGGGTCGGTTGGCGCTGCTGGCCGCCGTACCGCCGCTTGTCGCTCTCGCCGTACTGAAGGGGCCTGTTGACTCGCGCCCTGCTGCGCCGGCTCGTGAATCGAGCGGCACTGCGGCTGCGGCGGTTGCGCTGGGGTGGCTGCGGGTTGTGCTGGCCGTTGGAGTGGAGTTCTGCTTCGTGGTGTGGGCGGTCGCGCGGCTGGCTGCTACGGGCTTGCCGATGGCAACGGCCGCACTGCTGGGTAGTGCGTTCCCGATAGGCATGGCGGTCGGGCGCGCGATCGGCCCGATCCACGTGCGCGGCCTGTCTCCCGTCGTACCCGGCGGCCTGCTCGCGATCGTCGGCACGCTGCTCGTCAGCCTCTTCGACAGCCCCGCCGCAGTCACCCTCGGCCTGGTCCTGGCCGGCACCGGCGTAGCCCCGCTCTACCCAGTCACGCTCGCCGCCCTGGTCGCCATCCCAGGCCCCAACCCCACCCGCCTATCCGCCATCGGCGCCCTAGCCTCCGGCACCGCCATCCTCATCACCCCCGCCACCCTCGCCCTCATGGCTCGCGCCGTCCCCCTCCAGACCGCCTACCTGATCGCCCTGCCCCTGCTAGTCCTCCTGATCGCACTCAGCCCGCGCACACCCCGCCGCAGGCCCAAACGCGCCACCCTGCCAGAGGCCCTCGCCCTATCGCACCAGCCCCCGTCGATCGACGGCCTACCCACCCGAACCGACTAACCACTACCCACAGCAAACCGGCCAGGGCGCCCCAGCCCGCGCCCGCCCAGCGCGGCCCCGCCTGCCCCGCCCGCGCCTGCTTACCGCGGCCCCGTCCGCCCTGTCCGCGCCTGCTTCCCGCGGTACCGTCCGCCCTGCCCGCGCCTGCTTGTTGCTGCCCCGCCCACCCCCGCCCGCGCCTGCTTACCGCGGCCCCGTCCGCCCGTGGTTACTGCGGTCCCGTCCGCCCTGTCCGCGCCTGCTTCCCGCGGTACCGTCCGCCCCGCCCGCGCCCTGTCCCGTCCGGCCGACCCGCCCCGCCGCGTCCGCCGCGCCGCGTCGACCCGCCGCGTCCGC
>NZ_JBFAHB010000089.1:0-35213 GCF_040653975.1 Kribbella sp. NPDC050820
ACCCGACCACGGCTACCGGCCCATCGCATCCTTGACCCAGAGGGCCACCGAGCGCTTGAGCACATCGCGCTCCATCGCCAGCTCCGCGTTCTCCCGACGCAACCTGGCCAGCTCGGCCCGCTCGTCCTCACCCAACCGGCCCTCACCGTCACGAGCCCGCCGGTCCCTGGCCACCCAGTTCGCCAGCGTCCCCGGGTTGACGCCCAACTCCCGGGCCACCTGCGCGATCGGCTTACCGGTCTCCCGGACGATCCGCACCGCGCCCTGCCTGAACTCCTGATCGAACTTCCTTCGTGCCTCAGCCATCGCCCTCACCTCAAAGGGGATGTCTCCACGCTACGAGGGGAAACCCAGTGGGTGCGGGTTCGTGGGTCTGCAGAGGTGTGGACTGTGGCTGCGGTGTGGTGGGGGATGGGTGGTGCTAGGTGGTGCATCGACCCGCCGGGTTGGGGGGATGGGGTGGGGCTAGGTGGTGCGGAAGGTTTCTAGGAGGTTGGGTGGGCCTAGTTGGCCGGGTTTGAGGAGGATTGAGAGGGCGTGGGTGGTGGGGGTGGGGGCGATTGAGCGGCACTCCGCGACTCCGGTGCCGAAGGTGGGGGCGGTGGTGGTGAGCTCCAGGGCGGTGATGCCCAGGTTGCGGAGGACCCGGCTGGAGGTGTCGCCGCCGGCTACTACCAGGCGGCGTACGGCGGTTTGCCGGGTGACTGTGTGGATGATCTCGGCCAGGGCGGATGCTAGGTGGGGAAGGGATTCGGCGGCTGGGCGGGTGGCGTGGCCGGTGTGGACTACGACGCCGGGGGCGCCGGATTGAAGGCTTTGCACGGCTGCGGCGGCGGTGGGTTCCGTGTCGGTCAGGTGCAGGATGGTCCAGCCGGCGGCCGCGGCTTGTTTGATCTGGTCCGCGGTGCGAGGGGATTGGCTGCCTGAGACAGCTAGGACCTGCGGCTGGGAGTGATCGCGGTCCTCCGTGCGCGAGTGGAGTGGGCCATGTGGTGCCGCGGGTGTGGTCGTGGAGTCGTAGGGCTTCGGGTCGGTGGGGTGGGTTGGGGAGCTGGGGGTCAGGTTCAGCGCGAGGGCGCGGGAGAGGCCGCCGGAGCCGATGGTGAAGGTGGCGGAGTCGTTGCTGGATGCAACGAGGGTGCGGCCCAGGACGTGGAGGTCGGCGTCGGTCAGGGCGTCGAGGACTACAGCGTCGGCGGACTGGTCGGAGTAGGTGTCGGGGAGGTCGGCGTACGTGGTGAGGTGAACGGCGTCGATCCGCAGCGAGGTTTGGGCTGCTACGTGCCGGCGGAGGTCGGATTCGGGCATGGGCGTGGCGGGATGGGTGGACATGGTCGGTTGGCGGTCGAGGCGGTGAATGGTGCCGGATTCGGCGGCGAAGTGGTGGCTGAAGACGGTGTAGCGGCCGAGCTCGGGCTGAGCGGCGAGGATCGGTACGGGGGTGGAGCCGAAGATGGAGCGGCCTACCTCCAGGGCGCGGCCGATGCTGCCGAGGGTTGATGAGGAGTCGGCGGTCGAGCAGATCTTGTACTGGACGACGCGGGGGTCGAGGTCGCGGAGGGCGGTGAGGATCGGGCGGATCTCTGCCTCCTGCTCATCAGGTGGGAGCGATCGCGCGATGCCGGCGACTCCGATGACGTCGTAGCTTTCGGCCAACGTGCGGAGCTCGGCCATCGGCGGGAGGTCCACCAGCAGGATCGAGCGGAGGCCGCAGCGTGCGTACTGACGCAGGGCGTCGGTCGACCCGGTGAAGTCGTCCCCGTAGAAGGCGGCTTCAAGCATGGGGGAATCCGAAGGTTTCGAGGGCCTGGAGTAGGGCGGAGTTGGTGGCGGCTGTCGTGGTTATGTCTTCGCCGTTTACTGCGCAGTGCCAGGCGGCGCGCATGGCGGTGACGCCGGCGGCTGGCCCGGCCGGGTGGCCGTGGATGCCGCCGCCGGCGAGGACCAGGAGGTCGGTTGTGTTGGTACGGCGGTACGTCTCGGGGGCCAGGCCGGGGGTCTGGCCGGAGGAGAGGACCGGGAGAGTTTCGTAGGGACTGGACGGGAGTGAGGATGGGGCGACACTCTCGAAGAGAGGTTGCTGGACGGCGGTGATGGAGCGGAGGACCTCGTCGTCGGTCTCGTAGAACTTGTTGGACAGGCCGTTGGTGTGCAGGTGGTCGGCGCCGGCCAGGCGGGCCAGTTTGGACCAGGCGACGAAGTCGATGCCGAGGCCGGGGGCTCTGGTGAAGACGCCCGTCATCGCGCGGTGGCCGTGGATCGGCAGCTCGCAGCGTTGGCGGAGCCATGCGAGCCCGGCGAGGCCGACCAGGTTGACGCACACCATCACGCAGGTGCCGCCGGCATCGCGGACCAGATCGTGGTTGACCGCCATCCGGTCGAGGTCGTCAGTGATGTTGAACGCGTACATCGGCCGCCGCCCGGTGCGCGCCGCGACCTTGTCCAGCTCCTCGCTGACCACAGCCACCCGCTCGGCGAGCGGTGAGTGCGGCGGGTTGCCCATCAGCTCGTCGTCCTTGATGAAGTCGATGCCGGCCTCGGCGAGCTCGCGGACGACGATCCGCAGTTCCTCGACCGGCAACCCGATGCTCGGCTTCACGATCGTCCCGAGCAGTACGCCGTCCGGCCGCTTCAACAGCTCACGCGTCCCGCTCACGCCGTACTGCGGCCCTGGATAGCGCTCGGCGAAGGCCAACGGGAGGTCGAGGTCGAGCAGCCGGATCCCGGCCAGTTGGCGGAGCTCGAACAGGTTCCCGGCGACGGCAGCCAGCAGGTTGGGCAGCGAGGGACCGAAGTTGTCCAGGCCGAAGGAGATCCGAACCCGTCCACGGCGTCGGCGCGCGCCGGGAATCCGAACGGCACCAGGGAGGTCGTGGGTGAGATCTGCCGGTGGCAGCTCATCCACGGAGACCACCCGGGCCGCGAATCGGCGCCGCAGCTCCGCAGTCTCCCGGGCGACAGCCACGAACGTCCCCGTCGACTGCTCACCCGCGATCACCTCGGCCGCGTCCTCGAGCGGGAGGTAACTCTCCACCAGGTACGTCGCCACCACCTCGGGCGCGCTCATCGGGTCGGCTCGATCTGGATTTTGAGGTGGTCGATGCCGGCATCCATCGCGGTCAGCACCTCGGGCGTCTCGGCCAAGGGCACGCTGGACGTGATGTACGGCCGGACGTCCAGGACGCGGTCGTTGATCAACCGGGCCGCGTGCCGGAAGTCGGCCGGCGTGTAGATCGTCGACCCCTGAACGGTGACCTCCTTCAGGACCACCGGGTTCAGATCGACCGACAGCGGACCGGCGAACATCGGCAGCAGAACCACCCGGCCGCGAGGTCGACACAACGCGAATGCCTCGACCAGACAGCTCGGGTGACCGGAAGCGACCACCACGACGTCGAAGCCGTCGCCGGCCGGGTCGGCCCCGAGTGCCGCGGCAGAGAAGTTGCCACCGGTGAGGTCGACAGCCGATGGATCAACGACGTGGGGAACGCCCTGCTGCACCAGGAACTCACGGTTGTAGGCCTTGACGTCGGTCACCAGCACCGTCGACGCCCCACGGATCCGGCTGACCGCCGCGACCAGGCTGCCGATCGGACCACCACCCAGCACCGCCACCGACGACCCCGCCTCGACACCCCAGGTGCAGTGCCACGCGACGGCCAGCGGCTCGATCAACGCACCCTCGTCGTACCCAACCTCGTCGGCCAAGGGCACCAGCACCCGCCCGGGCGCGGCGAAGTACTCACTCAGCATCCCCGGCCAGCCGCCGCCAGGCACCCGTTTCCCGGCGCAGAGATGTGGATGCCCGGCCTCACACCGCGCACACTCCCAGCACGACATCGCGGGCAGCACGGCGACCCGATCGCCCACGCGGAAACCGGGATCGGACGAGGCAACCACCTCACCGGCACCCTCATGCCCCAGCACCACCGGCGGTTTCCGGAACGGGTGATGGCCGCGCCAGGTGTGCAGATCCGACCCACACAACCCGACCGCGTGCATCCGGAGCAGCACGCCGTCCGCCGGCGCCGGATCCGGTACGTCGGCCACGACAACCCGCCGCGGCTCCTCGAGCACTGCTGCTCTCATCGTCGTCCTCCTTGAGCGAAGTCCCGCAAGTCTCCGCCGTAGATCGTCAAGAAAACAAGGCCGATCCGCCAGCCTGTGGATAGAGCGTTGACATCGCCTCCTCCAAGGGTAAAGGTTTTCCTCATGGTGACGATCCCGGCGACCCTTTTGCTCGAAGAGCGGGCCGCGCTGGCGATGAACGCGGTGACCGGCCTGGCCGACGACGACCTGGACGGCATCCCGTTCTTCAGCGCGAACCTGCTGGCCCGCCCGGCCCGGCTCGACCACGGCGACTGGGACTACGGCTCCAGCCACGGCCGGCTGACCGACGCGTACCTGCTCGCGAAGCAGATGACCGGCGGCACGAACTGGGACCCGCAGTGGGAGAAGATCGCCGACCGCTACCGGCAGACCCTGTTCGACCTGCTGCACGAGGACGGCCTCACCTACCGCCGCGAGCACCCGCGCGGCCACTGGAAGGCGAACGCCAACCTGATCGACCAGCGCGCGACCATCCTCGCCCTGACCACGACCGTCGTCGCCACCGGCGACCCGGAAGCCAAGCGAGCAGCGGACAACCAGGTCGCTGCCCTGAAGCGCATCGCGATCAAGGAACGCGACGTCTGGTTCTACCCCGCCTCGGAGTACACCACTGCAGGCTGGCCGTCCTCCAACGCGATCGACCTGCACCTCGCACCGGACCCGGCATCGTTCTCCGGCCGCCTGATCATGCCGCTGCTGCGCTACCACCAGGCAACCGGCAACCAGGACGCGCTGGAGCTCTGCGAGTGGTTCGCCCGGCTCATCGTGGAGAAGAGTGGCGTCTACCTCGAGGACGGTAGCTTCAACTCTGCCCGTGCCTACCGCAGCGGTCACTTCCACACCCGGGTCGGCACGCTCGAAGGACTCGCCCGGTTGGCCAGGCACACCGGTGACCACGGCCTGACCGAGTTCACCCGCCGCAGCTACGACTGGGTGCTGACCCAGGCCACCAGGTTCGGCTGGACCCCGGGCGACTTGGCCGACCAGCGCTACGAGCACGAGACCTGCTCCCTGGTCGACCTCATCGGCCTCGGTACGACGCTCGCCGGCAGCGGACTCACGTCGTACTGGCCCGTGGTGGAGCGGTTCGTCCGCAACCACCTGGCCGCGTCGCAACTGCAGGATGTGAGCTGGGTGCAGACAGCCCCGGACCGGTCAGACGACATCCCCGGCTGGCGGACCTACGTGGACGTGGGGGAGCGCGTGCTGGGCGCCTTCTGCGGGTACGGCGCTCCCAACGACTACGTCTCCGACGTACCACTGGGCCGCGGACACACCAACGACGTACAGGCGTGCTGTGTCGGCTCCGGCGTCCGCGGACTGTTCTGGGCGTGGAACAGCATCGTCACGGGCGACAGCAACGTCACCAGAGTCAACCTGCTCCTCACCCGCGCACACCACACGGTCGATGTGGTCAGCCACCTACCGGTCGAAGGCAAGGTCGAGCTGAGCGTCAACGAGCCAGTGGACGAGCTGCGCGTCAGAGTCCCCGAGTGGGCAGGCTACGCACGCCTCAAGCTGCAGCGTGGCGATGAGGAGCGCAGCGGCGCGGAGCGCATCTGGGCGCCCGACGGCTACCTGTCCATCCCCAAGCCACACAGGGGCGAGCGCATCGTGGTGACGTTCCCGATGGTCGAGCAGACCACCACGGAGCTCGCGGCCGGCAACGAGTTCCGGACCACCTGGCGCGGTGACGACGTGATCGCGATCGACCCGCCCGGCCACGCCCGGCCCATGTACGGCGACCGCCCGGAGCACGCCGGCGGTCTGCGTGACTACGAGCTCCACCGACCCGAAACGGAGTGGTCCTGGTGACAAGCGAGGCAACCGGCTGGCTGCTGACCGATCCACCCAGCGTCCCGGCCCTGACGCCGTACGACCTGCGCTGTGAGCACCGGCTGGAGCCGCTCGGCATCGGCAACGACCGCCCGTGGTTCAGCTGGCGGCTGGCCTCGCCGGTGCGTGGGGACCGGCAGGACGCGTTCCGGATCCGCCTGGAGCGCGACGGCGTACAGGTGTGGGACAGCGGCTGGCTGACCGACGAGCAGACGTACGTCGACCACGGCGGCGCACCGCTGACGTCGCAAACCGACTACGTGTGGCGGCTGGAGGTGCGTGACGCAGCGGGGAAGGTCTGCGAGGCCTCAGCGACGTTCGCCACCGGCATCCTGCACCCGGAGGAGTGGCAGGCCCGCTGGGTCGAGCACGACTACGAGACCGACCCGTACTTCGAGCCGCCGGTCGACCGCGACGAGCCCCGCACGGTGCGCCAGGCCACCATCGCCGCACCGCGCTACTACCGCCGGTCCTTCGACCTGCCGAAGCCCATCAGCAGAGCACGCGTCTACGCGACCGCGCACGGCCTCTACCAGCTCCAAGCCAACGGCCAGCGAGTAGGCAATGACGAGCTGACCCCCGGCTGGACCGACTACCGCTACCGCCTCGCCTACCAGACGTACGACGTCACCGACCTGCTCCAAGAAGGCGAGAACGTCCTGGGCGCAGTGCTCGGCGAGGGCTGGTGGTCCGGGTACGTCGGCTGGGACACCCGCAGTCACGCACACCACTACGGCAAGAAGCCCCAACTGCTCGCCCAGCTCGTCGTCGACCACACCGACGGCTCGCAGACCGTCATCGCGACCGACAGCCGCTGGGTCGAACGCACCGGCCCACTGCGCTTCGCCGACCTCCTGATGGGCGAGTCGTACGACGCCCGCCTCGAGCTGGGCGACTGGTCGAGCCCCGGGTACGACGCCACCGACTGGGCACCGGCCGGTGACGTCGGAGCGGACATATCGACATTGGTTGCCGCCAGCACCGAACCGGTCCGGGTCACCGAGGACCTGCCGGCCGTCGAGGTGACCCGCCACGGCGACCGCTACATCGTCGACCTCGGGCAGAACATCGCAGGACGAGTCCGTCTGCGCGTGCGCGGCGCCGCCGAGGGCGATCGGATCCGGCTGCGGCACGGCGAGATGCTCGAGTCCGACGGCGGTATCTACACAGCCAACCTCCGGACCGCCGACGCGACGGACTACTACGTCAGCGCGGGCGGCGCGGAGGAGTTCTTCGAGCCGGTGTTCACCGTCCACGGCTTCCGGTACGTCGAAGTCGACGGCTACCCCGGCGAGCTCACGGCGGCTGACGTCACCGGCCGGGCGCTGCACTCGGACACCCCGGTCGCCGGCCGCTTCGAGTGCTCCGACTCCGGCGTCAACCAGCTGCTCAGCAACATCCGCTGGGGCCAGCGCGGCAACTTCGTCAGCGTGCCGACCGACTGCCCGCAGCGCGACGAACGCCTCGGCTGGACCGCGGACGCCCAGATCTTCCTGCCGACCGCGGCGTACCAGGCCGACGTCCTGACCTTCTTCGAGAACTGGATGGGCGATCTCGCCGTCGCCCAGACCGACGAGGGCGCGATCCCGGACGTCATCCCACACGTGATCACCGGCCGCCACGGTACGCCCGCCTGGGCGGACGCCGCGACCATCGTCCCGTGGACGCTCTACCGGATGTACGGCGACGAACGCGTGCTGAAGCAGGCCTGGCCGACGATGCGACGCTGGGTCGACTACGTGCACCAGGCGAACCCGGACCTGATCTGGCGCAACCGGACCAGCGGCCACTACGGCGACTGGCTGCAAGTCGACGTACGGACGGATCGCGACGTGCTCGCGACGGCATACTTCGCGCGCAGTGCCGAGTTCACCGCTGCAGCGGCTCGAGTGCTCGGCCTACACGACGAGGAACAACGGTACGGCGAGCTACGCGAGCGGATCGCGGCCGCGTTCGTCCGCGAGTTTGTGGATGCCGAGGGCAAGGTCCGGGGCGACACGCAGACCGGCTACTTGCTGCCACTGGCGTTCGGTCTGCTGCCGGAGGAGCACGAGCAGGCGGCGGTGAAGCACCTGGTCGCCGATCTGGAACAGCGCGGCCGGTCGTTGACGACTGGGTTCGCGGGCGTGGCGTTGCTGTGCCCGATCCTGGCGAAGTACGGGCATGTCGAGCTCGCGTACGACCTGCTGCACGACGACCGCTACCCGTCGTGGGGCTACTCGATCCGGCACGGCGCGACCACGATCTGGGAGCGCTGGGACGGCTGGACGGAGGAGAACGGGTTCGGGCCGGTGGCGATGAACTCGTTCAACCACTACTCACTCGGGTCGGTCGGCGAGTGGCTGTACGGCGGGGTCGCCGGCATCGACCAGGCCACGGACTCGATCGCCTTCCGTGAGCTGGTGATCCGGCCGCGGCCGGGTGGCCGGCTGACGTGGGCCGAGGGCGCCTACGACACGCCCAGCGGTCGGGTGTCCACCCGGTGGGAGGTGAACGACGGCACGTTCGCCCTGCAGGTCGTGATCCCGCCGGGCGCGACGGCGACGGTTCACGTGCCGACCAGCAATCCCGAGTCCGTCCGGGAGTCGAAGCAGCCGGTAGCCGAGCAGGACGGGATCGAGGTGCTGGAGTCAGCCGATCGGACCCTGGTGTGCCGGGTCCCGTCGGGGAGCTACAGCTTCACCGCCGACGGCGTGTAGCGCGGCCCGTCGAGGCCCGCACCACCAGCTCGCCTGCGAGGTGGGTGGTGATGGCTGGCGCCGTCGGGCTGAAGTGCTGCCAGGCCAGACGGCCCAGCTCGACGGTGGAGACGGCGTACGTCGTGAGGCCGGGGTCGGTGTGGGCGCTCATCGGCGCGTCGTCGACCCCGGCCACGGACACGTCGTCCGGGACACTCACACCCAGCTCACGCAACCGGCTGAGCACTCCGACGGCCACGTGGTCGTTGAAGGCGATCAGCGCGGTCGGCCGGTGCGTGAGCGCCTCGTCGACCGCGTCGTACCCGTCCCGAAGCGCTGAGCCGCAAGGCACCCGGACGATCGTCTGACCGGCTGCCTCGGCGGCCCGGAAACCGCGCTGTCGTTGCTGGTCCGACCAGGCCTTCGGCGGACCCTCCAAGTAGACGATGTGCTTGTGGCCGAGCGTTCCGAGGTGCTCGCACAGCAGCCGGACGCCGTGGTGGTAGTCGACGACCACGGCTCCGACCGACGGATGACGCAGTACGCGATTGATCAGCACCAGCTTGCGGCTGGCGGCTGCGACCTCCTTCAGCCGAGGTCCGCTCATCCGCGGCGCGCACAGCAGCAGGCCGTCGACCCAGCGGGCCAGCTCGAGCGCCGCGCGGTACTCCCGGTCCGGGTCCTCGTCGGTGCCGGCGACCAGTGTGTGGTTCCCCTCGGCGGCGGCCTCGGCCGAGATGCCCTTGAGGATCTCCGCGAAGTACGGGTTGCCGAGATCGGGCGCGACCACGCCGATCGTCTGGCTGCTGCCGCGCAGCAGCGTCTGGGCCGCCGGGTTCGGCCGGTAGCCGACCTCGGCGGCCGCGGCGCGGACCCGGTCGGCGACCTGGTCCGAGACCGGCTTGCCGCCGCTGAGCACCCGGGACACGGTCGCGGTGGAGACCTCCGCGAGCCGGGCCACGTCGTGGATCGTCACCCGGCCGGGGCGATCTCTGGTCGACTTTCTCACCGGCTCATTGGACCACGTCCACGGACGATTCGCTGCCAGCGCAGGCGTGTAAACCTTTTCCTGCCGAATCGTGTCGAGGCCTTGACGCCGGGCCCGAGCGCTGCGACGGTAGCCGAGGAAAAGGATTACCCGCCCACCGCCCCGGGCTTTCCGAACGGCGGTCCGCGCGAGGAGACCACCGTGAGAAGACCCGTGATCAGCCTGTGCCTCGTCATCGCGGCCGGGATCGGTTTGCTGACCGTTCCGGTCGGTACGGCGACGTCCGCCGCCAACCCGGCCACCTTCGGCCCGTTCGACCCGCGGATCGAGCGCGACGGGCACTGGGGCCGCGACGACGACGTCGCGATCACGGTGAACTCCGGCTCGTCGCTGCGGTTCCGCTTCACCGGCGACCGGCTCGGCGCCTGGTTCGACACCGAGTCGATCACCAACCCCGCACAGCTGTGGGTCTCGGTCGACCGTGGTGAGCCCGTCCTGGTCACGGTCGACGAGGACCACGAGGTGTTCGTCGAGGGACTCGACCCGGCCGTCGCGCACACCGCCGAGATCCTGGTCAAGGACGTCGATGAGTACGCGAACCGCTGGACGGTGCCGCTGCAGTCCGGCGTCGTCCTCGAGAAGATCGAGCTCGCCCCGCTGGCCACGCTGATCCCGCTGCCGACCACCGCCGAGCACCGGATCGAGTTCTACGGCGACTCGATCACCCAGGGCGTGATGGCGCTCTGCCCGGAGCTCGGCCCGGACTGCGCAGACGGCACCAAGGCCTACCCGCACCTGGTCGGCAAGGCGTTCGGCGCCGACACGAACCAGGTCGGCTTCGGCAAGCAGGGCATCATTCAGCCCGGCCACGGCAACGTCGGTACGGCGTCGGAGTCGTTCGGCTGGAACCTGGCCGGTTTCCCGGCGACGCCCTTCGACCCCGGGGCGATCGTGGTCAACTTCGGCACCAACGACGCGCCGTACCCGAGTAGCGAGTTCACCCCCAAGTACGGCGCCTACCTCGAGCAGATCCGGGCCGCGAACCCACACAGCCTGATCCTCGCCCTGCGTCCGTTCGACGCCACCCACGCCGCAGACATCGCGCAGGCCGTCGCCGCGACGAACGACCGAAGGATCGTGTACGTCGACACCACCGGCTGGCTCGGCTCGGACGACTACAACGGCAGCACCCACCCCAACATCAAGGGTCACCAGTCCGCGGCGGCCAAGCTGACCAAGGTCCTCCAGCGACTGACCGGCTGGCGGACCGAGAGCACGAGCACGCCCGTCCTGTCACCGCAAGGCACGGCGGACGCGACCTGCTCCGACACCGCCCTCCGCATGACCTTCCAGGGACCGGTGCGACTCGGTGTCCAAGGAAAGCTTCGGATCCACCGAGCCGGCGGCGAAGTCGTCGACACGATCGATCTCGCCGACCTCACGTCGTACCAGCGCTTCGTCGGCGGTGCCCGTTCGGACTACGGCCAACTGCATACGTGGATGTACGAGGCGGTCACGGTCGACGGCCGGACGGTCTCGATCCATCCCCATCAGCGGCTGGAGCCCGGACAGGTGTACTACGTCACCGTCGATCCCGGGTTCGTCGCCGGCCACCCCGGAATCGACAAATGGATGTTCCGGACCCAGCACGACCCGGCGTCGGACAGCAGGCTCCAGGTCGGTCCGAAGGGTGACTTCTGCACGGTACAGGCCGCGATCGACTTCGTCGCGGACGGCAACAAGTCCCGGATCGACGTCGCGCCGGGGCTGTACCGCGAGCTGATCTACGTCGCGCAGACCAAGCCCGGCATCACGATCGTCGGGTCCGGCGCCGGCCGCACGGTCATCGGCTACCCGAACAACAACCTGCTGAACGGCGACTACGCGATGGCGAACGTCCCGATCGAGCAGGCGTACTGCCCGCGCCGGGTGCTCGCCCAGCCGGACCGGTTCAACTGCTGGCGGGCCGCGTTCGGCGTGGACGCCGACGACTTCAGCCTGGCCGACGCGACCGTGCAGAACCTGACGCCGTACCGCGGCTCCCAGGCCGAGGCGTTCCGGGGGAACGGCGAGCGGATCGTGCTCGCCCGGGTCCGGATCCTCGGGTTCCAGGACAGCCTGCGGCTGCAGGGCAAGGGTTTCGTGACCGACAGCTACGTCGAAGGTGACGTCGACTTCGTCTGGGGGACCGGCGGTGTCTTCGTCCGGGACTCCGAGCTGAAGGCGCTGCACGAGGGCTACTACAACCAGGTCCGCAACAGCGACAACGGCCCGGGCAACATCTTCGTGAACGTGCGGCTGACCCGCGGCCCGGACGCGCCCGACGACAGCGTGTTCCTCGGCCGGGTGGAGCTGAACCGGTTCCCGACCAGCCAGGTCGTGTTCATCGACTCCGCGATGGACGCCCATGTGAAGAAGCAGGGCTTCCAGATCACCAACCCCAACGACTGCGCGGCTGCCGGCCAGGTCCGGTTCTGGGAGTACCGCAGCACCGACCTGTCCGGCCGGCCCCTCGACACCAGTGCGCGACTTGCGTGCTCCAGGCAACTCAGTGCCGACGAGGCGGCCTGGCTGCGCGACCCGTCGAACGTGTTCGGCGGCTGGCAGCCGGTCGTCCCCCGCCCCGAAAGGTGAACCCCTCATGATCAATCGCAGGACCGTCCTCGGCGGCGCGCTGGCCGCGACCGCCGCGACCGGCTGGCCCGCCCAGGCATCAGCGGAGCCGACTCCGACCGGCGAACGCCCGCATCCGGCGTCACGGCCCGTCGCTCCGGTGAACGCCGCGATCGCCGCCGAGCACAGCGCGGCGTACAAGACGCTGCCCCAGGTGGTCGTCGGCGTCGACGTCGAGGACCTGATGAAGATCCACACGGCCGCCGACGCGGACGCCCTGCGTCCACAGCTGGTTGCACAGGTGTGGAAGGACACGGGCACCCTGCCGACCGGCCTTCCGACGGTACGGCGTGACGTCGAGACGCCGGCCGAGTTGCCGGCGTTCACCGGCGTACGGCGTTACGACCGGCTCGAGATCGCCATGCCCTTCGGCTACGTCGCGACCGCCTTCGTGGTGGAGCCAGTACACCGTACTCACCGCCGGGTTGCGTTCTACCACAACGGCCACGGTGAGCCGCTCGACACCTTGCAGCGGGTCACGCAGGGACTGCTGGACCACGGGTACGTCGTACTGCTGTTCGCGATGCCGTTCTACCACTGGAACCCGAAGACCCTGCAGGACCCGGTCGACCCGAACGTCCAGCAGCAGCCGTCGCACAACGACCTCAACCTGTGGGAGTCCGCGTCGTACTCACCGCTGGCGCTGTTCCTGGAGCCGCTCGCGGTGGCGATGAACCACGTGCAGGAGAAGTACCGGCCGTCGTCGGTGCAGATGATCGGCCTGTCCGGCGGTGGCTGGGCGACCACGATCTACCCGGCGCTGGATCCGCGGATCACCCGGTCCTACCCGACGGCCGGCTCGCTGCCGTTCTTCGTCCGGCCGGGGTCGCCGAAGCCGAGCCCGACCCGCGGCGACTGGGAGCAGCGGGCGGACAAGCAGCCTGGGTTCTACGGGCTCGTCGACTTCCCGGACATCTACGCGCTGGGCTCGGTCGGGCCGCACCGCCGGCAGCTGCAGATCCTCAACCGGTTCGACGACTGCTGCTTCAACGGGGTCGGCCACCGGTCGTACGAGGCCGCTGTACGGCACCGGATCACCCTGATCGGGACCGATGCCGTCAGCAACGAAACCAACGGGCACTGGGAGATCCTCGAGGACGCCACCCACGGGGACCACACAATCAGCCCCTACGCGCTGTCGGTCATCCTCTGGGACCTGGACGTGAACTGCGCCCACCTGCCCTGATCAGCGCAGTTGGTGGACGTCCGTGATCGGGTGGGTGTTCACGGTGACGTTGTCGAAGGTGAGGGCGGCGTGCTGCACGGTGCTCGGGGCGTCGACGGTGAAGTCGCAGTCGACCAGCCGGAAGTCCTGGATGGGGGAGCGCCGGTAGCCGCGCAGCATCAACGCGTTGCGGGCGTGCTGGACGGTGATGTCGCGGAGCTCGACGTTGCGCACCGTCGGCGTCAGCGGCCCGGTGTCGCCCTCACCGCGGAGGAAGTTGCACTGGACGACTTCCTTCAGCAGGTTCGAGATGGCGATGTCGCGCAGGTAGATGTTCTCGGCGAAACCGCCGCGGATCGAGTTGGTCTTGATGTACAGCCCGAAGTACAGCGCCGGCCCGCCGATCGTGCAGTTGCGGGCGAACACGTTGCGGACGCCGCCGGTCATGTCCGAGCCGAGCGTGATCGCGCCGTACTTCACCCGCATCACGCAGTCCTCGATCAGAATGTCCTCGGACGGCACGTTCACCATCAGGCCGTCCGCCTCGCGGCCGGACTTGATCGCGATGCAGTCGTCGCCGGCGTCGAACGTGCAGCCGCGGATCACCACCGACCGGCAGGACTCCACGTCGACCCCGTCGTTGTTCGGGCCCTGGGTGTCGACGACGACGTTCTGCACGGTCACGTTCCGGCAGAGCACCGGATGGACCTCCCAGAACGGCGACCGGACGATCGTCACGCCCTCGATCAGCACGTTCGTGCACTCGTACGGCTGGATGAAGCTCGACCGCAGGTGGTACCCAGGCCCGTAGACCCGCTCCCGCAGCGGTACGCCGAACGCGCTCTGCGCCCGCAAGTTCGCGAAGTCCTCGTCGCACTCGTGGAACCAGCCCCACCAGTTGTCCCAGTCCGCCTGCCCGTCGAGCGTGCCGGAGCCGGTGATCGCGATGTCGGTGCACCCGTGCGCGTAGATGAACGGCGAGTAGTTGAGCACCTCCAGACCCTCGTAGCGGGTCTTCACGATCGGCAGGTAGTCGGCGGGATCGGTGCTGAACAGCAGCGTCCCGGCGACGTGCAGGTTGACGTGGGACTTGAGGTGGACGGCGCCAGTGACGAACGTGCCCTCCGGGACCACCACGCGGCCGCCGCCGGCTGCGTGGCACGCCTCGATCGCGGCCCGGATCGCCTTCGTCGCGTCGGCCCGGCCGTCGGCGACCGCGCCGTACGCCGTGATCGGGAAGTCGACGTCCGGGAAGGACGGGGGCCGGACGTCGGCGAGGATCTGGTCGGCGTACTCCCAGCCCATCAGTTGTCGACCCGGACGCCGTTGATCCAGACCTGGTCGAGCTGGAGGTTCTCGACGTACTGGATCGAGTTCTCCTCCTCCATCTGGTCGAACCGGCAGGCGTGCAGCCGGATGTCGCGGAGCGGGTCGTCGACCAGGCCGAGCAGGTTCAGCGCCCGCGGCGCGGCGACCGCGGTCAGCTGGCTGATGGTGATGCCGTGCACGTCCGGCGGGTAGGCGCCGGTGATCACGTTCGCGTAGTTGAGGACGATCTCGATCACCGCGTCCGCGGCCTGCCCGACGGTCACCCGCCGTACATCGATGTTCGCGATGGTGCCGCCGCGCTGCGGGTTGCTCTTGATCCGGATCGCGCGCTCCAGCCGCGGGCTGCTCATCTTGCAGTCCCGGACGTAGATGTCCATGACCCCGCCGGTCGTCTCGCTGCCGGCCGTCACACCGCCGTTTCCGTCCGCCATCTCGCAGTCGCGGACAACGGCGTACCGGGTCGGGACGTTCACCCGACGGCCGTCGGCGTCCTTGCCTGCCTTGAACGCGATGCAGTCGTCACCGGTGGAGATCGTGCACCGCTCGATCAGGACGTCGGTGCAGGACTCTGGGTCGATGCCGTCGTTGTTCGGGCCGTGCGGGCTGTCCACGGTCACGTCCCGGATGGTGACGTTGCGGCACAGCACCGGGTGGATGTTCCACATCGGCGAGTCCTTGACCGTGATGCCGTCGAGCAGGATGTTCTGGCAGCGGTTGAACTGCAGCAGGTTGGGGCGCAGGTAGTGGCCGTCGCCGAACACGCGCTGCTCGACCGGGACACCGTCCGCGGCCATCGTCAGCAGCAGGGTCTTGTCCGGACCCTCGTTCGGCGGCGGCCCGCCGGTCCAGTCCCACCAGTGCGTCGCGTCCGCCCGGCCGTCGAGTACGCCGGAACCCGTGACCGCAATGTTGCGCTGCTGGTAGGCGTAGACGAAGGGGGAGTAGTTGTAGCATTCGGTGCCTTCGTACCGCGTCGGCACCACCGGCAGGTACGCCGCCGGGTCCTGGCTGAACGCGAGCCTCGACCCTTCCTGCAGATGCAGGTCGACGTTGCTCAGCAGATGGACGGCGCCGGTCCGGAAATCACCCGCCGGTACGACGACGTGGCCGCCGCCGGACCGGTGACACGCCTCGATCGCGGCCCGGATCGCCGCCGTACAGTCCGTCGCGTCGTCGCCGACCGCGCCGAACGTGGTGATGTCGAACCAGCGGTCCGGGAAGCTTGGCGGGAGGATCCGGCACAGGATGCGCTGGATCTGCGCGTCCGCGGCGGCCTCGTCCAGACCTGCGGGACCGGTCGAGGCGGCGGCCGGGGCGGTGCCGCCGCCTGTGAACGCGGCGGTCGCGAGCGCTCCTCCAGTCAGCAACAGGGTGCGTCGACGGAGCTGTTCGGACATGGGCGACCTCCTGCGGGTGCAAACGATTGCAACCGATCGTGCCCGGGTCCGCCCGAGGTGTCAACGGCTCGGCGCGACGAAGTCTTGACCGGGCCGCAATCTCTTGGATACTTGCGTGCAAAGGTTTACCCGTGCAGTCGACCGGAAGGTGCCCGCCCATGCATCACAGCCGTCGTCGCATCCTCGGACTCGGTGTACAGCTCGGTCTCGGTGGGGTCGTTGCCGCAGGCATGAGTTCCCAGCTGCCCGCCGCGGCGACCAGCGACCGCGAGTGGTCGGTGCGGTCCAGGATCCGGCCGCCGCGCTTCCGGGACGCCTGGTTCCCGATCACCGCGTACGGCGCCACGCCGGAGAACGCGACCGCCGGCATCGCCCGGGCGATCCGTGCCTGCCACGACTCCGGCGGCGGCCATGTCGTCGTACCGCCCGGCGTCTGGAACACCGGTGCGATCCAGCTGCTCAGCAAGGTCGACCTGCATCTGGAGGAAGGCGCGACGCTCCGGTTCAGCACCGACCCAGCCGACTACCTGCCGGTGGTTCGTACTCGCTGGCAGGCTGTGGAGGTCTACAACTACTCGTCCCTGATCCGCGCCGAGGGTCAGACCGACATCGCGATCACCGGCCGCGGGACGCTGGACGGAGCCGGCGACAACGAGCACTGGTGGTACTGGATCGGCAGTGGTCAGTACGGGTGGCGCCCAGGCCTACCCAACCAGCGGGCCGACTGGGGTGAACTCGAGCGGATGAACAACGAGCAGGTCCCGGTTGACCAGCGGGTCTTCGGCGCCGGTCACTACCTGCGGCCGAGCTTCGTCCAGCCCTTCCGCTGCACGAACGTCCTGATCGAAGGCGTGACCCTGCGGAACTCGCCGATGTGGACGATCCACCCCCTCGAGTGCAGCAACGTGACCGTCCAGGGCGTCACCGTCGACAACCTCGGCCCGAACGGCGACGGCTGCAACCCGGAGTCCTGCACCGACGTGCTGATCCGCGACTGCACCTTCAAGACGCACGACGACTGCATCGCGATCAAGTCCGGGCGGGACGCCGACGGCCGCCGGCTCGGCCTGCCGTCGCGCGGGATCATCGTCGAGGACTGCACCTTCGTCAGCGGTGGCGCTGCGGTCGCGGTCGGCAGCGAGATGAGCGGGGGCGTCGAGGACGTCTGGGTGCGCCGGCTGCACATGCCGCCGGACCCGGCCGCGGACGAGGCCTGGATGCAGTGGGTCCTGTGCGTGAAGTCGACCTCGACCCGGGGCGGGTACGTGCGCAACATCAACGTCCACGACGTCGACTCGCAGGCGTGGATGTATCGTCCACTCGAGATCACCTTCAGCTACATGGGAGGTGGCAACCAGTCGCTGTTCCCCGACGTGCGCGACATCCGGTTCGACCGGGTCCGGGTGGCGCGGGCCGAACGGGCATATCGCATGCTGGGAGCAGAGACCCGGCGGATTCGTTCCGTCGCGGTCACCAACAGCCGGTTCGACGTGGTCGCGGCGGAAGCTGTCGTACAGTACGCCGACGACGTGACGATCCGGAACGTGTGGGTCGGAGGAACGCAGGTGGGGTGACGGCGCCCCGCCTGACCAGCGGCTCGGTCGAGCAGCGGCTCGGTCGAGCAGGAGGCGAGAGGCGAGCGTGGCGGAGCGGGTTCGGCTGATCGACGTGGCGCGCGAGGCGGGCACGTCGGTGTCGACGGTGTCCCGGGCGCTGAACGGCTCCGACCTGATCTCACCCGAGGTGGTCGCGCACGTGCGCGCGGTGGCCGGCGAGCTCGGTTACCGCGCCGACAAGCGGGCCCAGGAGTTCAAGCTGGGGCGGCCGCTGACGGTCGGGGTGACCGTGCCGGACCTGGCGAACCCGTTCTTCTCCGAGGTGCTGAAGGGTTTGGCGGCCGCCGCCCGGGCCGGGGGTTACCGGCTGCTGATCGGGGAGAGCAGCGAGGATCCGGCCGAGGAGTTGCGACTCGTCGAGGAGCTCGTGGACCACTCCGGCGCGCTGGTGCTGTGCAGTTCGCGGCTCACGCGGGCCGGTCTGGAGCAGGCGCTCGGGCTGCCGGTGCCGGTCGTGTGCATCAACCGGACGGTCAAGAACGCCGGTGTGGTCGCGATCGACTACCGCGCCGCGAGTCGCCTGCTGCTCGAGCACCTCACCGGTCTAGGCCACCGCCGGGTCTTGTACGTCGGCGGTCCGGCGACGTCCTGGTCGGACGGTGAGCGCCGGCGGACGTTGCGCCGTACGGCGAGATCCCTCGACGTCACGCTGGACGAGATCGAGGGTGGCTGGGCCGGACACCACGGCTACGACGCCGGCCCAACCGTGCTGCGGAGCCGCGCGACCGCCGTGATCACGTTCAACGACCTCGTCGGCGTCGGCCTGCTCAGCTGGCTGCACGACAACGACGTGGAAGTCCCCACCGAGCTCTCGGTCGCCTCCTACGACGACATCCCGATCGCCGCCTACGCCCGCCCGCCCCTCACCTCGCTTCGCAACGACCGCGCCCGGCTGGGCGAGCTCGCGTGGCAGCAACTCTCCGCTCGCCTGTCCGGTGACGACTGGCCGCAACCCGATCTCTTGACGCCCGAGCTGGTGCTCCGCGCAAGCACCGGCCCAGCCCGTCGCCGTGTCCGCATCCGCCCCACCTGAGCCGTGCGCTGAAAACCACGTGTGCAAACGATTGCACTGGCATGCAGACCTGGGTTAGCTTCTGTGCATGCTGCCGCCACGGGTTGTGTTGGGGACGGCCTACTATCCGGAGTACCTGCCGCGCGAACTGGGCGATCGGGTCGAGGTCGACCTCGATCTGATGGTCGCCGCCGGGATCACCGCGATCCGGGTTGGGGAGTCGGTGTGGTCGACCTGGGAACCGCGGGACGGGGTGTTCGACCTCGAGTGGGTCCGCCCGGTGCTGGATGGGGCGGCGGCCCGGGGGATCGGGGTCGTGCTCGGGACGCCGACGTACGCCGTGCCGCCCTGGTTGCAGCGGGCGCATCCGGAGATCGCCGCTGAGCGTCGTACCGGCGAGCCGGTGCCGTGGGGCGTGCGGCAGGAGGTGGACTACCACCAGCCGGCGTTTCTGTTCCACGCGGAGCGGGTGATCCGGCGGATCGTCGAGCACCACCGCGACCATCCGGCGATCATCGGCTACCAGGTCGACAACGAACCGGGTCTGCTGCTTCCGCACAACGAGAGCACGTTCCAGGCCTTCGTCGCCCATCTGCAGGAGACGTACGGCGACGTCGGCACCCTCAACGAGGCCTGGGGGCTGACGTACTGGTCGCATCGCCTCAGCGACTGGTCCGAGCTGTGGCGGCCGGACGGCAACAGCACCCCGTCGTACGACCTGGCCTGGCGCCGCTTCCAGGCTGCGCGGACGACTGACTTCATCGGCTGGCAGGCCGACCTCGTCCGCGAGCTTCGCCGCGGCGACCAGTTCGTGACGACGTGCCTGGCCTACGACCGCGCCGCCGTTGCCGACGTGGAGTTGAGCTCCCGGCTGGATGTTGCGGCAGGCAACCTTTACGTGCATGTCAAGGACGGGCTGGAGCGGCCGGCCCGGCCGCCGCGGTTCGAGGTCGGCTGGATCGGGCGCAGCGTCGGCGAGCTCTACCTCGCGGCGGACCGCGTCTACGGCTCCCGCGGCGAGCCGTTCCTGATCACCGAGACCAACGCGACCTCGATCGGCGGCTCCCAGCTGAACCATCCGCCGTACGACGGCCAGCTCCGGCAACTCGCCTGGGCGATGGTGTCCCGCGGCGCCCGGATGGTGCAGTACTGGCACTGGCACTCGATCCACCACGGCGCGGAGACCTTCTGGGGCGGCATCCTCGGCCACAGCCTGCAGCCGGGACGCGTGTACGACGAGATCGCGGCGATCGGAGCCGAGTTGGCCGACGCCGGCTCGTCGGTGGTCGACCTGCGACCGGATGTCGACGTGGCGATCGTGTGGTCGACGGAAAGCGACTGGGCGTTGCAGTGCCAGCCGCCGCTGGCGCATCCGGGTGGGGTGCCGGACAAGTCGTCGTACCGGACGATCGTGACGGCCTTCTACACCGGCGTACTCGATGCTGGGCTGCGGCCGAGCGTGCTGCCCGTGGAGCGTCTTGGGGACGACCCGGTTGAGCTGGCGTCTCGGGTGCCGGTGTTGGTTGTTGCTGCTCTGTACATCGCGTCCGATGCTCAGCTGGACTTCCTGGTTGCGTATGCGCGGGCCGGCGGTCATCTGGTCGTGGGCCCGCGGACTGGGTATGCCGATCTGGAGGCGCGAGCGCGGGCGGAGGTGGCGCCGGGACGACTGCGTAAGGCGGCTGGGGTGCATTACCTCGAGTACGAGAACCTGCTCGACGACCTGGCTGTGACCGGGCTTGACGGGCACGCGACTCGGTGGGCCGAGCGGTTGATTGTGGACGACGCTGAAGTGCTGGCGTCGTTCGAGCATCCCGGCGGCGGGCAGCGGCCGGTGGTGACCAGCTGGTCGTTCGGGGACGGGCGGGTGACTGTGGTCGGCACAGTTCCTGATCCTGGGTTGGCTCGTGCAGTGTTCAAGCGGGTGGCCGAGCCGGTGTGGCCGGGGCTGCCGGAGTCGGTGACTGCCTTGTCGGCGGTGAATCCGGCGGGCGAGCGGCTGTGGTTCGTGCACAACTGGTCCGGCTCAGCTGTGTGCGTTGAGGTGGCCGGGGATCGGTTCGAGTTGGCGGCGCGTGGTGTGCGCGTGGTGCGGGAGGAGCTGGCATGACGGCGTACTGGTCGGATTTGCGGCCGGGGACCGGGATGCGTGCGCCGCGGGCGTGGTTGCGGTCGTCCCGTCCACGGCTGAGTCTCAACGGTCGGTGGCAGTTCAGGTTCTCGACGGATCCGGCCGCGGACTTCGTGGACGACGGTTGGGACGAGGTGGAGGTGCCGGGGCACTGGGTGCTGCAGGGGTACGACCGGCCGCGGTACACGAACACCGCGTTCCCGTTCCCGATCGACCCGCCGCGGACGCCGGACGCCAATCCGACTGGCGACTACCGCCGTACCTTCGAGCTGCCGGAGGGGTGGCCTGGCGGCGTCCTGCGGTTCGAGGGTGTGGACTCGTGCTTCAAGGTGTGGGTGAACGGCGTCGAGGTCGGTACGGCGAAGGGGAGCCGGCTGCCGAGTGAGTTCGACGTCGGCGCCGTACTGCGGCCGGGCCGGAACGAGCTGTCGGTGCGGGTGCATCAGTGGTCGTCGGGGAGTTACCTCGAGGACCAGGACATGTGGTGGTTGCCGGGCATCTTCCGGGACGTGACGTTGCTGGCCGAGCCGGTGGTCGAGGACGTGTTCGTGCATGCGGACTACGACCATGTCGCCGGTGCGGGGACGTTGCGGGTCGACGTCGATCCGCCGACTGCGCGGGTCCTCGTGCCTGAGCTCGGGCTGGACTTGGCGTCGGGCGAGACGGTGCGTGTCCCGGGCGTGGAGCCGTGGTCGGCCGAGGTGCCGCGGTTGTACGACGCTCAGGTCGTGGCCGGCGGGGAGGTGGTCGACGTACGGATCGGGTTCCGGACGGTCGCTCTCGTCGACGGGCTGCTGACCGTGAACGGGCGGCCGCTGTTCTTCCGCGGTGTGAACCGGCACGAGCACGACCCGCGCCGGGGCCGGGCCGTCAGCTTGGAGACGATGCGGCAGGACCTGGTGCTGATGAAGCAGCACAACATCAACGCGGTCCGTACGGCGCACTACCCGCCGCACCCGGCGTTCCTCGACCTGTGTGACGAGCTCGGGCTGTGGGTCATCGACGAGTGCGACATCGAGACGCACGGGTTCATCTACACCGACTGGCGCGGGAACCCGGCCGACGACCCGGACTGGGCGCCGATGATGCTGGACCGGATGCGCCGGATGGTCGAGCGGGACAAGAACCATCCGAGCGTCGTCATCTGGTCGCTCGCCAACGAGAGCCACCGCGGGCGCAACTTCGGCGCACTGGCGGAGTGGACCCGGGAGCGTGATCCGAGTCGGGCGCTGTTCTACGAGCGGGACCGCAGCTACGAGTTCTCCGACTTCTACAGCTTGATGTACACGTCGCTGGACGAGCTGGAGCGGATCGGGACCCGGACCGAGGATGTGGTGGTTGACGAGCCTGCGTTGGAGGAGCGGCGGCGGGGGTTGCCGTTCATCCTCGCCGAGTACGCACACGCGATGGGCAACGGGCCCGGCGGGCTGGCGGACTACCAACGGATGCTGGAACGGTACCCGCGGTTGCAGGGCGGCTTCGTCTGGGAGTGGATCGACCACGGCCTGCTGTTGCCAGGCGCAACGGACTACGTGTACGGCGGTGACTTCGGCGAACGCGTCCACGGCTCGAACTTCTGCATCGACGGACTCCTCTTCCCCGACCGGACGCCGTCGCCGGGGTTGCTCGAGTACAAGAAGACGATCGAGCCGGTCAACATCACTCTTGCCGACAACTTGATTGTCAACAATCGCCAGACCTTCGGGACGCTGGACCACCTGGAGTTCCTGTGGACGGAGGAGGTCGACGGGATCGAGGTGCGCTCCGGTCGCCTGCAGGTGCCGACCGTCGCGGCAGGAGCCACGGTGGAGGTGTCGTCACCAGTGGGCGGGGTCGCCCCTCCGGTCGGCGGGCTCACGCCGGTGGGGGCCAGGGCTGCGGCGGGGGAGGTGTCGCCGGTGGCGGCTGGGGGTGCGGTGGTTGCGGGGGATCGGCTTGAGCTCATCTCAGCTGACGGTGAGCGGTGGTTGACGGTTCGGGCGGTGCTTGCGAAGGACGAGCCGTGGGCTGCTGCCGGTCACGAGGTTGCGTGGGCGCAGTTCCGGTTGCCGTGTGCAGCGGGGCAGTCGGTGGCTGACGTGCAGTCAGGTGTGCCGGTCGGGGATCCGGCGGCCGAACTCCAGCCGGGTGAGCCGGTCAAGGACCGAGCGGCGGCTGAGGTGCAGTCGGGGGTGTCGGTTGGGGATCTGCCGGCGGAACAGGTGCCGGTTGGGCGGGTGGGGGAGCGGGTTGTGGTTGGGGGTGGGGAGTTTGATCGGCGGTCCGGGCGGCTGGTGCGGTTGTTCGGGGTGCCGGTTGAGGGGCCGCGCCTCGACTTGTGGCGGGCGCCGACGGATAACGACAGCGGGCAGGGTGGGAACAACGCTGTGGTGACCGAGTGGCGGGCGGCCGGGTTGGATCGGCTGGAGCATCGGGTGGATCAGGTCGAGGTGGGGGAGCGGGAACTCGTCGTGCACACGAGGGTTGCGCCTGACGGGCTTGGGCTTGGGGTGCGGGCGACGTACCGGTGGACGGCTACAACCGACGGGCTGCAGTTGAGGGTGGACGTGAAGCCTGAGGGCGAGTGGGAGGGTACGGCGATCACGCCGCGGTGTGGGAGTTGGCCGCGGGTCGGTGTGCGGATGACGATGCCGGGGAGCATCGGGAACGTGAGGTGGTTCGGCGGCGGGCCGGGTGAGGCGTACGCCGACAGTCGTACGGCGGCCCGGGTCGGGCGGTACGAGTGCACGGTCGACGAGTTCCAGACGCCGTACGTCGTACCGCAGGAGAACGGGTCGCGGACCGACGTCCGCTGGGCGGAGCTGACCGATGCCGAGGGCAACGGGTTGCGCGTCGAAGGCGCGCCGCACTTCCAGCTGACGGCTCGCCGGTGGACGACCGAGGACCTGGAACGCGCCCGGCATCGCGCCGACCTCGTCCCGCGCGACCGCGTGTACCTCAACCTGGACCTGGCCCAGAACGGGCTCGGCAGCGCGTCCTGCGGTCCGCCCGCGACACCTCAGCACACGCTGGAGGTTGCCGAGTACAGCTTCACGCTGACCTTCCGGGAATTCGGTGGGCAGGGCGGGACGGCTGTGCCATCATCGGCGCCATGAGCATGTTCTACCTCGTGGGCTAGCCTCCCGCTGGCCCTTGCGCGGCTCTGCCCGAGGCCGGCGATGCGGGAGCAGCTCAGCCGAGCGCTCCCGACCGCTGACCGGGAGACCCCACCATGTGCTCTGCGCGCCTCGGCGCGGCAGAGTCGATCACCCGAGCCCTCAGCCTCGGCAACCAACCGCTGGTGCTGGTGCGCACTGTCACCGGCTTGGAACGCCTGGCCGCCGCCGAGCTGACCGAGGCCCGGCACCGCGTGATCGACCTGTCCAAACGACAACTCATCGTCGAACCCACCGCCGCAACCATCGTCACCACCCCGCCCCGCCTGGCCGACGACCTCTTTCTGATCCAGGCCGCCGTACCTGACCCAGGGCGGGTCAGGCCGGCCCTCACCGCCGCCATGCGCGGTGTCCGTCTACAACCTTGCTCCGGCGACTTTGCGGTAAGCGCGTCCTTTGCCGGCCAACGCAACTTCACCAGGTACGACGTCGAAGACCTCGTCGGCGACTTGCTACACGAGCTGTCCGGCGGCACGTATCACTCCCGCCGCACCGGCATTCCGCCCGCCGACCGCACCGACTGGCGAGTGGTCCTCGACGGTACGACGATGTGGGTCGGCGTCCGACCGTTCGACGTACCTCTGCATCGGCGTGCCTGGCGCCGGCAGACGGTGACCGGCAGCCTGCACCCACCGGTCGCCGCCGCGATGGCGAGGCTCGCTCGGATCGGACCTGGTCATCGGGTGCTGGATCCATTCTGCGGCGCGGGCACTCTGCTCCTCGAGGCGCACGCGATCATGCCGGAAGCGACGTACCTGGGCTCTGATCGCAAGCCGGCTGCGATCGCGGCTGCCCGGCAGAATAGCCAAGGCTCGATCCAGTTGCGGACCGCCGACGCAGGAGACCTCCGTCAGACCGTCGACCGGATCATCACCAACCCGCCCTGGGACGTCCGCGTTGCCATCGGCAACCTCACGCCGTACCTGCGCCAATGGCGCCGGACCCACGCCGCCCGCGTCGTCACGATCCTCAACCCCGACCAGTCCACAAAGCTGATCGGGGATGCCGCCTGGCGAGTCCTCGACGTGTACGACGTCGCAATCGCCGGGCAGCACCCCCGAATCCTCGTAGCCGAACCCACTACCTGAAGAACTCCCTCAACCGCCGCACATACGGAGCCCGCTCCGCAGCCGTAGCGGGCTCCGCCAGGTGCCGTGTGCCGTACAACTCATCCCCGACATACCGCGGAAATACATGCACGTGATAGTGCCAAGCATCCTGATACCCAGCCGGCTCGTTGTGCTGCCGAGTGGAGACACCTGCACAGTCGTACGTGTGCCGGATAGCAACCGCCACCTCCCGCACAAGGTCATGCACAGCATGCCCGTACTCCGCCGGAAGGTCATACAGGTTCTCGTGATGCCCAGTCGGCACCACCAGCACATGCCCGCGGTTGTTCGGCCACCACCGGGATGCGACGAATGCGAGCGCCCGGTCGGTGCGCAGTACGACGTCGTGCTGCTTGGTCAGATCGTCTTCGCCGCCCGCCGCCAGCAGGCAGAACGGGCAGTTGTAGTTGTCGGGTTCGTGGTTGAACATTTCAGCGGGGGGTTACGAAGGTGATGTAGCTGGAGTTGCCCTTGCCTTCGATGCCTGAGTTGGCGCCTAGGGCGAGTTGGCCGGCTGGGACGTCGCGTTTGAAGAGGAGTAGGCGCTGGTCTGTGGTGCCGACGGTTTCTCCGGTGCGGGTGAAACTGCTGAGCCAGGACGGCCACCAGTCGTTCTCGCCGCGTGGGTCGTAGGCGACGTAGACCGTGGCCGGTCCGGTCAGGTCGAGCGTGATGTAGTCGGCCGGACCGGTGGCCTTGGAGTCGTCGTTGGAGCCCGGGACCATCGCCTGGCCGGTCAGCTGCGCCGGCAGGTCGGTGATCTTGTAGCTGCGATCGACGTAGATCTCCGCGCCCGGCTGCGCCTTCACGAGGTTCGACAGCTTGTCCGGCTTCCGCACGCTGACCAGATCACTCAACATCGGCGGCTCACTGGCAGGTACGCCGAGCATCCGCGTGCCAACCGTCTTCACGGCCGACGCCGGCTGCCCGGTGAGCGGCTCGTGCTTGAACGAAGACAGCGGTACGGCGACCCGCTCGACCACGTACGAGTGGTTCGCCTGCACATCCACCGTGACGATCTCGTCCGACGTAGCGCCGACCACAGTCCGCCCGTGGGAGTCGATCACCCGCAGCTCTTGACCCGGCCACGGGTTCCGGACGCGCAGCGACTCGCGATTGCCGGCCTGGATGCCGACCAGACTCACCACGCCGTCCTTGACCTCAGTGCTGATCCGGTGACCGCCCTCGATCTGCACCGACCCAGCCACGTCCCAGTCGCCCGGCCAGGCCGGGGCGACGTGCACGACACCGTCGTACGACTGGACCAGAGCCTCCTGCAGGCCGGTCGTCAGCACGCCGCCCCACTCGTTGTAGAAGCTCTGCTGGCGGACGGGTTCGCGGCCGGTCCGGTGCACGGTGAAGCCGTTCGGGAAGATCTGGAAGTCCTGGATCCCCTTCAGCATCAGCCGCTTCACCTCGTCGGCCAGGCCGAGACGGGCGGCCCAGGTGGTGTCCATACCCCAGTCCTTGTCCTGCGGGTAGACGCGTTGCCGGTACGTCGCCTGCATCAGCTCGGAGGTCTCGTCGAAAAGGCCCCACGGCCACAGCACCTCCATCTCCGGGTTCTGCGTGTTGTGGGCCTCCTCGTCGGTGCCGGACCACGCCAGCACCTCCTCACCACCCCGCTGCACAGTCCGGAACGGCGGCAGCTTCGCCGCCGCGGCACGCAACTGCCCAGCGAACGCGGTGTCGCCACGCGACTGGGCGAGGTCCGCGACGATCGGGAAGATCACCCGCATCGCGGCGAGGTCGGGCGCCGGGTCGTTGGTGTCCCACTGCACCTCGAGCGCGTTGACGTGTTCCAGGTGCAGGTATCCGTCGTCGCCCGGCGTCAGCGCGGCCAGGTGGAACTCCGCGATCTCCTTGATCAACGGGTACGCGCGATCCAGCAGTGCCTTGTCGCCGGTGTAGCGGTACTGCCACCAGATGTTGTTCACCAACTCCGGTCCGCTGCTCAGGATGCGCTTCACCCAACCAGGCTCCGACATGTTGTCGCAGCCGTCGCCGGTTCCGTCGTACCGCAGGAACTCCGGCACGCACGTGCCCTGCGCGTTGAACCAGTGGTCGTGCGTCCACTTCCGCATCAGCGCGGCGCGGTCAAGGTAGAAGCGGAAGTACGGCGCGTTGAACTCGCCGATGCCCGCGCCCAGGTTGGACGAGATCAGCATCCGCAGGTTGAAGTGCCAGTACGAGTCCTGCGCCCAGTCGGCCTGGTCCTTGGCCGACGAGAACATCCGTACGACGGCGCCGTGCGTACTCGGCACCGGCGAACGCATCGACGCGGCCATCGTGTAGAGCTGCAAGGTCCGCAGGTTCTCGACGTACTCGCCGGTGCCGTCGGACGACGTGATCCGCAGCGGCGCGGCCTTCGCCCAGAACGCGTGCCACCAGTCGAGGTGATTGCTATGGCTCTCGGTGACCGCACGACCCGCGGCCGTTGCGACGTCACCACCCTTGTACGACGGTACGCCGACAACCAGCCGGAACGAGCCGTCCGCGTTGGGGCGGAAGGTGACCCGGACGGTCAGCGGGTCGACCACGGACGCCGAGACGTCGCGGGCACGAGCGGTCAACGCGGCGACCGCGCCGGTGAGGCTGCCCGAGGCTTCGTCGTGGAAGGTCTCGGCCAGTGCAGCAACTGCGCCGCTCGCGGTGGCGGTCGGCGTCCGGCCCTCCCAGAGTTTGAGGTCCGCGGTCTGGGTCTTCGCGGGGTCGGCGCCGGTGACCTCGAGGACGAACTGGTCGGCGTCGGCGCGGACGTACGAACGCGCCGACATGCCGCCACCACGTTGCACGAGCTGGCCGTCGTACATCGCGAGCCGGCCGGTGTAGTCGGCGGCGCGCATCAGGGGTTGGAGGCCGGGTACGACGAGGCGCCCGGCGGACTTGAGTTGCGGGAAGGTGTCGACGCGGTTGAGCTGGGCACTGAAGCCCTTCTCGGCCCAGACACCGGCGCCGAGGACGCCGTTTCCGAGCGGCATCGCCTGGTACGCGCGCCAGGCCGGGCCCTCCTGGACCAGGTCCGACCGCGAGACGAGGCCGGCCGGGTCGGTGCGGAGGGCGCCGTCACGCCACGCGGTGGTGGGCTGGTCGACGGTCTGGCCGACGGCGGCCGGGATCGAACTGGTGCCGACGGCAAGTAAGGTTGCGAGTAGGGGCAGGGTCAGTCGAAGCATCTGGTGAGCCTTTCGGGGCGGTGTACTACTGGAGAGCCGTCCAGAGTTCGGCAGGCAGTGGGTGCCGCCAGAGCGCGGCGTTCTCGCGGACCTCGGCCGCAGTGGCGCAGCCGATCAGGACTGTGGTCACGGCGGGATGGGTTGTGGGGAAGCGCATCGCGGCCGCTTTCAGTGGGACGTCGTACGACGCACACACCTTGGCCAGCCGCTCGACGCTGGTCACGATGTCCGGCGCGGCCGGGCGGTAGTCGTAGGTGGAGCCGTCGGCGAGGATGCCGGAGTTGAACACCCCTGCGGCGATCACCGCGACGCCACGCTCGGCGGCCGCGGTCAGCAGGTCGTCGGCGGCGGACCGGTCGAGCAGTGTGTACCGGCCGGCGATCAGCACGACGTCGATCTCGGTCTCCCGGACGAACCGCGCCGGGATCGCCGGACTGTTCATCCCGATCCCGATCGCACCGATCACGCCTTGTCGCCGAAGCTCGTCCAGCACCGGATACGCCTCGTTCAGTGCCTGCTCGACGTGATCGTCCGGGTCATGCAGATGCACCACATCAACCCGATCCAACCCCAGCCGCGCGAGACTCTCCGCAACCGAAGCTTTGATCCCGTCCGCACTGAAGTCGTACTCGACTCGATCGCCGACCACCCGCCGCCCAGCCTTGGTGGACACCCGGAACGACTCCCGATCCACCCAACGCAAGGCATTCCCAAGCCGCCGCTCAGCAGCCCCAGCCCCATACAACGGAGCCGTGTCGAAGTAGCCGATCCCAGCAGCCAACGCCTCCTCAACAGCTTCCTGCGCGGACGCCGGATCAACCGTGGCGAGGGGTGCGGTGCCCAGCCCCAGAGGGCCGAGCATCCTCATGGGCGGGGCTCGATGGAGTAGGTGACTCCTTGGCGGGTGCGGAATTCTACGACGCCTGGTTCGGGGCGGGCGAAGGCTACGGGGCCTTCGGTGGAGTTGACGTCTACGGTGAGGCCGGTGCGGAGGCGGAGGCGGTTGCCGAGGAGGGAGTGGATGCGGGCTCGGGTCAGCTTGCCGTCGGTCCAGGTGAGGTCCAGGTCGAAGCCGCCTCGGGAGCGGAGGCCGCGGATCTGGCCGGTGGGGAAGGCAGCCGGGAGGCAGGGGAGGAGGGCTACTTCGCCGGAGTGGCTTTGCATGAGCATCTCGGTGATGCCGGAGACGCCGCCGAAGTTGCCGTCGATCTGGAAGGGCGGGTGCAGGTCGAACAGGTTCGGGGCGGTGCGGCCGGGAGCGAGCAACTGGGTCAGGTGCTTGTAGGCGTTGTCCGGCTCGAGCAGCCGTGCCCGCATGTTGAGCTTCCAGGCGAGCGACCACCCGGCCGTCACCGCCGGCCCGCGGAGCTCCAGCGACTTGCGTGCCGCGTTGGCGAGTTCCGGCGTACGGCGCGGGGTGATCTGGTCGCTCGGGAACAGCGCCCATAGGTGCGACACATGACGGCTCGTCTCCAGCGCGGCCTCCTCCCAGTCGATCAGCCACTCCTGGATCTGGCCGAGGTACCCGACCTGGATCGGCGCCAGCCGCGACCGCGCCTCCGCGACCTGCGCGGCCATGCCCGCGTCCTTGCCGAGCAGCGCAGCCGCCTGCCCGAACACCTTGAACAGGTCGTGCAGGATCTCGCTGTCCATCGTCGGACCCGCGCAGATGCTGACACCCTCGTTGTCGTAGTCGTGGTGCTTCAGCTCGGGCGAGTGCGACGGGCTGGTCACCAGATAGCCCGTCGGCCCGTCCGTCTGCAGTTGGTCGAGGAAGAACTCCACCGACCCGCGCAGCACCGGGTAGTACTTCCGCAGCATCTCCAGATCGCCGGTGTACTCGTACCGCTCCCAGAACAGCAGCGCCAGCCAGGCCCCACCGGTCGGCCACACCCCGTAGTACGCAAAGTCCACGGGAGCAGTCCCGCGCCAACCATCCGTGTTGTGATGCGCGACCCACCCGGGGGCGTCGTACATCACCTCTGCGGTCCGCGCACCGGACTCGGCCAGCTCGGCGATCATCTGGAACAGCGGGTCCCAGCACTCCGCGAGGTTCGCCGGACCGGCCGGCCAGTAGTTCATCTCGCAGTTGATGTTCAACGTGAACTTCGACTGCCACTCCGGCAGCATCTTGTAGCTCCAGATGCCCTGCAGGTTGGCCGGCTGACCCGGGCTGCGCGAGCTGGAGATGAGCAGGTAGCGCCCGAACTGGTAGTACAGCGCGGCGAGCTGCGGGTCACCGCCGTTCCGGAACGCGATCACCCGCTGGTCCGTCGGCAGCGCGATCGAGTCCGACGTCCCGAGATCGATGTCGAGCCGCCCGAACAGCCGCCGGTAGTCCTCGACATGCGTCTTCCGCAACAGCCCGTACGGCGGCCGCGCAGCAGGCAAACGCTCCGACGCCCGAGCCACCTGGTCGGCGCTCACGTCGAGGTAGTTGCGGTAGCTGGACCCGATCGACAGCACCAGCGTCACCGCGTCCGCGCCGGCGACCGTGAGCTTGCCGTCGGCAACCTTCGTCGACCCGCCCTCGGCGAACGCCCGGACGAGTGCGCAGAACTTCACCGACCCCTTCAGGCCCTCGGCGTCGCCGCTGATCCCATTGAGCGCCAGCGTCCGGTCGTCGTACCGGTCGACTGTCGCCGCCTGCGGTGTCGTGTAGGTCGCGTCGAAGGAGATCGCGCCGCCCCGGTCGGCGGTCAACCGCATCACCAGCACCTGCGCCGGGTGGCTGACGAACACCTCCCGCGAGTAGCGGACCCCGTCCGCGACGTAGCTCACCGACGTGGTCGCCGTGGTCAGGTCCAGCTCCCGCCGGTACGACGTGACCGCGGACGCGGTGATGCCGGGGAACGTCAGCATCAGGTCGCCGACCGGCTGGTACTGCATCTGCTCGGTCGGGCGGCCCATGAACTTCTCGTCGGCCAGCATCTGCGCGGCGAGGTAGTCCTCCTCGGCGATCAGCCGCCGGATCTCCGGCAGTGCCTCGCGGCCGGCCGGGTCGTCGTACTGGTGTGGTCCGCCGGCCCAGATCGAGTCCTCGTTGAGCTGGAGCTGCTCGGTCGCGGTCCCGCCGTACACCATCGCGCCGAGCCGGCCGTTGCCGACGGCAAGCGCCTGCAGCCACTCGGTGGCGGGTTGGTTGTACCAGAGCTTCAGCGGGTTGGTGTCGCTGCCGACCTGCAGGTCAGCGGCTTCGGTGGCGGTCGCGGTCAGGGGATCGGCGAGGCTGCCGGCGACGACGGCGGTGCCGGCCGCGGCGCCGGCGGTCCGCAGGACCTGGCGTCGGGTGTACTCGGTCATGGGGCGGTCTCCTAGAGGCGGTAGGTGCGCTCGGCGGCGCCGCGGAACACGTCGTTGTGCGCGGCCGCCGGCAGCAGTTCAGCGGTACGGCGGAGGACCTCGGCGCGCGTGCTCGAGAGCGTGCACACGGGCCAGTCGGAGCCGAACATCAACCGCTCGCTGCCGAACAGCTCGAGGGCGGCGGCGACGAGTTCGGCGAGGTTCCCGGTCGGAAGGTGGGCGGTGCCGGACAGCTTGACGGTGACGTTCGGGTGGTCGGCGAGGGCCTTCATGCCGGTCGACCAGTCGGCGGTGACCCCGGTCGGGTTGCCGAGGTGATCGAGGACGACGCGGGCGCCGGGTACGGCGTCGGCGAGTCGAGCGGCACCGGTGAGGGCGGATGGGCGGAGGAGCAGGTCGACGGCGAGGCCGGCCTCGGTGGCGGCCCGGACGCCGCGGACGAACGCTGGGGCCGTGAACGCGTCCGGGTCGGTCTGGTCGGCGGGTGGGCAGCGGATGCCGAGGAGCAACGGGTCGTCGGGGAACGAGGTGGTGCGGTGGAGGTCGAACCAGCCGACGACGCCGAGGACGGAGGGTGTGGTCGCGGCGAGGTCGAGAAGGTCGGTGACTTCGAGCGGGTCGGCGTCGGCCTGGACGAGGATGGTGTCCGGCGAGCCGTCGGCGGCTTCACAGAAGTCGTCGAGGGAGAAGTCCCGGCGGAGGGGATGGCCGGCGGGAAGCCAGGGGAGTGAGCGACGCGAGGTGTCCCACACGTGGACGTGGGCATCGAGGTGAGCGAGGTGATCCGGGGCGGCGGGGGCCGGTGGGCGGGGGTCCGGCGAATCAGTCATGGCGGCTCGCGGGTCTGGTGATCGAGCTCTCGCCGCGGGCGTGGGCCGAGAACAGGCGGGCCGCGTCCTCGGGGTCGGTGCCGGCCAGCGCCTCGATCAGATCGAGGTGGCGGCGCGCCATCAGGCCCCAGTCGCCGGCGTACATCGCGTTCGAGACGACCTGCAGGTTCCACAGCGCCGGCTCGAGCGTGCGCCACACCTTGAGCAGCATCGAGTTGCCGCTGGTCGCGAGCACCTGCCGGTGGAACCGCAGGTCGGCCTCGCGGAAGGCGCCGATGTCGTGGTGGTCGGCCGCGTCGGTCATCCGCTGCACCTCGATCCGCAGCAGGTCCAGTTCCTCCGCCGGGACGTTGCCGGTGGCGCGCCGGGCCGCCGCGGTCTCGAGCAGCACCCGGACCTCACGCGCCTCACGGGCCTCGACCTGGGAGATCTCGGTGACGAAGTTGCCCAGCCGCGGCCGGTACGTCACCAGTCCCTCGTGGGCCAGCCGGCGTACCGCTTCCCGGGCCGGGGTCTGGCTCGTGCCGAGGACGCGGGCGATCTCGGACTCGACCACCCGCATCCCGGGCGCCAGCTCGCCGGACAGTATCCAGCCGCGGATCGCCTCGTAGACGCGGTCCGAAAGCAACTCGGTGTCCGTCGACGGCGGGGGAGCCGGTTGCGTCGAACGCAACGCGAGACCGCTGCCGGTGCGGTGCCGGTGGATCTCCTCGCGCCGCCGGCGCGCGACGGTGGACTGCGACACTCCGTGAGCGGCCGCGACCTCACGGGTCGACAGCGGGCTCGCCACCGGGTGTCCGGAATCGGCCATCGATCCGGCGCCGATCGCGCCGAGCCGGACCCGGTCGACCATCCGCGGCCGGCCGCTGCGCATCCCGTCGTCCAGGCCGGCCATCCCCATCCGCAGGAACCGGCGCCGCCACTTGCCGACCGTGCCGGGGGTGACCGCGAGCAGGTCCGCGACGTCCTTGTTCGACTGCCCCTCGGCGCAGGCGAGCACGATCCGGGCCCGCAACCGCATCGCCGGGGTGCTGCCGTTCCCGGCGGTGAGGTGGGTGAGCGCAGCGCGCTCGGCCGCGGACAGCGTCAGCGGCGACTTGGGACGTCCGGCATCGGGCATGGCTGCATGGTGGCCCCGATGACAACGATCTGCCAACCCTTTATGGCACGGACTTCCGACTCAGAGTGTCCACTTTGCCGTTTAAACGTTGACACTTCAGCGTAGCTCTCTGCATCGTCGATCGCTAACGACGCCCGGCCGCCCCCGACGCCGGGACGATCCGAGGAGGACCCGGAAAATGGCTCGTTCGATACGGCGGAAGCTTGTCCCGCTGGCTGTGGTTGCGATCCTGGTGGGCGCGGCCGGCTGCGGCGGCGGCTTCAGTGACGAAGGCTCCGCCGGTGGCAGCACCGGCGAGGTGCGAATGCTGGTGAACATCACTCCCAACCTGACCAAGGGGTACTGGGAGGAGCTGGTCAAGCCGTTCGAGGACGCCAACCCCGGCGTCGACGTCAAGATCGAGGCCCCGACCGGGCAGGGCGTGAAGGACACGCTGCCGCAACTGCTCGCGGCCGGCAACGCCCCGGACGTGGTCGAGACGCTGATGGCCGACAAGACCCTCGCCCCGCAGATGCTCGAGCTCACCGACCAGGCCTGGACCAAGGACACGCCGTTGTCCGAGCAGGCAGCGCTGGACGGCAAGGTCTACACCGTGGGCGTCGGCCAGCAGGCCCAGTCGCTGGTGTTCTACAACAAGGAAGCGTTCGCGAAGGCCGGCATCACGACGCCGCCGAAGGACCTCGACGAGCTGACCACCGCGATGGGCAAGCTGAAGGCGGCCGGGTACCTCCCGCTGCAGACCGCCGGTGACTACGTGACCGGGTTGCAGCTGCTGCAGCTCAGCGACCCGTCGATCGCGACCAAGCACCCGGACTGGTACCAGCAAGTCAACTCCAAGCAGCTCGGCGTCGGCCAGTCCATGCTGCCGCTGCTGCAGCGCTACGAGTCCTGGATCAAGAACGGGTACGTCGACAAGAACGCGCTCGGCCTGGACGACGTCAACGCGCAGACCACCTTCCTGACCGGCAAGTCCGCGATGTACATCATGGGCAGCTGGTTCGTCCGTACGGCGGAGAGCCAGAAGCCGACCTTCGACCTCGGCGTGTTCCCCGCCCCGACCGAGGCCGGCCAGCCGTACCCGGGACCGCAGGGCGTCACGATGGCGATGCCGTACATGGTGCTGAAGTCGACGAAGCAGCGCGACCTCGCGGTCAAGCTGGTCCAGTTCCTCGCCACCGACAAGGCGGCCGTCGAGAGCCAGCTCGCGCAGGACGGCAACTTCCGGAAGGGCTACACCGACAAGCTGACGCCGCTCGGCCAGCAGGTGCAGGAGATCCTCGACCAGGCGCCGAAGCACGTCGCGCAGGGTGAGGGGTACGGCGCGAACACCCTGCCGCAAGGTTTCAACGGGGAGTGGAACAAGGCGGTCCAGAGCCTTTACACCGGCAAGTCCGCCGCCGACGTCGCCAAGCGCATCGACGCCTGGATGGGGTCCAAGTCGTGAGAGAGCGGCTGACCACGGCGAGCATGGTCGGTCCCGCGCTGCTGCTGTTCGTGGTCATGCTCGTCGTTCCGGTCGGCCTGTCGATCTACCTCAGCCTGACCGACTGGAACGGGTACAGCGCGAACCCGGCGATCGTCGGCC
>NZ_JBFAHB010000090.1:0-34410 GCF_040653975.1 Kribbella sp. NPDC050820
CCCTTCGCCCCCCGCGCCCCCCCCCCCCCCCCCCAAAACCCCCACACGGCCGCCCGGTGGGGGGGGGGAGCGCAACCCCCACCCCCGGGGCCGGTGTTCGCCCGCCCCCTGCCACTTGGAAGGCTTCCGGCGCGACATAGCCCTTCAAGGCTAGCCGTATGAGCCACGTCACCCCGGCCTAGGCCGTCAGGCGCGGGCGACGGCGTACGCGGCGGTGCCGATCAGCTCCATCGAGACCTGCAGCCGCTCCAGGCTGACGTTCTTCGCGATCGTGTCCTCCGGCGAGTGGTACGGCGGCTCGAGGAACGCCGGCGAGATCTCGCCGCGCCAGGAGAAGTTGGCCGACGCGATGCCGACCTCCTGGAACGACTGGTGGTCGGACGCGCCACGCTGGACCGGGCCGACCATCCGCGGGTCGTACCCGAGCCGCACCCCGGCCGCCCGGACCGCGTCCGTCGCCGTGTTCGCCAGACCGGTGAAGGACAGCAGCCAGTAGGTGATCGCCGGGTCCCAGCTGGTCGCGACCATGTCGTTCTGGAACACCGCCGCGTGCCGGTCCCGCTGGGCCTGGTCCAGCTGCGCCACGTGGTACCGCGACCCGATCAAGCCCTGCTCCTCCGAGCCCCACAGCGCGAACCGCAGCGTCGCGTTGGTCGGGAGCCGGCTGAACACGCGGGCCAGCTCCATGGTGAGCACGGTGCCGGAGCCGTCGTCGTTCGCGCCCGGCGCGCCGATGACCGAGTCGTAGTGCCCGCTGACCACCACGATCGGCGCGTTCGCGCCGGCCTTGCCGCGCCGCTCGCCGATCACGTTGTTCGAGATCAGCCCGCGGTGCGAGGTGGTGCTGATCCGCAGCGGCAGCGAGGTCACCACGGCGAGCGCCTCGCGGATCAGCCGCTTCTGCACCTGGGCGACCCCGATCACCGGGATCGCGGCCGCGGTGAGGCCGGTGGACGGCGAGAACGCCGCGGCCCGGCGCGGGTACACCTGGTCGGCCGGCAGCAGGATGACGGCCACCGCTCCGCGCGCCGCGGCCTCCGTGACGACGGCCTGGCGTGCGGCCGCGGTGTCGTCGGTGATTACGATCGAGCCGGCGACGTCGGCCGGCCAGACCGGAGCCGTCGCGGGTCCGACGTCCCGCACCGGTCCCTCGACCGTGACGTCGAGCTTGCCGGCCGGAGCGGCGCCCGCCTGCCAGCACAGGTCGTCCGGCAGGATGCCGCGGACGTCCTCGATCTGCGCGGTGAACTTGTCCGCGACCGGGAACGGCTCCAGCCGGGTGTGGTAGCCGTACTTGTCGAGCTGGCCGGCGATGTAGTCGGCCGCCCGCTTCTCGCTCTGGGTGCCACCGATCCGCGGCCCGATGTGCTCGGACAGCACTTGCAGGTGGCGCAGCGCCTTCTCCGAGGACAGGCCGGAGACGATCTGCCGGTCGTACCTGTCCAGTGCCGGGCGGTTCACTGCGCCGGGCCGCAGGTCGTCGGCTCCCCACGCCGGTACGGCGGGCAGCGCGGTGGCGGCGGTGACGCCGGCGACGGCGCCGAGCAGTCCACGGCGACTCAGACCGGATCTGTCGGTCATGCAGGTCTCCTCACAAGGTGGGCGGCCCCGAGACCCCAGACCGTAATCGATCCGCGACAGCTCGCCTAGGGCGTGGCCTAGCGCTGATCCCTGAGTTCCTCGCCCACCTCGTGCATGTGCTGCAGGCCCATCCGGTAGGACTCGATCAGGCCGGTGCTCAGGTACGGCATGCCGATCCGCTCGCAGTACGTCCGGACGATCGGCTGCGCGGCCCGCAGGTTGGCGCGCGGCATGCTCGGGAACAGGTGGTGCTCGATCTGGTAGTTGAGCCCGCCCATCATCCAGTCGGTGACCAGACCGCCGTTCACGTTGCGCGACGTCAGCACCTGCTTCTCCAGGTGGCCCCAGTTGGTGTCGGCGCCGGGCATCTCCATGCCCTTGTGGTTCGGCGCGAACACGCTGCCCAGGTGCAGGCCGAAGACCATGTGGTGGATCAGCGCGAACAGCACCGCCTGGCCCGGCGACATGAGCAGGAACAGCGCGCTGAAGTACAGCACCAGGTGGGCGGCGATCAGGCCGAGCTCGAGCCGGGCCTCGCGGCGCGGGCGGCCGAGCAGGAACGTGATGCTGGACACCTTGAGGTTGAAGCCCTCCAGGGTGAGCAGCGGGAAGAAGATCCGCGCCTGGTTGCGGGTCAGCCAGCCGTACAGGCCGGTCCGGCCCTCGGCCTGTTCGAGCGTCCAGACCAGCACGCCCTCGCCGACGTCCGGGTCCTTGTCGGTGTGGTTCGGGTTCGCGTGGTGGCGGTTGTGCTTGTCGTTCCACCAGCCGTAGCTCATCCCGCACAGCAGGTTGCCGTGCAGCATGCCGATCCAGTCGTGCAGCTTGCGGGAGCCCGAGATCTGCTGGTGGCCGGCGTCATGGCCGAAGAAGGCCGCCCTGGTGGTCAGGACGGCCAGCGGGATCGCCAGGAGCAGCACCCACCACGAGCCGCCCAGGAGCGCCACTCCGGCCCAGGTCGCGGCCAGCAGCGCGACGTTGATCCCGATCGCCATGGCGTAGGCCGCCGTACGCCGTTCCAGCAAGCCGGCTGCCTTGATCTCGCGCAGCAGCGGTGCGAAGTCACTGCCTTTGGACACGGCAGTAGCGGAAACCATGGGCTGAGCCATTCAGGTCCTCATCTCAGAGCGGTGGGAGGCCTGGGCGTACAGCCGCGGCCAGCGTACGGCATCAAGCCTCATCGCCCTAATGGCAGAAAACATGAGTGCTAAGACCCGAACTCGTCGGGGAGACAGTTCCCCGAAGAGAGTGGGCCTAACACCACCGCCCCGGGTCTTACGCTCAGTCATGATGGAGCCATGACCACTGTTGCCACCCAGGCGCCGCCGATGCGGTACCCGAAACTCGCGCAGCCGTGGATCGCGCTGTTCCTCGCGATCCTGGCCGAGCTCGGGATCGCCTTCTTCGTGCTCAACGTGGTGGCCGTGCCGCTGATCGCGGTGTGGGTCGGGATCCCGATGCTGCTCGCGTTCGTCCCGGCCACCCGCTGGTTCGCGAACTGCCACCGGACCATGCTGGCCGGCTTCACCGGCGAGCGGATCCCGCGCCCGTACAAGAAGCCGCCGATGCCCGGCATCCTGATGTGGCTGCGCACCACGCTGACCGACCCGGCCACCTGGCGCGACGTCATCTGGCTGATCGTGAACGCGACCATCGGGTTCACGCTGAACCTGCTGTCCGCCGTACTGTTCCTGGCCGGCCTGTTCTACCTGGTCTACCCGCTGCTGGTCGGCGTGACGCCGGAAGGCGTTTTCACCGAGCCGTTCGGCGGGCTGGTCACGGTGAACTTCTGGACCAGCTTCCTGGTCATGCCGGTCGCGCTGATCGCGTTCATGATCTGGATGGCGGCCGGTGAGCGGCTGCTGAAGGCGAACGCGTTCATGGCCCGCTCGCTGCTCGGCCCGACCGAGAGCGCCAAGCTCGCGCTCCGAGTCCGGGAGCTGGCCGAGTCCCGCGCCGAGACCGTCGACACCCAGGCGGCCGAGCTGCGCCGGATCGAGCGCGACCTGCACGACGGCGCCCAGGCCCGGCTGGCCGCGCTCAGCATGAACCTGGGCATGGCCGAGGAGATGGTCAACCGCGACCCCGAGCAGGCCGCGGCGCTGCTGACCGAGGCCCGCCTGTCGGCCAGTACGGCGCTGTCCGAGCTGCGCGACCTGGTCCGTGGCATCCACCCGCCGGTGCTCGCCGACCGCGGGCTGGAGGGCGCGGTCAAGGCCCTCGCACTGTCCTGCCCGTTCAAGGTCGACGTCACCTTCGACGTCCCCGGCCGGCCACCCGCGCCGGTCGAGTCGGCGGCGTACTTCGCGGTGGCCGAGGCACTCGCGAACGCGGTGAAGTACTCGGCCGCGACGAACGCCTGGATCCAGATCACGCACGAGCACGAGAAGCTGCATCTCCTGGTCGGTGACGACGGCATCGGAGGCGCGGTGATCAAGCCCGGTGGCGGTCTGTACGGTATCGAGCGGCGGCTGGCCGCCTTCGACGGTACGTTGACCGTGGTCAGTCCGACGGCCGGGCCGACCACCGTGATCATGGAGCTACCTTGCGAGTCCTCATCGCTGAAGACCACGCCCTCCTCCGGGACGGCCTGATCCGCCTGCTGGAGGCGCACGACTTCGAGGTCGTCGAGGCAGTCGACAACGGTCCCCGGCTGGTGCCCGCGCTGGTGGAGCACCGGCCGGACGTGGCCGTTGTCGACGTACGGCTGCCGCCCACCTTCACCGACGAGGGCCTGAAGGCCGCGATCGAGGCCCGCCGCCAGGTGCCCGGCCTGCCGATCCTCGTGCTGTCGCAGTACGTCGAGCAGCTGTACGCCCGCGAGCTGCTCACCGGCGGTGGCGGCGCGGTCGGCTACCTGCTCAAGGACCGGGTCTCGAACGTCGCCGAGTTCCTGGACTCGGTACGGCGGGTGGCTGCCGGCGGGACCGCGATGGACCCGGAAGTGATCGGCCAACTGCTGGCCCGCAACACCCGGGACGAGCCGGTCGGCCGGCTCACTCCCCGTGAGGCCGAGGTGCTGGGCCTGATGGCCGAAGGCCGCTCGAACGCCGCGATCGCGAACGCGCTGTTCGTCACCGAGAAGGCGGTCAGCAAGCACACCAACAACATCTTCGCCAAGCTCGACCTGCCCCCGTCGGAGGACGACAACCGCCGCGTGATGGCCGTCCTGACCTACTTGTCCTCCCGCTGATCCCTCACCGTCGGTAGTGGGGGAGGCCGAGTACTTCGCCACGCTGCACCGTTGAGCGGAGCTGCTCGGGTAAACGTTTGTCTGTAATCCATTGACCGTCGCCTGAATGTCTCGGTAATTTTTCTACCCAGTTGCAGGATCCACGAACTGGGTGGTGGTGGCGATGGCAGTCCGGACCGGCGCGGAGCGTCTGGCCGGCGAGCCGGGGCTGGTGGGCGACGGGCGCCTCGGGCTGATCACGAACTTCACCGGCGTGCTGCTGTTCGACATCCAGGACATCGGCACGCGGTTCTACACCTACATCTGGACGATGTACGACTGCCTCCAGGCGGCCACGCGGCTCGGGAAGCGGTTCGTCGTCCTGGATCGGCCGAACCCGCTCGGCGGGCTGCGGGTGGAGGGTCCGCTGCTGCAGCCGGGCTTCGAGAGCTTCGTCGGGCGCGCGCCTCGAAGGCACCAACCTCAGCGAGGGGCGCGGGACGACCCGGCCGTTCACGACCATCGGCGCTCCGTTCCTCGACGAGCGGTTCGTCCCCACGTTGCGCGACTTCGGTCTGCCTGGCGTCGTCTTCCGTCGTACCTGGTTCGAGCCTGTGTTCAGCAAGTACGCCGGTGAGGCCGTGCCCGGTGTCCAGTTGCATGTCGTCGACCGGACGACGTACGAGCCGGTGCGTACGGCGCTGGAGATGCTGCAGGTGGTCCGGCAGCTGTACCCGGACGACCTGCAACTGCTGCCGTCCCTCGACCTGTTGTGGGGCTCGGATTCGTTGCGCAAGGCACTCGAAGCCGGTGAGGACCCGCTCGCGCTGTTGCCTGCGGCAACGCTCGACTGGGTGCGGCCCGGCGTACTGCTCTACGAAGGGATCTCGCGATGATCCGGTCATTTCAGATCGGCGACGGGCCGGCGCTTGCCGAGGCGTGGACCGCGGCGGCGCCGGCGGATCCGATCGGGTACCAGCGATTCCGCGACCTGTTCCTGCTCGACCGGAACTTCGATCCCGCCGGCCTGCAGGTCGCCGTCGTCGACGACCAGGTGGTCGGGGCGGCGTACGCCGTACGTCGGCTGGTCGCGGCATCCGGCGCTGACCTCGAGCCGTCGGCCGGGTGGATCCCGTTCTTCTTCGTGCATCCCGACCATCGCGGTCGCGGACTCGGCCGCGCGTTGCTCACGGCGGCGCTGGACTGGCTCCGGTCGCACGGGCGGTCCGAGGCGTTCTTCTCGTCGTACACACCGAACTACTTCCTGCCCGGCCTCGACGCCGCCCGCTACCCGGATGCCCTGAGGCTGCTGTCGGCGCTGGGTTTCGAGCGGCGGTACGACGCGGTCGCGATGGACCGGAGCCTGGTCAGGTACGAGATTCCTGCCGAGGTTCGTGCGCAGCTCGCCGGGCTGACGGCCGACGGCTACAGCTTCGGGACGCCGAGCGGCGACGAGCTCACCTCGCTGATCACCATCGCGGGCGACGAGTTCAACCCGGACTGGGCGCGGGCGATCCGGGAAGCCGTCGTCACCGGGCTGCCGCTGGAGCGGATCGTGGGTGCGCGTGATCCCGGCGATCGCCTGCTGGGGTGGGCGATGCACGGCACCTACGAAGGTGTCATCGACCGGTTCGGGCCGTTCGGGGTGCTGCCGGAGTCGCGCGGCACCGGGCTCGGCAAGGTGCTGCTGCACCTGACGCTGGAGCGGATGGCCGGGCTCGGCGCGCACAGCGCGTGGTTCCTCTGGACCGGCGAGCAGTCCGCGGCCGGCCAGCTCTATCTCAAGACCGGATTCACCATCACCCGCACGTTCACCATCCTCCGGGCGCCCTTGGTCCCGGCCGACGGGAAGGACTGACATGCGCATCGTTCAAGGCGTTCGGCTGGCGGTCGCCGCTGCTCTGATCGCTTCTGCCGCCGCCTGCTCGAGTGGCGAGGGCTCGGGAGACGGCGGCAAGTAAAGCTAGGCGTCGCTCCTCTGTCGGAGGTCCACATCGACCACTGCTCGAGCGCCAGGTTCCACACGTATCGGGCATGCCCGCACTGAAGCAGCAAGGCTGTCTGCTGCGCGGGAGTCGGATACAGCCGGAACCGGGACATGTTGCACACCCAATCAGCCGTGACCGACAGTTCCCGATTCTCGAAAGGAGGGAAGCGCTGTGTGTCTCCACCCTGGACGACGAGCGGGCCTCGGCGCGACGACCGAAGTGAGGACTTGCTTGTGACCAGAACAGTGCTCGCCGTCGGAGCGCACATCGGCGACATGGACCTGACTGCCGGGCCCATGCTGGCCAAACTCGTGCTGGAAGGCGCGAACGCGACCATCATCGCGCTCACCCCCGGCGAGCGCGGCCACCCGCGGATGACGCCGTCGGAGTACAAGGTGCAGAAGATCGCCGAGGGCGAGGCGTTCGCCACCGCGATCGGCGCCGACTTCATCGTCCTCGACCACAGCGACGGCTTCCTCCCCGACACCGACAACGTCGCGACCGAGCTGGCCGCGATCATCCGCGAGAAACAACCGGACACCCTGATCACGCACTGGAAGCACAGCATCCACCGCGACCACGAGCATGCCGCCAAACTCACCGAACGCGCCCGCTTCCTGGCTGGCCTCCCCATGGACCCGTCCGAAGGAGTCGACGGCGCGCGCCACTCGGTCCGTACCTTCCTGCACGCCGAGAACTGGGAAGACATGGAAGGCTTCCAACCCACGATGTACGTCCCCATCCCCGACGAAGCCTTCTATCGCTGGATCTCCGCCATCCGCCACCAGGCCTTCGCCCGCGGCGAAACCTACGGCTTCCGCTACATCGACTACTACACAGCCCTCATGACCACCCGAGGCTGCCTAGCCGGCTACCCCCGAGCCTGCGCCTTCCACAGCACCCCCACCCCCGAAATCACCAAACTCAGCCCGTAACCTTCCCCACGCGCAAACTGCGGGTGAGTCGGAAAGGAGGCGGCTTGATGAGTGGAGCGTTCTACTCGCACGCGAGGCTGTACGACCTGATGTTCCCGGGCGGCGGCCCGGCAGTCGACTTCTACCGTGCCGAGGCCAATCGGCAACGCGGGCGGGTGTTGGAGCTCGGGTGCGGCACCGGGCAAAAGCTGATCCCGATCGCGTCCGACGGGCATCCGTGCGTCGGCTTGGACTTCTCGCCAGACATGCTGGCTGAGGCTCAGCGTAAGGCGAACGAGCGCGGTGTAGCGGTGGAATGGATGCAGGGCGACATGCGGGCCTTCGATCTGGGCCGCACCTTCGACTTCGTGTTCATCACAGCCAATTCTCTGCTGCATCTGCATGAGGCCGAGGATCTGGTGAGCTGCTTCCGGTCGGTTCGAAGACACCTGGCACCTGGAGCACGCTTCGTCTTCGATGTGTTCAACCCGAGCATGCGCCTCCTTGCCGAAGCCGATGGCGTGCGGCGTACCCGGGAGTCGTTGTCGTTCTTGGATCCTGACCGTGGCAAGGTCAGCGTCGATGTCGCTGAGACCTACGATGCGTCCGCGCAGGTTACCCGCGGGACGTGGTACCTCTCGAGTGACTCCGAGGCCGACTTCGTCGTCGCACCGCTCGAAATCAGGAGCATCTTCCCGCAGGAGCTGCCGCTGCTCGTCTCGCTCGGCGGCCTCCGGCTCGTCGAGCGCTTCGGCGACTGGTCCGGTCGACCATTTGCCGGGGATACGCCGCTTCAACTCTGCATCTGCGAGTCCGCCTGATCGAAGGCGAGGGTGATGGAGGTCATCCGGCAGCTGGTTGCCGAGGGGCCGCAGCGCGGCTGGACCATCCCGGCGCGCGCTGCCGGCGCGGCGTCGGCGATCCTGTGGGCATGGAGTACGTGTCCAGAGTGCCGCGACCGCCGCTGGACGGGCTGATCGACGACCTCTACTACCTGGAGGGTGCGCCGCCGTACGCCCGGCTGACGCTGCCAGCGGCGCCGGTGGCGCTGCTCATCGTGAACCTCGGGCCGCCGTTCCGCATCCGCGCCGGCACCGACATCGAGACGGCCGAGTACGCCGACGGCTGCGTGGTCACCATGCCCACCCGCGCGTGGGAGTTCGGCTACCCACTCCGGTCCCGGTCCGTCGGTGTGCACTTCAAGCCGTGGGGGCTGGCGCCCTTCCTGGCGATGCCTGCGGCCGAGCTGTGTGACCGGCCGCTGACGGTAGAGCAGGTCTGGGGCCGGCCCGCCACTGCTGAGTTGCGAGACCGGCTGGCCACGGCGGACGGACCGCGCGAGATGCTGACGCGGCTCGAGGAGGAGCTGATGCGACGGCTGTGCGAGACCGCCGGCCTCGGGCTGGTCCGCCATACGAGTAGCGTCATCGCGGCGACCGGCGGGGAGGTTGCGATCGGCGACCTGAGCGTGGCAGCCGGCGTCAGCAGCACTCATCTGGCACACCGATTCAAGGAGCTCATCGGCGTCACGCCCAAGCGGCTGGCCCGCAGCCACCGCTTCGCCGCCACCGTCTTGGCGATCGACCCCGCCGGACCGATCGACTGGGCCGACCTCGCCGGTGGCGCAGGCTACTTCGACCAGGCTCACTTCGGCCACGAGTTCCGGGCGTTCACCGGGCTCACGCCGACCCGGTACGTCGAAGTCCGGCGGCGATTCCTCCGCGAACATCCCGGCCACGTGCTGGAGGGCTGGCCGCTGCCGGCCGATTGATTTCTTACAAGAGCAACAGCCCACGACACGTTAATTTGGGGACACCCCAAAGCAGAGGAGAGCAACGTGGGCAAGGTGGTTATGTACGCCTCGGTGTCGGTGGACGGCTTCATCGCGGACGAGAAGGACCAGCCCGGACCGCTGTTCGACTGGTTGACCAGCGGTGACGTCCCGTTGGACGAGAGCGGCGTGTTGAAGGTGTCGCAGACGTCCGCCGACTACGTCCGGGAGTACTGGGACCAGATCGGGGTGACAATCGCCGGCCGCCACGTCTTCGACGTGACGGACGGCTGGGACGGGACGCCTCCGAGCGGGGTCGACCACGTGGTCGTCGTGACGCACCGGCCGCAGCCCGAGGGCTGGGATCCCGAGGCGCCGTTTCACTTCGTCGACAGCGTCGAGACAGCCGTGGCCAAGGCGCAGGAGCTTGCGGGTGACCGCGTTGTCGAGGTCGCCGCCGGCGACGTCGGCGGCCAGGCGCTTGCCGCGGGTCTTGTCGACGAGGTGCGCATGGACGTCGTACCCGTGGTGCTCGGTTCCGGCAAGCGCTACTTCGGGTCGGTCAACGCGCAACACCTGCTGGAGGACCCTGACGCGGTGATCCAGGGCAACCGAGTGCTCCACCTGCGCTATCGAGTGCGCCGTTAACCGATCTGAGTCCGACGACGACCGGGTCCGCCGCCGGACAAACGACTGGCGCCGTCCGACGGACCGGGATCCGGCGTGTCCACGGGGTGGTCGAGGAAGCGCGATAAGCGCGTGGATCGGGTGGGTGGGAGCGGTGGCGAGCGCGCGACGTAGGAGCGGGCGTAGCGCCGCGTGGGGTCGACCGCGTGGGTAGGAGTTATCCCGGGAGTAGGCCCAGTTGGCGCATTTGGGTGGCTATGTTGACTACGCCGTGGGTTTCGGTGATTTGGTTGTTGGTGAAGCGGAAGATGAAGATCTCGTTCCACGTGATCTGGCGACCGGTGGCGAGGACGCCCATGTAGTCGCCCAGGTGCGTCCCGGTGACGGTGTTGCGGCAGACCACTTTGTCGTCTTCGGCGATCAGGTCCTCGATCTCGACGTGCAGGTCGGGGAACGCCCGCAGGAGCATCGCCCAGACCTGCTTCTGAGCCTCCGCGCCAGTCCCGTCGACCGGGAGCGGCGTGCTGAGTTGCACGTCTGGTGCGAGCGCCTCGTCGAGCGCCTTCGAGATCAGCTCCGGGTCCCGCGAGTTCATCGCGCCGTGCAGCCGGCGGAAGGTCGCCTTGTTGTGTTCTGCAGTAGACATGTGAAGAGCTCCTACTTCTCCAGGACGGCCTGGATCTCGAGGTTGATGGACACCTTGTCGCCGACCGCGACCCCGCCGCCGTCCAGCGGCACGTCGAGGTCGATGCCGAACTCCCGCCGGCTGATCTGCGCAGAAGCCGAGAACCCCGCCCGATACCCACCGAACGGATCCGGCCCGAACCCACCCACTTCCACCTCCAACGGCACCCGCCGCGTGACGCCGTGCACCGTGAGCTCACCGTCCACGATCCAGCCGTCGGCAGTACGACGTACGCCGGACGACCGATACGTCATCGCCGGAAACCTCTCGGCCTCGAAGTAGTCGGCCGACCGCAGGTGGTCGTCACGCATCTCGTTGCCGGTGTCAACGGACGCGAGATCGATCCGCGCCTCGACCGACGACTCCAGCGGATCCGCTGCGGTCACGATCGTCACGTCGTACGTCGTGAATCGGCCGCGCACCTTGCTGAGCATCAGGTGCCGGACGCTGAAGCCGACCTCGGAGTGCGCCGGGTCGACCTTCCACGTGCCGGTCAGGTAGTTGGGGATCGCGACGGCGACTGTCATGGTTTCTCCCTGGATGTTGGGGTCGCTCACATCCAGGCGACGAACGAGGCCGCGCCCTGGGGACAGCCGGCTTCAGAGTTCTTCCAGCCGCCGCGTCAGGAACCGCCGCTCCGGCGTCGAGGTGGCCAGGTCGAGTGCACGCAGGTACGCCGTACGCGCGTCAGCATCACGTCCGAGCCGCCGGAGAAGCTCCCCGCGGGTCGAGTGAAAGTAGAGGTAGCCGTCCAGATCCAGGCGATCGACAGCCTCGAGAGCAGCAACGGGATCGCCGGCCTGCGCAACGGCAACGGCCCCGTTGAGCTCGACGACCAGTGAGCCGGTGAGCTCGGCCAGTCGCCGGTACAGTTCGGCGACCTGCGGCCAGTCGATCTGCTCCCGCGTCTGCAACGACGCGATCGCCGCCTGTACGACGTACGCGCCGCGACCTCCCAACGCGATCGCTCGGTCGAGTACTGCGCGACCCTGGTCGATCTGGTCCTGGCCCCACAGCGAACGGTCCTGATCTTCGAGCAGGACGATGTCGTCGCCGGCGTACCGGGCCTGCCGGCGGGCGTGGTGGATCATCATCAGCGCGAGCAGCCCGTGCGCCTCCGGCTGGTCCGGCATCAGCTCGACCAGCAGCCGGCCCAGGCTGATCGCCTCGGCGCCGAGATCGATGCGGCCGCTGTAACCCTCGTTGTAGATCAGGTAGATGACGGCCAGCACAGCATCGAGGCGATCGGGCAACAGGCGTTCGGCGGGCACCGCGAACGGGATGCCGGTCGCCTTGATCTTCGCCTTGGCACGCGTCAGCCGGCGCTTCATGGTCTCCTCGGACACCAGGAACGCCCGCGCGATGTCCGCGGTCTGCAGTCCGCCGAGCGCCCGCAGCGTGAGCGCCACCTGGCCCTCCAGCGCCAGCGCCGGGTGGCAGCAGGTGAAGATCAGCTCCAGCCGCTCGTCCTTGAACACGGTCTCTTCGTACTCGTCCATCACGACCTCGGTTGCCGGTAGCAACTGGATCTTCTCGGCCAGGGTGCGGTCCCGGCGGATCCGGTCGATCGCCCGGTTGCGGGCCGTCGTGGTCAGCCAGGCGCCCGGGTTGTCCGGCGTACCGTGGTCGGGCCAGCGCTGCGCGGCGAGCGCGAACGCCTCCTGCGCCGCCTCCTCGGCCCGGTCGAAGTCGCCGAGGAACCCGACCAGCGTGGCCAGCACCCGGCCCCACTCGTCCCGAAAGACCTGCTCCAGCGCGGTCAGCCCTGCACCACCGGCCTGATCTCGACGGTCCCGCCCAGCCGCACCGCCGGGAACCGCGCCGCCAACTCGACCGCCTCGTCCAGGTTCGCCGCCTCCAGCAGGCAGAACCCGCCGAGCACCTCCTTGGTGTCGGCAAACGGCCCGTCCGTCATCAACGTCCGCCCACCCTCGACCCGCACGCACGTAGCCATCTCCACCGGCTGCAACCGAGCCGCCGCCACACACTGCCCTTCCCCGAACAACACCGAGTACTCCGCCACCACCTCGTCCCGCTCCGCCTCGGACAGCCCCTCGTCGTACCCAGGCTCCGTGTAGATCATCAACGCAAACCGCATCCCAACCTCCTCACCCAGTACGACGAACAACCCCTCACGCCGGGGACACCACCGAGCCGACGATTTGTTCGGCGAGTTGGTGGGCCAGGCGGGCTGGGGTGGTGTTGGGTCTGGTGGCTCCGGCTGCGAGGGTTCCGTCGACGAGGAGCAGGAGTTGGTCGGCGGCGGCTGGCGGGTGTGGGTGGCCGAGTTTGACGAGTTCGGCCTCGAAGAGTCCGTGGAGGTGTTCGCGGTACTCGCGCGTGATGGCGTGCGCCGGGTGGTCGGGGTCGGCCAGCGCGAGGTCGGCGGAGAGGTAGCGGCAGCCGCGGAAGCTGGGGTCGTCGATGACTCCGTCGAGCATGTCGAAGACTGCCAGCAGGCGAGCGGACGGGTCGTCGCCGGCGGCTTCCATGGTGCGGCGGTAGAGCTCCTCGTCCTCGGCCGTCGTCTCCCGCAGCACCTCGGCTATCAGCCCGTCCTTCCCGCCGAAGTGCTCGTACAGCGAGCGCCGGGCGACTTTGGCCTCCTTGAGGATGGCGTCGACGCCGACGGCGACGCCGTACCGGTAGGTCAGCTCCCTGGCGGCGGTCAGGAGGCGTTCACGCGGACGACTGGTGGAGCGGGGTTCCATGAAAGTCAGCGTGCCATGGGGTTGCCAGTAGATCAACCGGTCTATATGGTCAGAGTAGACCGATCGATCTATCTAAGGAGGATGTCATGACCCACCGCACCACGGCCGAGACGATCGACCGCTTCAACCACGTGTTCGTCAACCACGACCCCGCCGCGCTGGACGACCTGGTCGCCGAGGACTGCGTCATGGAGGCGATCCAGCCGGCTCCCAACGGCGCCCGGTACGAAGGCCGCGAGGCGAACCTGACCTTCTGGCGGGCGCTGGCCGAGGACCGCAGCACCCAGTTCGAGGTGGAGGACGTGGTGGTTGCGGGCGACAACGCGACGATCCGGTTTCGCTACCACTTCGGCGAGGCTCTCGCGGAATCCGTGCGCGGCGTGAACCTGGTGCGGGTCCGCGACGGGAAGATCGTCGAAGCACTCGCCTACAGCAAGACCCCCGGTGAGGTCCCGCTCGCCGCCATGGACGACTCAGTCGAGTGACAGTCCGGCGGCCGGAGTCACACGGGCGGCCCGGCGAGCCGGGAGGACAGCGGCGAGGAGCCCAGCCAGAGCGGCGATGAGTACGACGACGCCGAGTGAGAGCCACGGGAGTTGCATGGTGGCGGCCTTGAGGACGTCCTTCACGAACGTCTCGTAGCCGACCCAGGCGAACCCGACGCCGATCACCGTGCCGAGCACTGCGGCCACCACGGACAGCAGCACGGCCTCGGCCGCCAGCATCCGGCGCAGTTGCCTTCGGGTGAGCCCGAGTGCGCGCAGCATCGCGTGCTCACGGGCACGCTCGAGGACGGAGAGCCCGAGGGTGTTCGCGATCCCGATCAAGGCGATCACTACGGCGATGCCGAGCAGACCGAGCACCGACCAGGTCAGGACTCGCAACTGCTGCTCCTCCGATTCCCGGGCCTGCAACTCGTTGTCGACCCGTGCGCCGACCGGATCCGCCAACTCGTCCAGGTCACCGACGAGTCGTCCCGGGTCGGCATCAGGAGACGCGCGAATCCAGATGGCATGCGGCGCGGCGGAGTCGGCGAGACTCGCCAGCGTCGCGGGCGCGACCACGCCCGTCCGGCCCCAACCGATGCCAGCGGCAACTTCCAGCTGAGCTTGCCGTTTGCCGACCCGCACTGTGACCCGGTCACCGGGACGAACGCCGAGGCCCTTGCGAAAGGAGGCGTAGTCGAGTCTGATCTGCCCGGGCTCCAACCGGGCGAACGCTCCGCCATCGCGGGTCACCTGCTCCGCGGTCGGCGCAGTGACGACCAGGAGTGGCTCAGGGAGCCCGGCCACCTGGGCCATGGCGCCGTCGACGGAAATGGCTTGTTCCACACCGGTTGTACGACGTACCCGTTCGAGGAGATCGGCGGCGACCGGCTTGTCGGGCGAGGTGAGCGCGGCATCGAGGGGGTGCCGCCTCCCGCGTTCCTCATCCATCGCCGTGCGCCACGTGGCCAGCCCGGTGAGTACGGCGGTTGTCAGCGTGACGCCGACCAGGAGCGAGGCAGTCGTGGCGGCGGTCCGGCGCGGATTGCGCATGGCGTTGTTGGTGGCCAGCCGTCCGGCGGGGCCGAGGAGCAAGCCGGCGATCCGGATCAGTCGGGGGACGAGCACCGGCCCGAAGAGGAGTACGGCGGTGAACACCGATCCGCCGCCCGCCACCATGAGCGCCGTACTGTGCTGGTTCATCGCAACCCCGAGCAGGGTCAGCCCGGTGAGCAGGAGGAGTGCGGCGAGCGCCAGCCGCACCACACCGGCGGCCGTGCGTACGTCGACAGCCGCATCCGGGCGCAGTGCCGCAAGTGGGCTCACCCGCACCACACGCCGGGTCGGTAACCAGGACGCAAGCATGGTGACCATCAGACCGGCAGCGAACCCGCCCAACAGCCAGAGCGCGGGCAGCGCGGGAGCGCCCATCGGGGTAGCGGGCGCGACCGCGTTGATCAGGGCGACGAGCCCGTAGCCGAGACCGACGCCGACCAGCATGCCGGTCAGCGACGCGAATACGCCGACGGCGGCGGCCTCACGCCGTACCGATCGCACCACCTGCCGCCGGGTCGCACCGACGCAACGCAGCAGCGCGAAGTCGCGCAGGCGCTGCGCGAACAGGATGGAGAACGTGTTCGCGATGACCAGGACCGAGACGAAGAGCGCGATGGCGGCGAACAGCAGCAGCATCAGCGACATCGTGTCGACGCCGTTGTTGAGCTCGGTCTGCGCCTCGTCGACGAACGCCTCCGGTGACTGCACCAGCGCGCCCGGCGGGAGCGGGCCTACCTCCCCGCGCACCGCCACCCGGCCCAGCGAGAGCGACTGATGGTCGCGCCACTGCAGCATCTGCGGCAAGGTGACGTACACCGAGGCCTGGGCCGTGCTCGAGGGTGACTCCACGACGCCGACCACTGTCAGTTCGGTCGCAGTGCTGCCCTCGCCGATCCGGATGCGGTCGCCGATCGAGATCTCCCGGGCCTGCGCGACCCACACGTCCACGGCCGCCTCGCCCTTGCCGGCCGGGAAACGGCCCGAGCTGAGCCTCTGCCAGCGCAGCTCCGCCGAGGGGGCGATCGGACCAACGGCTGTCCCGGGGTACGGGCGGCCGCCCGCGCGCATCAGCAGCAGGGCTCGGCCGATGACGGACGCGTTGTCGCCGCGCCGCTCGGCGAGCTCGATCGCGGCGTTCGTACCGATCTTGGACACCACGTGGTCGGCGTTGCGGAACGGCGCTCCGAAGCCGGCCATGAGTCCACTCCGTGCTCCGGACGTGAGTACGCCGACCACGACGACGAAAGCGACTCCGACGATGACTGCGATCGCCGCTGCGACGTACCTGCGGAGGTGGGTGCGCAGGGACGCGAGCAAGACGGTGCCCATCAGGCGATCCGCCCGTCCTGCATGGTGACCACGTCGTCGGCGTACGTCGCAGCGTCCCGATCGTGGGTGACCATCACGACCGTCTGGCCGAGCTCGCCGGCCGACCGGCGCAGGTGCCCCAGCACCTCTGCCGACGTGGCGCTGTCCAGGTTTCCGGTGGGCTCGTCGGCGAACAGCAGGTCCGGCTGGGTGATCAGGGCGCGAGCGATGGCGACCCGCTGCTGCTGGCCGCCGGACAGCTCCGCGGGCAGGTGGCTGAGCCTGTCGGCCACGCCGAGGGCATCGGCGAGCGCCTGGGCTCGCTCCCGCGTCGCCTCGTCGATCCGGCGACCGCCCAGCTCGAGCGGGAGCACGATGTTCTGCAGCGCGGTGAGCATCGGCAGCAGGTTGAACGACTGGAACACGAAGCCGACATGATCGCGCCGGAACGTCGTGAGCGCGTCGTCGTCGAGTGATCCGAGGTCGGCGCCGGCCACCGTGACAGTGCCGCTGCTGGCCTGGTCGAGTCCGGCCAGGCAGTGCATCAGCGTGGACTTGCCCGAGCCGCTCGGCCCCATGATCGCGGTGAACCGGCCGCGGGGCAGGTCGAGGTCGACGCCGCGCAGCGCATGCACCTCGGCCTCGCCTCGGCCGTAGGTCTTGGTCAGACCCAGGGCGCTGGCGGCTAGTTGAGTGGCTTGCTGGGTGGTGGTGGCAGGCATGGCTGAAGCCAAGGGAGCGCGGTGTTGCCAGCGCGTACGAGGATTTCGATATGCGGGCGATATGTGTGGGCCCGTAGCATCGATGGCGTGCGTGTGTTGGTCGTCGAGGACGAACCCGACATGGCAGCGGCCATCCGCGATGGCCTGCGCCTGGAGGCGATCGCGTCCGACATCGCCGGTGACGGTGACACCGCGCTGGAGCTGCTGAGCGTCAACGCCTACGACATCGCCGTACTCGACCGGGACATCCCCGGCCCGTCCGGTGACGAGATCGCCAAGCGGATCGTTGCCTCCGGCAGCGGTATGCCGATCCTGATGCTGACCGCTGCCGACCGGCTCGACGACAAGGCCTCCGGGTTCGAGCTCGGCGCCGACGACTACCTGACGAAGCCCTTCGCACTGCAGGAGCTCGTGCTCAGGCTCAGAGCACTCGACCGCCGGCGCGCCCACAACCGGCCGCCGGTGTGGGAGATCGCGGGCCTGCGGCTGGACCCGTTTCGGCGGGAGGTCTACCGCGAGGGCCGGTACGTCGCATTGACCCGGAAGCAGTTCGCCGTACTCGAAGTTCTCGTCGCTGCCGAGGGTGGGGTTGTCAGCGCCGAGGAGCTGCTGGAACGGGCCTGGGACGAGAACGCCGACCCGTTCACCAACGCCGTACGCATCACCGTTTCGGCGCTGCGCAAACGGCTCGGCGAGCCGTGGGTCATCGCGACCGTGGCCGGCGTCGGGTACCGCATCGACACCGGAGGGGACCGTGGATAGGCAACCTGGCTTCAGCGTTCGCCTCAAGCTCACCCTCAGCTACGCCGGGTTCCTGATGCTGGCCGGCGCCTTGCTGCTCGGCGCCGTGTGGCTCTTTCTCCTGCGGTACGTCCCCGACCGGGCGATGCTCGTGGTCCCGGAAGCCACCACTCCAGGTGTCTTCCCCGTCCGGTCCACCCTGCTGCGCGAGTTCGCTCCACGGGCAGCCGCGGTGATGGCGATCCTGCTGGTGTTCGGTCTCGTCGGCGGGTGGCTGCTCGCCGGCCGCATGCTCGCGCCGCTGACTCGCATCACCGACGCCACCCGCAAGGCCGCCACCGGGTCGCTGGCCCACCGGATCGAGCTGGAAGGCCACAAGGACGAGTTCCGCGAGCTCGCCGACGCCTTCGACGGCATGCTCGGTCAGCTCGAAGCACATGTCGCCGCACAGCGGAGATTCGCAGCCAACGCCTCCCACGAACTGCGCACCCCACTCGCGATCACGCAGGCACTGCTCGACGTCGCCCGCAACGACCGCAACCGCAACACCGACGAGCTCGTCGAGCGCCTGTACGCCGTCAACACCCGAGCGATCGACCTCACCGAGGCGTTGCTCCTGCTCAGCCGCGCCGACCGCCGGGCCTTCACCCGCGAACGCGTCGACCTGTCCCTGCTGGCGGAGGAAGCCGTCGAGACTCTCCTCCCACTCGCAGAACAACGCGGGCTCACCATCGAGACCTCGGGCGACCTGACCCCCACCATCGGCTCCCACGCACTCCTGCTGCAGCTGACCACGAACCTCGTCCACAACGCGATCGTCCACAACCTGCCCTCACAAGGCACGGTTCGGGTCACGACCACCGTCCACCCCGACACCGTGGCGCTCACCGTGGAAAACGCCGGCGAGAACCTGGCCCCCCAACTCCTCTCCACCCTCGTCGAGCCGTTCCAACGCGGCACAGAACGCGTCCGCACCGACCACGCCGGCGTAGGCCTGGGCCTGGCCATCGTCAAAAGCATCACCCAAGCCCACGACGGCACCCTCTCCCTAACCCCCCGCCCCACCGGCGGCCTCCAAGTAACAGTCCACCTCCCCGCCGTACCTGCCACCCAGACAGCCGAAACCGAGAAGCTGCGCCGCTGAAGCCGGTCGAGACCAGCCCGGTATCAAGCCGGTATCAGGCCGGTTGACGCTCTGGGCCGACGGACGGACAGTCGAGAGGTGGGTATCGCTGTTCTCGGCCCGCTGACGATCGAGGGGGATCAGAAGGCCCTCGCCCGCCGCGACCGGGTCGTACTGGCAGCGCTGGCGGTACATCCCGGCGATGTGGTCAGCGCCGATCAGCTTGCCCACGTCCTGTGGGGCGAGCGGCTGCCGGCCTCCTGGCCGAAGGTGGTCCAGGGCTGTGTCGTCCGGCTTCGCAAGGTCCTTGGCACACATGCGATCGAGACTGCGCCACCCGGCTACCGCCTGGCTGTTCCGCTCGATGAGATCGATTCGCAGCGATTCGATCGCGCAGTGGTCCGCGCCCGCGGTCTGCTCGCGGCGGGCGAACCCGAGCGATCAGGCCTGGTACTCGCGGACGCGCTGACACTTTGGCGCGGTCGGCCGCTGACCGAGCTGGACGGTTGGGACCCGGCCCGGATCGAGGTGTCGCGGCTGACTGAGTTGCGCCAGGCGGCCGAGGAGTTGTACGTCGAGTCGGCCCTGCGATCGGGCCAGCACGACCAGGTGATGGCGAAGGCCCAGGCGCTGGTCTCCGAGGATCCGCTGCGTGAGCGTCGTTGGGTTCTGCTCGCGACTGCGCAGTACCAGGCCGGCCGTCAGGGGGAGGCGTTGCGCACGATCCAACGGCTGCGTGGTGCGCTGAACCGCGAGCTCGGCCTGGACCCCAGCCCGGAGATCGACGCGTTGGAGCAGGCGATCCTGCCCCAGGACCCGGCGTTGACAGTCCAAAGCCCGTTGCCGGAACCGAGCCCGGTGTGCCCCTATCCCGGTCTGCGGCCGTACGACGTCGACGACGCGGACGGCTTCTTCGGGCGAGACGCCGACATCGCGGCATGCCTTCGAATCTTGACCGAGAACTCGGTGCTGGCCGTCGCCGGACCGTCGGGTTGTGGCAAGTCATCGTTGGTCCGTGCCGGTGTTGCCGCAGCGTTGCGGCGTGACGGTCAGCGGGTCGTCGTCATGACACCAGGACCGCATCCGGTCGCCGCGCTCGCGGCGGCCTTGCCCACAACCGGCTCGGCGCCCGTTTTGCTGGTGGATCAGTTGGAAGAGGTCTTCACGCTGTGCCACGACGATGCCGAGCGGGAGGCATTCTTGGCAGCGCTCAACTCCCACCAGGCCGTGGCGCCGCTGATCATGTCGATCCGCGCCGATCGGCTGCCGGATGTCTCCTCCAACGCCGGATTCGCGCGAGTCGTCGAGCGTGGGCTCTACTTGTTGTCCGGTCTGACACGTCCTGCCCTGCGGTCCGCCGTGGAGGAGCCGGCGCGGCTGGCTTCGCTGGTCGTCGAACCCGGTCTGGTCGATCTGGTGGTCAACGACGTGGCCGATCAGCCGGGCGCCCTGCCCCTGATGTCACACGCCCTGCGCGAGACCTGGCGGCGCCGGGAGGGCCGCACGCTGACGGTCGCCGGGTACAACGCGTCAGGCGGAATTCGGGGTGCGGTCGCGCAGTCGGCCGAACAGGTGCATGAACAGGCGTCGCCGGGCGAGCGTGCGGTTCTGCGCGATCTTCTGCTGCGGCTCGTAGCCCCCGGCCCGGAGGGAGAGCCGGTACGAAGCCGCATGCCACGGCGGCTCGTGATCTCCCGTCCCGAGGACGACACCATGCTCGACCGGTTGGTGGCGTCGAGGTTGGTGACGAGTGATGCGGGTGCCGTAGAACTGGCTCACGAGTCTCTGGTTCGCGCATGGCCACGCCTGCGCGGGTGGCTCGATGACGACCTCGACGGTCAGCGAATCCTGCATCACCTGGCGATCGCGGCCGATTCCTGGAACACCGTCGGCCGAGCTGACAGCGAGCTCTACCGAGGTGTTCGGCTGGCCAAGGCCTTGGATTGGCGCGAGCGGGCGGCACCTACGTTGACAGCTGTCGAAGAGGAGTTCCTGGCCGCGAGCAAACGACTGTCCGAACGAGAGTTGCGGGCGGCCGAGGACCAAGCCCGTCAGGAGCGGCACATCAATCGCCGGTTACGTGGCGCTCTCGCCGCTGCCGCCCTGCTTCTGGTGGGCGCGCTGATCGCGGGTCTGGTCGCGGTACGGCAGGCCGACCGCCTGGAACAGGCCGCGATCAACGACCTGGCCCGTCAGGCTTCGGCTCGCTCGCTGCTGACCGACGACATCAGCCTGTCACTCCTGCTCGCCGTACAGGCCGCGCGTTTCGACGACTCCGCGGAAACCCGGGCCAACCTGGTGACCGTGATGAACAAGCGGCCCCTCCTGACCCGGTCCATCCCGTCGGCGTCCGGCAGGACCGAGACGGTCGAGGTATCACCGGACGGCAGCCGGATCGTGTCCGGAGACAGCAGGGCGAATTTCCACCTGTACGACGCCGAATCCGGACGAGTACTCGCGTCGCACAGCTTCGGGTCGCTGCCGCCCGGCGAGGAAGTCTTCGCCCGGCCACAGTTCAGTCCCGATGGGAGTCTGTTGGCTGTGATCGCGTTCGACCCGGCAGGCGTTCCTTTAGCCCCCGACTGGCCGGTTCGGTTGTTGAAGGCCGACACGCTGGAACCAGTGGCGCCACAGCCGAAGCTCGAGGGTTTCGTCCCGCTCGCCTTGACCGCCCTGGCCTTCAGCGCGGATGGTCGCTACCTCGCCGCGGGCATGCGGGTCGAGCAGTCGTCGGTCGAGAACAGCTTCTCGCCCCCGACCGGGCTGGCCATGATCTGGGATCTCACCGCCGTCGACCGCGCGCCGCGCACAGTGGTCCTGCGCGACAACCCTATGGGCATCGAGCTGAGTCCCGACGGCGGAACCCTCTACACCGCCTGGCCGCTCGGCGCCTACGACGTGCGGACACGCAGGCTGAAGTGGCAACATCAAGACACGTTCGTTGTGCCGGGATTCGACCTCTCGAGGAATGGTGAACTGCTCGCATACAACGAGGCCGGCGACAACTGGTGGTCCGCGGCGTTGGCCGACGCGCGAACAGGCGCAGTCGTCCGCGTGCTGCCCACTCGATCGGACCCAGCCCGCGGCCTCGCGTTCTCGCCGGACGGCAAGCTGCTCGCGACGACCGAGTCCGGTGGCGATGCAGTCGTCTGGGATGTGGCCAGTGGGACCCGACGGCACACGATCAGGACCGCCGAAGTGCCGTGGGCCGTCGGCTTCGGCCCGGACTCGCAAACCCTGTACACCGGTGGTGACGACGGCGTCCTGCGCAGCTACGACCTTGCAGGCCGGCACCGCCACGTTCGTTCGACCACAGCCGTCCCGGTGCGTCAGTACGCCGATGTCCTTGCCTCCGACAACGGGCAACGGACCGCATACCTGTGGCGGGAAGGCGACGCCACCTGGATGAGAGTTGCCGACCACGCCGCAGGCACGGTCACACCGCCGGTCCAGCTGGGCCTCGACTGGCCTGTGGGGCGGCAGGCGCCGATGGCCTGGCATCCGAACGGCAACCAACTGGTCGTTCACGACGGGTCGTCACTGCGGGTCGTCGACGCGCTGAAAGGTGCGGTGGTCAAGACGGTCGACGACCTACCAGACCGCGCGAACGTCAACGTGCGCTCGATCGCGTACGTCGACAACGGCCGACAGATTGCCGTCGGTGGGTGGGAGCGCGTCATGTACTTCGACCCGGCACTCAAGCCGAACGACGAGGAGTTGTGGTCCACCGGAAAGACCACCTACGTGCCGGCGACCTGCTGTATGGCCTCGTCTGCGGACGGCCGCCTGATGGTGGTCTTCGAAGACCTCATGTCCGGTGATCGGCAGGTGTGGCGGGTCATGGACACCGAAACGGGGGCGATCGTCTCGGAGGGAGACGTCCCGCTACGCCTCAACCACGCGACCTTCTCGCCGGGTGGGGACCTCGTTGCCGGCACCGGGACCGGAGGCGATGTCGTTCTGATCGATGTCCGATCGGGCACGGTCAAGCGCGCGGCGACCACCGAACACACCGACCAGGGTCTCGCCGTCCGTTTCTCGCCGGACGGCAGCAGGATCGTTTCCGGAGCCGTCGACGGGACAGTCAGTGTGTGGGACACCCGGACCCTCGCATCGCTCGGCACCGTGTCGGTCGCTGCCGAGGGCGAGCCGCACGCGGTCTCGCCGGCCTTCCTGACGGACGGTACCGTCACGATCTCGTCGTACGACGGGAAGATCCATCAGTGGGACATCGACCCGGAGAAGACGATCGCCTACGCGTGCACGATGGCGGGCCGCAACCTGACGGCCGACGAGTGGACCCAAGCCTTCGCCGGCCGTCCGTACCAGCAGACCTGCCCCTGACGTGCCCGTCTGCTCGATCGGTTCGTCAGGAGTCGTCGGCTTTGCGGACCCAGACTTCTCGGATGATGAGGAGGACGGCGGCGGCGGTGGGGATGGCCAGGAGGGCGCCTACCACGCCTAGGAGGGCGCCGCCGAGGAGGGCGGCGATGACGGTGACGGCGCCGGGGATGTCGACGGCTCGGCGCATGATGCGGGGAGCGATGACGTAGTTCTCGATCTGCTGGTAGATGATGCCGTAGGCGAGGCAGGCGACGCCGATCCACAGGCCGCTGGTGAAGCCGATCAGGGCGACGATGACGACGCCGATCAGGCCACCGACCATCGGGATGAACGCGGTGAACATCACCACGATCGCCAGCGCCAGCGCGTACTCGCGCAGGCCGGCGACCTGCAGGAAGACGAACATGAAGAAGCCGGCGCACGCGGCGACCATGAACTGGCCGCTGACGTAGCCGCCGACCCGGCTGAGGACCTCGTCGCCGAGGATGCTGACCCGGGTCCGGCGGCTGGCCGGGACCAGGCTGTACGCCGCCCGCTTGACCGACGGCAGTGAGGCCAGGAAGTACAGCGTCAGGATCAGGATCGTGAATCCGGAGAAGAGCGCGTTCGCGACCACCCGGCCGACGCCGAGGATGCCGCCGAACGCACGCTGCGCCAGGGCCGGGTCCTGGATGTAGTCCTGGGCCTTCTGGATGAACTGGTAGCGGTCGTTGAGCTCGTTGAGGGTCCTCGACTTGGTCAGCAGATCGAGATACTCGGGGGCGTTCCTGATCAGGCTGTTGATCTGGTCGGTGACGACCGGGACGATCGCGAAGCCGACGCCGGCCACCGCGAGGATCATCAGCAGGAACACGACACCGACGGACAGGCCGCGCTTCAGGCCGCGGCGCATGAACCACTCGACGAGCGGGTTCAGGCCGACGGCGATGAACATCGAGACCAGCAGCAGGATGAGGACGGAGCGGGCCTGGCCGAGGGCGTTCCACAGGCCCCAGGCGACCAGCACGCCGAGAGCTGCGAAGAAGCCGAACATGAACGGGTTCGAGCGCCGCAGCGGCGGGCCGGGCAGGCCCATGCCGACGTCCGGGTGCCGCTCCTCGATCAGCAGCTCGTTGGCCAGGTCGTCGTCATCCGCCTTGCCTGCTTGGGCCTCGGACTCGTCAGCCGCCTTCGCGGCGCTCTTCGCTTCGGCTTCGGAATCCTCCGCGTCGTCGGCGGAGGCGTCTGCCTTCTCGGCCGAGGCCTCGGAGCGGTTGGCGGAGACGCCGGCCTGGTCCGCCGACCCCTCGGCCTCGCCGGCCGAGTCGTCGGCTTCACGGGCAGAGTGGTCAGCAGAGTCGGCGGAGCGGTCGGCTTCACGCGCCGCCTGCTCGGCCTGGTCGGCGGCGGCTTCCGCTTCGGCGGCGGCGGCCTGGGCCTCGCGGGTGGCCTCCGCGAGGTCCCGGTCGGGCGTCGCTGTGGAGTTTTCGTCGCCGGGTGGCGTCACATCTTGTCCTTCGGGGATCGCGAGCCGGCTGCGGCCTCGTCGGTCTTCTCGTCGTCGGCCGGGTCATCGTCTTCCGTGTCGTCGACTGCCTTGTCGTCGACAGTTTCGTCCTCGGAAGGCGATGCGGCCTGCACCGAAGTCTCCTCGTCGTCGAGGTCACTCAGCCGGAACTCGTCGATCTTGGTGGAGTCGACCGGCTCCTCGTCGTCGTCCCCGGGGCCACCGGCGGACCTGCTGGTGAGCTCCTCGGCGACCTTGGTGTCCACCCGCAGCCCGGTGTCGATCCGGGTCTCGTCCACCCGCGCGTCACCCGCGCCGGCGCCCACGAACGGGCTGGACCCGGTGAACGGGCCGTCCTCGTCCTCGTCGTACGACGAGGCAGCAGGCTTCGGCGCGAACGGGCTGTCGGCCGGCGCCTCGTCCTCGTCCGCCTTCGGCAGCACGCTGGGCGTGGAGAACGCGCTGTCCCGCGGCGCGAACGGGCTGGTCGGGGCGTCGGCCTCCGCCGGGGGCACGGACTCCCGGGGCGCGAACGGGCTGCCGGCCGGCGCCACCGTCTCGGCGGGCGCCGCGAAGCCGCTCGGTGCAGCCGACGCCGGCGCGGCGGGTGCTGCCGGGGGAGTGGCCTCGGGGCGGCCGAAGGGGGTCACGTACGCGGGCGCGGCCGTCTCGGAGTCGAGCTCGGCGGCCTGGCGGGCGATGTTGCTGGCGATCTCGTTCAGCCCGGCGATCTGGGTCAGGATGCCGTCGCGGCGCTTGGCCAGCCGCTCGGTCTCCCGGGCGACGATGGTCCGGGACCGCTCGGCCTCGTCGGCGGCGTTGGTCAGCTCGGCGTCGGACCGCGTCCGCGCGGTGGTGAGCAGCTGCTCGGACTCGCGCCGGGCCCGGGCGATGGTCCGCTCGGCCGACTCCTCGGCCTCGGCGCGGATCTTGCGGGCCTGCTCGGTCGCCTCCGCGACGCGCCGCTCCGAGGCCTCGGCGGCCTCGCGCATCTGGGTGGTCAGGTTCTCGGTGTCGGCCGCGATCTGCTGGTGCTTGTCGGCCAGCTCCTTGGCCTGCTGCTCGCGCTCGTCGGCCAGCCGGGCCCGCAGCGCGGCGGACTCCCGCTGGATCGCGGTCCGGATCTTCTCCGCCTCGTGCAGAGCGCCGTTCTTCAGCGTGCTGGCCTGGGACTCGGCGGTCAGCATCAGCTGCTCGGCCTTGCGCCGCGCGGTCTGCAGCACCTCGGCGCCCTCGGTCTCCGCGGTACGGCGCAGCTCCGCCGCGTCACCCTCGGCCGTCCGGCGCATGCTGTCCGCCTCGTTCAGCGCGACCGAGCGGATGTCCTCGGCCTCACGCTCGCCGGTCGCCCGGGCAGACGCCGCCTCCTTGGCCGCGGTGGCCCGCAGCTCGTCGGCCTCCCGGCGAGCCTCCTCGAGCGCCTCGGAGGCCTGGTCCTGGGCGAGCCGGAGGATCTGCGCCGCCCGGTCGCCGAGACCGGCGTACGACGGGTTGGCGCTCGCCTCCAGCTGCCGCCGGGTCTCCTCGAGCTGCCGCTGCATCGGCGCGACGCTGGCCTGGAGCTGGTCGGCCCGGTTGCGTGCCTCGACGAGTTGCATTTCCAGCGCGCGGACGTAGTCGTCCACGGCCTGCTTGTCGTACCCGCGACGGCTGACCGGGAAGCCCCCGGCCGCGGTCGCCGTACGGTCGAAGAACGGCAGGCTCGACTCGTCAGGCATTTCCCGAGATTCCCTTCTGGCGGCTCAGCGTGAATCCCCCACCTTAAGCCTGTCAGAACGAGGACGTAACCAGCCAATCGGGTGCCTGGGGAGAACTACCTGTTACGGAAGCGATTAATGGCCGCCGCGTGCTTCTCGCGCAGTTCCGGGTCCCGTACGCCGAGGCCCTCGGACGGGGCCAGGGTGAGCACGCCGACCTTGCCCTGGTGCAGGTTGCGGTGCACGTCGTACGCGGCCTGGGCGGTGTCCTCCAGCGGGTACACCTTGCTGACCGTCGGATGGACCATGCCCTTGGCAATCAACCGGTTGGCCTCCCAGGCCTCGCGGTAGTTGGCGAAATGGGAGCCGATGATCCGTTTCAGGTTCATCCACAAATACCGGTTGTCGTACTCGTGCATGAACCCCGACGTCGACGCGCAGGTCACGATCGTGCCGCCGCGCCGGGCGACGTACACCGACGCCCCGAACGTCTCCCGCCCCGGGTGCTCGAACACGATGTCCGGGTCGTCGCCACCGGTCAGCTCCCGGATCCGGGCCCCGAACCGCTTCCACTCCTTCTGGTCTTGGGTCACCTCGTCCTTCCAGAACCGGTACCCCTCGGCCGACCGGTCGATGATCAGCTCCGCACCCATCGCCCGGCAGATCTCCGCCTTCTCCGGCGACGACACCACGCAGACCGGGATCGCCCCGCCGTTCAGCGCGAACTGGGTCGCGTAGGAGCCGAGCCCGCCGGACGCGCCCCAGATCAGTACGACGTCGCCCTGCTTCATGTTCGCGCCGTTCGCGGAGACCAGTTGCCGGTACGCCGTGCTGTTCACCAGCCCCGGGGACGCTGCCTCCTCCCAGGTCAGGTGCTCGGGCTTGGGCATCAGCTGGTTCGACTTCACCAGCGCGAGCTCGGCCAGCCCGCCGAAGTTGGTCTCGAAGCCCCAGATCCGCTGCTCGGAGTCGAGCATCGTGTCGTTGTGCCCGTCCGGCGACTCGAGCTCGACCGACAGGCAGTGCGCCACCACCTCGTCGCCGGGCTTCCACGCGTTCACGCCCGGACCGGTCCGCAGTACGACGCCCGCCAGGTCGGAGCCGACCACGTGGTACGGCAGGTCGTGCCGGGCGGTCAGCGGCGACAGCTTCCCGTACCGCTTCAGGAACGCGAACGTCGACACCGGCTCGAAGATCGAGGTCCAGACGGTGTTGTAGTTGATCGCGCTCGCCATCACCGCGACCAGCGCCTCGCCCGGGCCGAGCTCGGGGGTCGGGACGTCGTCGAGGTGCAGGCTCTTGCGCGGGTCCTTCTCCTTGCTGTCCAGACCCTCGAACATGGTCGCCTCGTCGGCGTGCACGGTGATGCCGCGGTAGTGGTCCGGTACGTCGAGCGCACCGACGGCGGCGGTGTCACCGGACAGAATCGCTTCGAGGATCTGCTTCACGTCGTACCTCCTGCAGCGGCGGCCTGGGTGAGCGGAACTTACCGCTGAGTATGCACGTCCCGCTGTGGGTTGTGACACAACGAGACGACCGTCACTTTTTCAGTCCACCGTTGTCAGTGGTCTTATCACCGAAGGCGCGTGTGCAGACGCACCTGCGTGAAGCCGTCGCCGGACCGCAGCTGGACCAGGTCGCAGAGCTGGTTGGCCAGCCAGACACCGCGTCCGCCGAGCCCGTCGAGCGGTGGCAGCACCCGGCCGACCAGCAGGTCGTCGATCCGGCCGCCGTCGGCCACGTCGCAGATCAGCGCCCCGTCCGCGATCCACACCGACAGCGTCCCGCGGCCGCCGCCGAACCGGATGCTGTTCGTGCAGATCTCGTGCAGCGCGAGCGCCAGGTCTTCCAGCCGGTCCCGCGACACCCCGTACGACGACGCCTGCGCGGTCATCCACTGCCGGACGTGCCCGAGGTCGGCCAGCCCGAACTCCCAGCGCTCGGCCCGATCCGGTACGTCGCTCAGCGCCGTACGGAACGTCTTGTCCGCAAGGGCTTCCGCGCCTGAGTGGGTGGCGGTCGGGTCGATACCGACCGAGGCCTGGTACGGACAGAGCAGCCGGAGGTCCTTGTCGGCGGCGAACGCGATGTCGATCAGCGCCTCGTGCAGCACGGCCTCGTCGTACTCTGCCTCGGTCCGGCCCGGGTAGGCCGGCTCGCCGAGGCCGCGGACCGGGCGGCCCGGGTTCTGCTCGAGCGCCTCGCGCCACAGCGGGATCAGCCGGGCCGGGTTGCGGCCGGCCTCGGTGATGTCGACGAAGCCGACCTGCTTGCCCGTGGGCCCGAGTGCCGCGCTCAGCAAGGCGATCCGGGCAGGCGACAGGGCCGCGACTATCGCCGCACCCGTTGCCAGGCCGTCGTGGACGAAAGGTGTCGCGAGTCGCACGAACTCCTCGTCCGACGTGTAGACGAAGGCGTCGTGCTGGAACCCCGTCGGCACACCGTCCAGAGAGTCGGTGGCGCTGTCCCTCAGCACCCGAACAGCGTAGTCCGCGAAACGCCACTCAGCAGTGTGTCGGCGCGTGCCGTCACCCGGTGTGGGACGGCGGTAACGGTGAGGTTTCCTCAGCTTTGCCGAGCGACACCGAGAGCGCCGCCGTGGTCACGCAAAGCGTCAGGCGGGCTCGACGAGCTCGACCAGGACGCCGCCGGCCGACTTCGGGTGGATGAAGTTCACCCGCGACCCGGCCGTGCCCCGCTTCGGCTCGTCGTACAGCAGCCGCGCGCCGCGCTCGCGCAGCGTGGCCGACACCGCGTCGAGGTCGCGCACCCGGTAGGCCAGTTGCTGGATGCCGGGCCCGCGCTGGTCGAGGAACTTCGCGATCGGCGACGCCTCCGACAGTGGCGCCAGCAGCTGGATCGACGACCCCGAGTCGCCGACCGACAGCATCGCCTCCCGGACGCCCTGCTCCTCGTTGACCTCTTCGTGCGCGACGGTCATCCCGAAGACGTCGGCGTAGTACCGGACGGCCTCGTCGAAGTCGGCCACGGCGATGCCCACGTGGTCGATCGCTTCGAACAGGGTCTTGGTGGCGGCGAGGTGGTCCATAGCGCCAGCGTGGCCCAGCAGTCCACGCGATTCCAACCAAAAGTGGCCGATGCGACACTGAGTCTGTGGCGGGGGACGTACCCATCGGTCTCGGCCGGCTGCTGGCGGCCGTGCGGCCCTGGCGCGCGCCCGGCGCCTTCCGCGCCCACGGCCTGACGCTGGCCACCCTCACGAAGCTTGCCGCCCGCAACCATCCCGACGAGGTCGCGCTGATCGACGACGACGGCCCGCTCACGTACGCCGACCTCGAAGAGCTGACCCACAACCCGACCGACGGCGAGCGCGTCGTGGTCCGCGAGCCCAACGGCCGATCCTTCGTCGCCGCCGTCGTCTCCGGCCTGCGCGCCAACGCGGACGTCGTCCTGGCCGACCCCCGCGGACCAGCCGTCGACGTGGGCAAGCACCGCGCCGGGCGCCGGGGTCAGGTGGTCGTGATGACATCCGGCAGCACGGGTACGCCGAAGGTCGTCGAGCGGAAGGTGGCCGTGTCACAAGCCGTCCCGATCGCGACCCTGGTGCGACGTTTGCCCTTGCAGCACGGGGTTCCGCTGGTCGTCACCCAGCCCTTCTTCCACGGTTTCGGGGTCGGGTTCCTGGCGTTGGGGCTGGCCTTCGGGATGCCGGTCGTCGTCCGGCGCCGTTTCCATCCCGACGAGGTCGCGGACTTCCTGCGCGACCACCCAGGCGCTCTGCTGACCGGCGTACCGCCGATCCTGTCGAAGGTCGCGCGGACCGGGGTCGAGGTACCCCTCAGCGCTGTCGTCAGTGGTGCCGGGCAGTTGCATCCGGCCGTGGCGGAGCGGCTGACGAGAGCCTTCGGACCGATGCTGTTCAACCTCTACGGATCCAGCGAACTGGGCTGGGCGACGCTCGCCGGCCCGATGGATCTGCGCGAGGCGCCGGGCACGATCGGTCGGCCGGCGGCCGGCGTACAACTCGCGGTCCTCGACGACGAGGGCCGAACGCTGCCCGCCGGCGACGTCGGTCGGCTGCACGTCGGCGGCCGACTGGCGGGGACTCCGGCGGATTCCGGCGATCTCGGGCATCGCGACTCCGCCGGGCGGTACTTCGTCGACGGCCGGGCCGACGATCTGATCGTCACCGGCGGGGAGAACGTCTTCCCGGTCGAGGTGGAGAACGCGTTGCTCACGCACCCGGCCGTGGCCGACGCCCGCGTGGTCGGCGTACCCGACGACGAGTACGGCGCCCTGCTGCGGGCGGACGTCGTCCGGCGGGACCCGGTGGAGGGCCCGGAGTTGGTGGCCTACGCGCGGTCCCGGCTGACGCCGGCGAAGGTGCCGCGGTGGATCCTTTTCACCGATGAGCTGCCGATCACGTCGACCGGCAAACCCGCGCCGCGTGTGACCTGATCGACAGGGTCGGACCAGGGGCGTACCAGTGCCGTCGCAGGTATCGTGACAGCATGTCTGACACGCGGAACCACACCGTCATAGTCGCCGGCGCGCGGACCCCGATCGGGCGGCTGCTGGGTGGCCTCAAGGGCTTCACCGGCGCCGAGCTCGGCGGGTTCGCGATCAAGGGCGCACTGGACAAGGCCGGCGTCGCGCCGGACCAGGTCGAGTACGTGATCATGGGCCAGGTGCTGCAGGCCGGCGGCGGCCAGATCACCGCCCGCCAGGCCGCGGTCAAGGCCGGCATTCCGATGAACATCCCGGCCATCACGATCAACAAGGTCTGCCTCTCCGGCCTGAACGCGATCGCCCTGGCCGATCAATTGATCCGCGCCGGTGAGTACGACGTCGTCGTGGCCGGCGGCATGGAGTCGATGACGAACTCCCCGCACCTGCTGCCGAAGTCCCGCGAGGGCTTCAAGTACGGAGATGTGCCGTTGGTCGACTCGATGGCGTTCGACGGCCTCTGGGACGCCTTCACCGACCAGGCGATGGGCGCGCTCACCGACCAGGCGAACAACGAGGGCCTGAAGCTCAGCCGCGAGGAGCAGGACGAGTTCAGCGCCCGCTCGCACCAGTTGGCCGCGGCCGGCTGGAAGAACGGCGTCTTCGCCGACGAGGTGGTCCCGGTCGAGGTGCCGCAGCGCAAGGGCGACCCGATCGTGGTCGACAGCGACGAAGGTGTCCGCAGCGACACGTCGGCCGAGTCGCTGGCCAAGCTGCGGCCGGCCTTCGGCAAGGACGGCACGATCACCGCCGGCTCGGCCTCGCAGATCTCCGACGGCGGCTGCGCCGTGGTCGTGATGAGCAAGGCGAAGGCCGAGGAGCTCGGGCTGAGCTGGATCGCCGAGATCGGCGCCCACGGCTCGGTCGCCGGACCGGACTCGTCGCTGCAGAGTCAGCCGGCGAACGCGATCGTCAAGGCCTGCCAGAAGGAGGGCATCGAGCCGTCCGCGCTCGACCTGATCGAGATCAACGAGGCCTTCGCCGCGGTCGGCATCGCGTCCGCGCGGGAGCTCCAGGTCGACGTCGACAAGGTCAACGTGAACGGCGGCGCGATCGCCCTCGGCCACCCGATCGGCATGTCCGGCGCCCGCCTCGTGCTGCACCTCGCGCTGGAGCTCGGGCGTCGTGGCGGCGGCGTCGGCGCCGCGGCCCTGTGCGGCGGTGGCGGTCAGGGTGACGCCCTGATCGTGCGGGTACCCCGGCGCTGACTGCGAGAGGGCTGATGCCACGACGGACCGCCCCGGTCGGCGAACTGGTCGAGCGAGCCCGGGAGGGTGACTCCCGGGCCGTCGCCCGGCTGATCTCGCTGGTCGAGGACGAGTCGCCGCTGCTCCGCGAGGTGATGGCGGCGCTGTCGCCGTACGCCGGGAACGCGCACATCGTCGGGATCACCGGCTCCCCGGGGGTCGGCAAGTCCACGTCGACGTCGGCGCTGGTCTCGGCGTACCGGGAGACCGGGAAGCGGGTCGGCGTGCTCGCGGTCGACCCGTCGTCGCCGTTCTCCGGCGGCGCATTGCTGGGCGACCGGGTGCGGATGCAGGACCACGCGACGGATGCCGGGGTGTTCATCCGGTCGATGGCGTCCCGCGGGCATCTCGGCGGCCTGGCGTGGTCGACGCCGCAGGCGTTGCGGGTGCTCGACGCGGCCGGGTTCGACGTCGTCCTGGTGGAGACCGTCGGGGTCGGTCAGTCCGAGGTGGAGATCGCCGGGATGGCCGACACGACGCTGGTGCTGCTGGCGCCGGGGATGGGCGACGGGATCCAGGCGGCGAAGGCCGGCATCCTCGAGGTGGGCGACATCTACGTTGTGAACAAGGCCGATCGGGACGGCGTCCAGGCCGTCACCCGGGACCTGCGGGCGATGCTGGCGCTGGCCGAGCGGCCCGAAGGCGCGTGGTCGCCGCCGATCCTCAAGACCGTTGCCTCACGCAACGAGGGGGTCGCCGAGGTGGTGGCCGCGATCGAGGACCGGCTGGCCTGGATGGCATCCAACGGCGTCCTGGACGAGCGCCGCCGGAGCCGGGCCCGGGACGAGATCGAGGCGATCGCGATGACGGCGCTGCGGTCCCGGTTCGCGCACCTGCACGGCGACGCCCGGCTGGACGTGCTGGCCGCCAAGGTGGCCGAGGGGAACACGGACCCGTACACGGCCGCCGACGAGCTCATCGCGGCGCTGTGATGGGGCACGAGCTGCAACACTCGACCACACTCTGTCACATTGTGTCGTCTGGTGTGATAGGAGTGACATGAGTTCCGAATTCGGGCAGATCCGGGGAGATTTCCCCGCAACGGCGCGATCCGCGTCTCACGGCGGCGCGCCGGTTGCTGCCATGCCCCCGAATCCGTTACAGAATGGGACTTGTAGCTGGTGAGCATTGTGCGGTGGGCTGTGTTCAGTCAGTGACAATTGGTGACGGTCCGTGATACAAATCCAAACACAGTCGACCGAAGTGGTTGCGAACGAGGAGTGGTGACATGCCGAAGAAGCTGTTGATCTGGTCGGTCATCGCCTTTGCGGCTTTCTATCTGTTCACTCAGCCGGCAAACGCAGCCGACGCGGTGGGCGGCGCGTTCTCGGCCGTCGGTGACGCATTCGAGAGCGTGATCACCTTCCTGAGTGCGCTGTTCAGCTGATCTGCCGCCGGAGTGTCCCGCGACGAGCCCTCGTGCGGGACACTTGGCTGTACGGGTCACACAAAAGCGTGACAGGGGAGTGAGCGGATGGCCGGAATAGGCCTGTTCCGGATCTTCGATCCGAAGGTCCGGCGCCATCTGATCTCGGACGAGGGCGAAGTCGTCATCGACGAGGTCCGGCAGCACTGGGTGGTCTTCACGGTGCCGATGCTCGAGGTGGTGCTGGCGACTGCCCTGCTGGTGGCGCTGGTGACCGACTCGATCGGCGGCACCCAAGTGGTGCTGGCGATCGTGCTGATCCTGCTGATGCACGCCTTCTGGCAGTTCCTCACCCACCACCGGGACCGGTTCGTGGTCACGAACATGCGGGTCATGCGGATCCGCGGCGTCTTCTCCCAGACGGTCGCGACCACGCCGATCGCGCGCGTCCTGGACATCACCCTGCAGAAGCCGATCGTCGGGCGGATCTTCGGCTACGGCCACTTCGTCTTCGAGTCCGCGGCGCAGGACCAGGGCTTCCGGGAGATCCGGTGGGTCAGCCGCCCGGACGACCGGGACCTGACCATCCAGCGGGTCATCCAGCGCACCGGTCTGCGCGCGTCCGCGAGCGTCGACGTGGTGCAGGGCGACGACGACTCCGACGACGACGGCACCGGTCCGATCGGGATGGACTCCGCGCAGGAGGTCACCACGACGGTGGCCCCAGCGCAGACTCACCAGGCCCAGTCCCGCCCGGTGGCCGGCTCCGGCAGCAAGTCGATCTTCAACAGCGAGCGCGGCAACTGGACCGACGAGGACCGCGACTAGGAGGGCGCTGAATTATCGGCGCGTTCTGCCGCGGGTGTGATCGCTGGGCTGGGACTATCTCTTGGTGCAGGGTGTGGAGCGGGATGACCGG